>NZ_JBJURH010000013.1:32914-218256 GCF_046098215.1 Streptomyces sp. Da 82-17
GCAGTCGACGGACGGCGGGGAGTGCCCCGTCAGGGGCGCGGGGAACTGCGCGACGAGCCACGACGGCGCTGCAGTCGAGCGATGGCGGTAGGGCCCGCGACCGGGGGCTGGGGCGAAGGCCCCAACAGCCCACGACGGCGGCAGGACCCGGTGAGCCCCGAGCGTGGCGCGCCGCAACGGCAAGGGGGGGCCGGGGCTGAGCCCCGACCCCCGACCGACCCGCGCCGCAGGCACCCTCAGCGAGTCCCCACCGCCGCCCGAACCGCCCGACGCGCAAGCGCGACGTCATCGTGCAGCCGCCGCAGCAGCAGCCGCTGCTCCTCACCGGACGGTGCGCCGCCCGCCTGGGCCGGACCAGCCGCCGGAGAGGCAGCCGCGGGGGCCTCGGTCATGGCGCGCTGCACGGCCGTCTCGTACGTACGGATCTCCCGGGTGAGGACCAACATCAGGTTCACCAGGAAGGCGTCGCGTGCCGCCGGCCCCGCGGACTGGGCGAGTTGGCTGATCTGGCGTCGCGCCACGGGGGCGTCGCCGAGGCAGGACCAGAGCGTCGCCAGGTCGTACCCCGGCAGGTACCAGCCCGCGTGCTCCCAGTCGACCAGGACGGGTCCTGCCGGGGAGAGCAGGACGTTCTGCAGCAGGGCGTCGCCGTGGCAGAACTGGCCCATGCCGCTGGGGCCCGCGGAGTGCGCGATGCCGTGCAGCAGCTTCTGCAGGTCGCCCAGGTCCCGGTCGGTGAGCAGGCCCAGCTCGTGGTAGCGGGAGATCCGCGAGCCGTAGTCGAGCGGGGCGTCGAACATTCCGGCCGGCGGCCGCCAGGCGTTGAGCCGGCAGATCGCGCCGAGCGCGGCCCGGATGTCGGCGCGCGGCGGCGCCTCCACGGGGTGCCGTTGCGCTGCCGCGACCCGTCCTGGCATCCGCTCGATCACCAGCGTGCCGCCCACGGGGTCGGCGGCGATGAGCCGCGGGGCTCGTACCGGCGGACGGTGCCGGACGAACGCGCGGTATGACGCTATTTCGTGCTGGAGCCGCTCCGACCACGCGGGGGAGTGGTCCAGTAAGCACTTGGCGACCGCGGTTGAGCGCCCGGTCGTGCCGACTAGGAGCACGGAGCGTCCGCTGCGCCGCAGCACCTGCACCGGGTTGAACTCGGGGCAGATCCGCAGCACCGACGCGATGGCGGTACGCAACTGGGCGCCCTGGGCGCCGGACAGATCGAGTCTGCCGCTCACGGGTGGCGTGCCGGGGGCGGGGCGCCGCATCCGGCCGCCTATGGCGGGGACCGCCTGCCGGGACGGTGCCAAGTACGGGCCGCTGCCCTGACGGTGGGCCTGCGGCCGGGGCGGAGCGGACACGGAGGACGATGCTGCGTACATGGGAGAGACAGATCCCTTCGTGTGCCGACGAGTCACATGCGCCACCCGACCCGGCCGCCCGGTCGCACCCTGGGGAGTGCGGTGCGGACCCCGGGCCGGGGTGGCGCATATCTACCTGACACCTACCGGCCCTTGGCACACCACGTAGCGCACCCTGGCGAACCCTGGCGAATAGTCGCACCGCAGATGACAGGCGGTTACTGTCAACTCAGCCGAGAACCTGGGGGCTTGACGTGAGCAGCGAACCCAACACTCGCCTGCAAGACCTGTTCGGCCTGGCCGGCTGGTCCAAGGGCGAACTGGCGAGACTCGTGAACCGGCAGGCGGCGGCCATGGGCCATCCGCAGCTGGCGACCGACACCTCGCGGGTGCGGCGCTGGATCGACATGGGAGAGATCCCGCGCGATCCCGTGCCGCGGGTCCTTGCGGCCCTGTTCACCGAGCGACTCGGCCGTGTCGTGACCATCGAGGACCTAGGTCTGGTCCGGCACGGGCGTACGGGAAAGAGGCAGAGCAAGGGGCAGTTGGACAACCCCGACGGACTGCCCTGGGCGCCCGAGCGGACTGCTGCGGTCCTCACCGAATTCACGGGAATGGACCTCATGCTCAACCGACGCGGCTTGGTGGGCGCGGGCGCCGCGCTCGCCGCGGGATCCGCACTCAGCAGCGCCATGCACGACTGGCTGCACACCGACCCGGCCCTGTCCGCCGACGCTCCCCGCAACCACGACCCCCTGCACGCCGACCCCGCTGGGTACGACCGGTACGAGGCCGCCCCCATCGGGTCGCAGGAGATCGAGGAACTGGAGCGTTCGGTGGAGGTGTTCCGCGCCTGGGACGCGTCCCGGGGCGGCGGACTGCAACGCAAGGCCGTGGTGGGCCAGTTGAACGAAGTGGGCGGCATGCTCGCCTACCGGCACCCCGACCACCTCCAGCGCCGCCTCTGGGGCGTCGCCGCCAACCTCGCGGTCCTCGCGGGCTGGATGTCGCACGACGTCGGCCTGGAGCCCACCGCCCAGAAGTACTTCGTCATCGCCGCGCACGCGGCCCGCGAGGGCGGCGACCGGCCGCGCGCCGCCGAGGCGCTCTCCCGGGGCGCCCGCCAGATGGTGCACCTCGGCCGGCCCGACGACGCCCTCGACCTGATGAAGCTCGCCAAGTCCGGCTCGGGCGACGAAGTGCTGCCGCGTACGCAGGCGATGCTGCACACCATCGAGGCCTGGGCGCAGGCTGCCATGGGTAAGGGCCAGGCGATGCGGCGCACCCTCGGCGAGGCCGAGGAACTGTTCGTCTCCGACAAGGGCGATGTGCCGCCGCCGAGTTGGATGCAGATGTTCGACGAGGCGGACATGCACGGCATGCAGGCCCTCGCGTACCGCACGCTCGCCGAGCACGACCCGAGCGCGTCCGGCGTCGCCCAACGGCACGCCAAGGAGGCCCTGGAGCTCCGCGTCGGCGGCCGGCAGCGGTCGAAGATCTTCGACTACATCTCGCTGGCCTCCGCCTGCTTCATCGCGGACGACCCGGAGCAGGCCGACCGGTACGCACGCCTGGCCCTGGTGTCCATGGGCGAGACCTCCTCGCACCGCACCTGGGACCGGCTGCGGGAGATGTACCGGC
The DNA here is from genome assembly GCF_046098215.1 of Streptomyces sp. Da 82-17. Lineage (NCBI taxonomy): Bacteria > Bacillati > Actinomycetota > Actinomycetes > Kitasatosporales > Streptomycetaceae > Streptomyces > Streptomyces sp. Da 82-17. The sequence goes on from NZ_JBJURH010000013.1 coordinate 35,911, forward strand.
TCACCGGCCAGTATGCCTCGTACCCGAAGATCCAGGACCTGCGCGAGGAGATCGAACTCGCCATGCCGAAGGCCCCGTCGAAGGCGAAGGGCAAGAACGTGAGGGCGTGAGGGCTCTCGCACACACCGACTGCGGGGGCTCGTCTGCCGGGTGGTGGTTCGTCGCCGGGGCTCAGGCCGGTGGTCCGTCCTCGCGCAGTTCCCCGCGCCCCTGAGAGGCGGCTCCGCCGGCCTCTCAGGTCAGGGCGTTCCGATCCTCGCGATCAGTACGCACGCGTCGTCCTCGCGCTCGGTCTGGCCGAACTCCTCGACGACCGTGCGTACGCAGTCCTGCGCTCCGCGCGCCCCGGCGAACCGGGGGGCGAGGTCCAGGAGCCGCTCCGTGGCCGTGCCGTCGCGCCCGGACACCAGGCCGTCGGTGTGCAGCACCAGCAGGTCGCCGGTCTCCAGGCGCTCCTCGGCCTGCTCGTACGCGGCGTTCGTGGTGGCGCCAAGGAGCACGCCGTCCGGCCGCGTCAGCGCACGCCCCGTCCCTTCGCGGAACAGCAGGGGGGCGGGGTGTCCGGCCTGCGCCCATGTCAGGGTGCGGCGCACCGGGTTGTAGCGGCAGCAGACGGCGCTGCCCAGGGCGGGCTGCACGGACACGTCCAGCATCTGGTTGAGGTGGCCGAGCAGCGGTCCGGGCTGGGAACCGGCGACGGCCATGCCGCGCAGCGCGCCGAGCAGCATCGCCATGCCGGAGGTGACGGCGACGCCGTGCCCGGTGAGGTCGCCGACGCTCAACAGGGCGTCGCCGTCCGGGAGTTGCATCGCGTCGTACCAGTCGCCGCCGATCAGGGCGCTGGACGAGGACGGCAGATAGTGCGCCGCCAGGTCCAGGGAGGCGGGGCCGCCGTCCTGGAAGCGGAGCGAGCCGCGCCAGGGCGGCAGGACGGCCTCCTGCAGTTCCACGGCGACACGGTGTTCGGTCTGGGCGAGCTGCTGCTGGCGCTGCAGCGACTCCCCGGTCTCGCGGACGGCGAGCTCGCTGCGGCGCAGCTCGCTCACGTCCCGCAGGACCGCCCACATCGAGGCGGTCATGCCGTCCGAGTCGAGGACGGGCTCGCCCATCATGTGGACCGTGCGGACCTCGCCGTCGGGGCGGATGATGCGGAACTCGCCGTCGATGGGCCGGCCGTCGACGAGGCAGTCCGTCACCATCGTGGTGAGCAGCGCCTGGTCGTTCTCGTGGACGAGGGCGGGGAGTTCGTCGAGCGTCAGCGGCTGCTTGGTCTGATCCCAGCCGAATATGGCGTAGAGCTCGCCGGACCAGGTCACCTCGTCCGTCAGCAGGTTCCACTCGGCGCTGCCGACCCGGCTGAGCAGGGAGCCGCGGGGCGCGTCGGCCCGCAGTGGCGCCTGCTCGTACGCGAGGTCCTCGTCCTCCGGGGAGTCGACGGGGATGCCGGCGCGGAGCTGGCCCAAGTGGGCGTTCAGGTCGTCGAGTTGGGTCACGGCGAGTTCGCAGAGGGCGCGCTGCCAGCGGCCCTGCGGATGCGTGTCGTCGTGCCCGGCGTCGCGGCGTACGGCGTCGACGTCACCGCGCAGTCGCTGGGTCTGCGAGATGAGCGCGTCGACCGTGCCGCGCTCGGGCGGCTGGGGTGCGGGGCGGTCCGCAAACAGATGGGACGGCATGACGTACTCCGATGCAGGCGCGGTGCGACCAAGGCTGACGGAAGAGCCGGTTACGACTGTTGCACAGGCAGCCATGCCCCGTAAGGGATTTGGCAACACACGATCCGGTGGTGCTCTCGGCATATGCCGGTGTCCCGCCGTGCGTGATGGGTGTTTTCGGGTGGTTTGCCGGGCGGTTTACGCGGTTGCGCGCCCACTCGAACTATGCCCGGGGCAGCGCGAGTTGAGGCCGAAAATAGCCGTTTGCCCGAAGCAAGTAACGCTCCGTACGCACCCCGCTCCAGGCAGACCGCCGACCCCGCCCGCGCCCCGGCCGGAAGCCGCCCCGCGAACGGCCGGAAACGACTGCCCGAGGGTGCTGTCGCGAGAGGTGACCGGGCCGTCGGCGGCTCACAGCGGCAGCGCGCACACCGCCGTCGGAGAGGCGTAGGGCTCGCCGGTCCGCCGCAGGGCGCCGTCGGCCGGGTCGACCGCGAACGTCGTCACCGTGCTCGACCGCTGGTTCGAGGCGAAGAGGAGGGCGCCGTCGGGGGAGAGGGCGATGTGGCGGGGGAAGTCGCCGCCGACGGGGACCGTGTCGAGGAGGCGGAGTCGGGCGCCGTCCGACTCGATCGCGTAGCGGCTGAGGCTGTTGTGGCCGCGGTTGGCGAGGTAGGCGTACGCGCCGTCCGGCGTCACCGCGAACTGTGCCGGGTAGCTCGTGCCGGGCCCCGTGCCGGTCTCCTGCGGCTCGCCCGCCCGCAGCCGCCCGGTCTCGGGGTCGTACGCGCAGACCACCGCCGTGTTGTCCAGCTCGTTCGCGACGTACGCGTACCGCCCCGACGGGTGGAACGTCAGGTGCCGCGGCCCCGCGCCGGGCCGGAGCGTGACGTGGGCGGTGCGGCTGAGGGTGCCGGCTGCGGGGTCGAGCCGGTACGTGTAGACCGTGTCCGTGCCGAGGTCGACGGCGAGCAGGTGGTCGCCGTCCGGGGCGGTGACGAACTGGTGGGCGTGCGGGCCCTGTTGGCCGGGGCCGGGCGGCGGGTCGTCGTGCGTGACGAGGGCGGTGCGTTCGCCGAGCGCGCCGGACGCGTCGACGGGGTGGACGGCGACGCTCCCCGAGCCGTAGTTCGCGCTGAGTAGCCACTTGGCGTCGGGGTGCACGGACAGGTGGCAGGGCGCGGCGCCGCCGCTGTCGCGCCGCCCGATGACCTGGTGCGGCCCGCCCTCCCGGAAGCGGATCGCGGTCACGCCGCCCTGCTCGCCCTCGTTGACCGCGTAGTACGTGTGCCCGTCCGGGTGGACCGCCAGGTACGACGGGTCGTCGACCCCGGTGAGCGTGTCCCCTGCGGTGATCTTCCCGGTGCCCGAGTCGTACGAGGCGATGCCGATCCCCTTGCCGCCGCCCTCGGCCGACGTGTACGTGCCGATGAGCAGTGGCCGGGGGCCGGGCTTCGGGCGGCGGGAGGCGGCGGGGCGCCGGTCCGTGGACGTGGACGCGGGCGGGGGTGAGGCGCTCGCGCCGGACAGCGTGGCCAGCGCGCCCGCGGCCGAGAGCGCACCGAGGAAGCGGCGCCGGCCGAGGGGGCGGGGAGGTGTGAGGCCATCCATGGGGACACAGTGACGTGTGCGCCCCCTCCGGGACAAGTACCGCAACTCGAATTGCGCGCTCCGCAACGCCAGTTGAGCCCGGGGTTCTCACGCTTTACACCTCACGCCGTCACGGCCCGCACCCGCTCCCGTGCGTCCACCCGCTGGGCCGCGACGCCCTCCCGGCCGGGCGCCACGTGTGGCCGCAGCACCAGGTCGGCGTCGAAGTCGCCGCCCTGCTCGTGCCGGTAGCGCAGCGGCTCCTCGTCGGCGAGGCCGCGCAGGCGGTCGGCGAGGGACGCGGCGGCCGTGCGGGCGCCCTCGGCGGTCATGCGGTCGGCGCCGAAGACGGTGAACGGGGCGAGCGGCGCCATGCCCGTGTACCAGAACGTGCCGTGCAGCAGCGGGAACAGCACCTCGTCGACGGGGCCGTGGATGCCGCGCGGCCCGAAGCTCGACTCACGCGCCCCGACCGACGTCACGACCAGGGCGCGCTTGCCCGCGAGCCCCCCGTCGCCGTACCGCAGGGTCGTGCCCGACGCGTCCTTGAGGCCGAAGGCGAAGCCCTGGACGAGGACGCGGTCGAACCAGCCCTTCAGGATCGCGGGCGGCCCGAACCACCACATCGGGAACTGGAACACCACGACGTCCGCCCAGTCCAGCTTCTCCTGCTCGGCCCGGATGTCCGCGCTCAACTCCCCTTGCTCGTAGGCCTGTTCCTGCGCGGCCCCGACGACGAGCCGTTCCCGTGCGGAGTCGTCTCCGGAAGCGTCCGCGCCGCCGAAGTCCGCCGCGTCGACGACGGCCTTCCAGCCCATCGCGTACAGGTCGGACACCCGGTGCTCGTGGCCGAGCGCGTCGAGGGTGCGCAGGCCCTCGTCGAGCAAGGCGCCGTTGAGGGAGTGCCGTTCGGGGTGGGCGAAGATCCACAGAACTCTCATGCCTCGATCGTGCGCCCGCGAGCCTCGCCGAACCAGTGGCCAGATGGCCCCGTACCGCAAGCATCTGGCCAGGCCGGGCCGGGCTCGGGGAGGAGTGGGCCCCGGTCGGCCGAGGACCAAAGTCCCTACGAGCATCCAGGACTAATGCCTGCACTCGTCATAGAGTGCGAATCGTGCATAACGCCCATAGGTGGGCATCAGGGTCGCTGTCGTAAGTGCTTTGTGGGGAGAGTCGATGGGATACCGTCCGAGCCGCCGCACCACCCGGTTCCTGCTGGGCGGCGGAGTGGTCCTTGTGCTGGCCGCGACCAACGCACCGGCGGTCTACGACTTCGCCTCCGAGCAGTACCACGCGTACGAGATCGACCAGCCGGAGTACAAGGCGGCCAACGGTCAGTGGAAGCTCGTCGATGTACCGGAGCAGTACCGCATCAACACCATTCACGCGGCCCTTCTGCACACCGGGAAGGTGCTGCTGATCGCGGGCTCGGGCAACAACGCGAAGATGTTCGACGCCAAGACCTTCCGGACCGTGCTCTGGGACCCGGAGAAGAACACCTTCGAGAACGTGGACACCCCGGCCGACCTGTTCTGCGCCGGGCACACCCAACTCCCCGACGGCAACCTGCTGGTGGCGGGCGGCACCCAGCGCTACGAGACGCTCAAGGGCGACGTGAAGAAGGCCGGCGGCCTGATGATCGTCTACAACGAGAACCCGGACAAGCCGAAGACCCTGCCCGCCGGGACCCGCTTCACCGGCCAGGAGAGCGGCAAGACCTTCGAGTCTAAGGTGAGCCTCGTCGTCCCGCGCGCCGAGAAGACCACCGACCCGAAGACCGGCAAGGCCAAGGTCACGGCGAGCAGCGCGCGCGTGTACGTGGAGGCGCTGAAGGAGGGCGAGCAGTACCAGACCGGCAGCCAGGACCAGTACCGCATCTCCGGGCTCAAGGGCGACGAGCAGAAGAACATCTACGGCATCGCGCAGAAGCTGTCCTTCGACAAGAAGGACTTCCAAGGCATCAAGGACGCCTACGAGTTCGACCCGGTCGCCGAGAAGTACATCAAGGTCGACCCGATGGGCGAGGCCCGCTGGTACCCGACCCTGACGACCCTGGAGGACGGCAAGGTCGTCTCCGTGTCCGGGCTCGACGAGATCGGCCAGGTCGTGCCGGGCAAGAACGAGGTGTACGACCCGAAGACCAAGAAGTGGCGCTACCTCCCCAAGTCCCGCTTCTTCCCGACCTACCCGGCGCTGTTCCTCGCCGACGACGGCCGGTTGTTCTACACCGGCTCCAACGCCGGGTACGGGCCGGACGACCAGGGGCGCGAGCCCGGTCTGTGGGACCTGGACACCAACAAGTTCACCAAGGTGCCCGGCATGAGCGACCCGGACGTCCTGGAGACCTCGATGTCCGTGCTGCTTCCGCCCGCCCAGGACCAGAAGTACATGGTGCTCGGCGGGGGCGGCGTCGGCGAGTCCGAGAAGGCCACCGACCACACCCGCCTCGCCGACCTGAAGGCCGCCAGCCCCCGCTTCGTGGACGGCCCGAACCTGTACGAGAAGGCCCGCTACCCCACGAGCGTGATCCTCCCCGACGACAAGGTGCTCACCACCAACGGCTCCGGCGACTACCGCGGCAAGGGCGACACCAACGTCCTCAAGGCCGCGCTCTACGACCCGAAGAGCAACAAGTTCGACCCGGCCGCCGCCCCGCTCGTGGGCCGCAACTACCACTCCGGCGGGCTGCTGCTCCCGGACGGGCGGGTGATGACCTTCGGCTCCGACTCGCTCTTCGCCGACAAGGCCAACTCCAAGCTGGCCACGTTCGAGCAGCGCATCGAGCTCTACACGCCCCCGTATCTGCACCAGGGCGGCGAGCGGCCCGAGCTGCGGGACCCCAACGGGGCGCGCGGCAGCGTCGAGTTGGGGAAGAAGGCGAAGTTCACCAGCAAGGACGCGGCGTCCATCGAGCGGATCCGGCTGATGCGCCCGGGCGCCTTCACCCACGTCACCAACGTCGAACAGCGCTCCATCGCCCTGGACTTCGAGCGTACGAAGGACGGTGTGGAGGTCACGCTGCCGAAGAACCCGGCGCTCGTGCCGCCCGGCTGGTACATGGTGATGGCCGTCGACGACCGCGGCGTCCCCTCCGAGGCGGTGTGGCTGCACGTGCCGGTCAGCGACGACGCCCCCACGCGCAAGACGACGGCGAAGATCCCGGCCGCCGCCCACTGAGACACCCCAACGCTTCCCTCTTTTCTGGCTGATTGACGGCCCGTCCGGTCACGTACCTGACGGGCCGTCGCATGGCGGGGGAATCCCCGGGTACCGGGAAGGAATGCGTAGGGGAGTGATCGATGTCGGTTCGAACACGGCACGTCTGGTCGTCGCAGACACGGACGGTGCCGTTCCGTTGCCGGTGCACACCGCGAAGCGGGCGCTGCGCCTGGCCGAGCACGTCGACCGCGGCGGCCATGTGCCCGAGGAGCAGGTCGACCGGATCGTGGACGCGGTGGCGGCGGCCCGCGCCGAGGGCCTGCGCTGGGGCGTGACCGAGCCGTTCGCCTTCGCGACGGCCATCGTCAGGGACGCCCCCAACCGCGCCGAGGTGCTGCGCACGGTCACCGCCCGCACCGGACTGCCCCTGCACGTGCTGCCCGGCGAGGTGGAGGCTGAGCTGACCTTCCTCGCCGCCCGCCGCTGGATGGGCTGGCGGGCCGGTCCGCTCGCCATGCTGGACATCGGCGGCGGCTCCCTCGAAGTGGCCTTCGGACGCTCGAAACTGCCCGACTTCGCGCTGTCCCTGCCGCTCGGCGCGGGCCGCCTCACCCGCGAGTTCTTCGGCAACCAGGACGACCCGCCCGCGCCCCGCAAGGTCAAGGAGCTGCGCCGGTACGTGCGCCACCAGATGCGGGACGCCGCCGCCCGGATCCGCTGGGAGGCGCCCCGGACGACGGCGGCGACCTCGCGTACGTTCCAGCAGCTGGCCCGGTTGTGCGGGGCGCCGCCGGGACGGTTCGGCCCGTTCACGCCGCGCGGGCTCGCGCGCGCCGACCTGCGTACGGCCCTCGACGAGCTGGCGCGGCGCAGCAGCGCGGAGCGCGCCGAGCTGCCCGGGATCTCCGCGGCGCGGGCCCGGCAGTCCCTGGCCGGCGCGGTCGTCGCGCACACCGTGATGAAGCTGACCGGCATCGACGAGCTGACCGTCTGCCCGTGGGGCCTGCGCGAAGGCATCCTGCTGCGCTGCATCGAGGACGGCGACACGGACTGGTGGCGCCGCACCACGTCCGCCGAGCCCGCCCCGCCCGCCGGACTCGCCTCGTACGCCGACGTCCTGCCCGCCCTCCGCACGACGGTGCCGGAGCAGGCGCGGCTGCACAGCAACGGGCGTACGACGCAGCGGAGTTGAGGGGCCTGGCCGATCGGGGGTCAGTTCACGTCGACGTCGTCGATGAAGGCCAGCATGCGGGACAGCACCCGCAGGCAGGCGCTGACCTCGGCCTCCGTGAGGTCGCCGTCGACCTGGCCGAGGAGCGCGTGCTCGCGGGCGACGACCGCTTCGATCGCGGACCGGCCCGCGTCGGTGAGGCGGATCAGCGAGGAACGGCGGTGCGCCGGGTTGGGCGCCGCCTCGGCCAGGCCGAGCGCCGCCGCGTCGTTGACCATCCGCTGCACGAACTGCCGGCTCAGGGCCTGGGCGCGGCCCATCTGCGGCACGGTCATCGGCCCGTTGGCCCGCAGCAGGTCGAGCACCGCGCGCACGCCGACGGAGAGGCCCTCGACCGGCACGTTCTGCTCGACGAGGCGATGGGCGCGGCGGTACAGCGGGCCGACCAGGGCGTAGACGTCCGCGAGGCGCTCGGCCAGGCGGTCGGGCGGGAGGGGCTGGTCCGGGGCGGGGGCACTTTCGGTCACGTACGTCATCATGACACCCCGGTTGTCATCCGTCGACGCACATGACACCCTGGTTGTCATGACTGATGGTGCTGCGACCTCGGACCTCCACTTCCTGACCGTCGACGGCGGCCGCCTCGCCTACCGCGACACCGGCGGCCCCGGCGCACCCCTCGTCCTGCTCCACGGCGGCTTCCTCGACCATCGCATGTGGCAACACCAACTCCCGTACTTCGCGCGGGAGTTCCGAGTGCTCGCCCCGGACGCCCGCGGACACGGCGCCTCCGACAACGCGAGCGAACCCTTCCGCCCCGCCGACGACGTGGCCGCGCTGCTCCGCCGTCTCGACCTCGGCCCGGCCGTGCTCGTCGGCGTGTCCATGGGCGGCGGCACGGCGGTCGACGTGGCGCTCGAACATCCGGAGCTCGTACGGGCGTTGGTCGTCACCGCCGCCGGCACCAGCGAGGCCGTCTTCGCCGACCCCTGGGTCCTCGGCGTGCAGGCGGAGCAGCAGCGGGCCTTCGAGGCGGGCGACCCGGCGGCCTGGGTCGAGGCCTATCTGCAGTTCGCGTCCGGGCCCCACCGCGCCCTCGCCGAGGTGGACCCGGCAGTCGTCGCCCTGATGCGGGACATGGCCGCGAGCACCCTCGCCAAGCACCGCGAACCCGGCCCCGACCAGCGCGTCCTCCCCGCCGACAGCTGGACGCGGGCCGCCGGGATCAAGGCGCCCGTGCTCGCCGTCAACGGCGCGCTGGCCTCCACCGACCACCTCGCCATGGCCGACCGCCTCGTCCGCACCGTCCCCGACGGCCGGTCCGCCACCGTCGAGGGCACCGCCCACTACCCGAACCTGGAGCGCCCGGAGGAGTTCAACGCCCTCGTACGGGACTTCCTCACGGGGATTCACGGAGGCTGAGCTGGGCGGGCGCGCGTACCATCCGGCCATGCGCCCAGCCCAGTACAGCGACGACGACCTCGAACAGCACTCCCTGCGCCGCCGGGTGTCCGACGACGGGCAGCGGTCCGGCTTCGAGCACGACGTGGACCGCATCCTCTACTCCACCCAGTGGCGGGCCCTCGCCGGCAAGAGCCAGGTCGTCGCGAGCGGCGAGCTCGGCGCGTACCACACCCGCCTCACCCACTCCATGAAGGTCGCCCAGCTCGGCCGCCGCATGGCCGAGCGGCTGCAGCGGAAGTACGGCGGGCCCAACCCCGCCCTCGTCGAGGCGGCCTGCATGGCGCACGACATCGGGCACCCGCCCTTCGGCCACGCCGGCGAGACCGCACTGCGCGCCACCATGGACCAACTCCGCGGCGAGGCAAGCCAGTTGGAGCTGGACAGCTTCGAGGGCAACGCGCAGACCTTCCGCGTCATCACCTACCTCGCCGCGCACAAGTACCCCGGCCACCGCGGACTCCACCTCACCCGCGCCTGCCTCGACGCCGCCACCAAGTACCCCTGGGAGCGCGCCCCGCTCGCCGAGAACCCGGCCCGCCACCTCAAGTGGGGCGTGTACGACGCCGACCGGGCCGCCTTCGCCTGGGTCCGCGCCGGCCGTACGGACACCGCCGTGCCCGTCGAGGAACAGCTGATGGACTGGGCCGACGACGTCACGTACGCCTGCCACGACGTCGAGGACTTCTACCGCACCGGGCACATCCCGCTCGCCTCCCTCTTCCCGCCGCCCGGCGCCGCCGGCGGCGACACCGAACGCGAGGTGCGGCGCTTCCTCGACTACGTGGAGACCAAGCGGGCGCGGGCCGGGGAGCCCTTCGACCGGGGCGCCGCCCAGGACCTCCTGTCCGAGATCGGCAAACGCCTCACCGTGCCCGCGCCGTACACCGGCAGCCACGACGACGCCGTCGCCGTCAACCGCCGCACCGCCGACCTCATCGACTACTTCACCCGCGGCATCACCCTCGACGTCACCGGCAACGCCCCCATCCGCTACGACGCCCGCCTCGTCATCCCCGCCGAGCGCCGCGCCGCCTGCGACCTGCTCAAGGAACTGGTGTGGGCGTACGTCATCGACCGGCCCGCCCTCGCCACCCAGCAGCACGGGCAGCGGCGCATCGTCGGCCAACTCCTGCGCTGGACCCACGAGTCGCCCGAACTCCTGCCGCCCGACCGGGCCGAGGAGCTCGCCGAGCACGGCGACGTGCTGCGCGCCGCCGCCGACCACGTCGCCTCCCTCACCGAGGACCAGGCGATCGCCTTGCACCGCAGGCTCGCGGGCACGGGGCTCGGGTCCGTCAACGACAACGTGTGGTTGTGAACTGCGTCTGGTTGTGAACGCGCGTTCGCGACCCGGCAGTAGGATCAACTCCCATGGAGATAGCGATCTTTGTGCTGGCGTTCGGCGTCCTCGTCGTCGTCGGCACCCTGGAGAACAAGATCAAGCGCGTGGACAGCCGGGTCGCCCGCGTGGAGCGCAAGCTGGACCTGGTCATCGAGCACCTCGGCGTCGACGCGGGCGCCCTCGCCCCCGACCTGGGCCGGGTCCGCGCCCTCGTGGCCGAGGGGAAGCAGGTGCAGGCGATCAAGGAGTACCGGCAGCTGACCGGCGTCGGCCTGAAGGAAGCGAAGGACGAGGTCGAGCGCCTCACCGCGACGCGCTGACCACCGCAACGCGCTGACCACCGCGCCGCCGACCGGCCCGTGCATCAACTGGTCCATGATGGCCCGATGTTGAGCATCGGATCGATCGTCCTGGGCGTCTCCGACGTCCCCCGCGCGACCGCCTTCTGGACCCGCGCCCTCGGCTACGTCCCCCGGGACGAACCCGAGGAGCACTGGGTGGTCCTCGCCCCCGCCGACGGCGAGGGCCCCTGTCTCTCGCTCGGCCGGAGCGACGTACCTCCGTCGCCCCGGCCGCGCGTCCACCTCGACCTGTACGCGGCCGACGCCGCCGACCAGGCCGCCGAGGTGGAGCGGCTCCTCGGCCTCGGCGCCCGGCGCGTCGACTGGGACAGCTACCCGGACGACCCGGACTTCATCGTCCTCGCCGACCCGGACGACAACCTCTTCTGCGTCATCGACACGAGCCGCGGTTAGCCGTACCCAGCCCTACCGCCTCAACTCACCGCCGAGAGGCACGTGGTGGGCTTCGCGTTGTGGGGGTCGAGGGCGTTGGCGACCTCGTGGAACGCGAGGCGGTCGGTCAGGCCGATCGCCACGTGCCCGGACAGGTCGGCCGCGCACTTGTCCTGCAGCAGGACGTTGTTGACCTTCGGCCCGTCCAGGAACTGCGTTTCGTACGGGGTGACGACCTGGTCGTACCTGGTCGCGATCACCGTGTAGGCGACGCCGGGCACGGTGTCGCCGCCCTCGTTCAGGCGGGTCAGGAACGGGGAGCCGGCGACCTGGTCGGTGAGGGCGGGGGTGTTCTCGTCGACGAACTCGCGGGCGCCGGGGAACACGTCGAGGAGCTGAGTGAGCCCGTTCATCGTCGTGCCGTGGTTGCTGGGCGCGATGCCGATCAGCGCGTTCACCTCGTCGGCGCCGCCGAGGAACTTCAGGTAGTGGCGCGGCATCATCCCGCCCTGCGAGTGCCCCACCAGGTCGGCCTCGCGCGCGCCGGTCGCCGCGAGCACCTTGTCGACGTACGCGTCCAACTGCTCCGCGGACTTCTCGACCGGGCCGAGGCCGTGGAAGACCGGCACGTTCGGCAACTGGCCGTAGTCCAGGGAGAAGACGCAGTAGCCGCGCGCGACGAGATACGGGGCCAGGCCCAGCCAGTTGTCGACGGAGTTCCCGAGCGTGCCGTGCACGAGCACGACCGGGCGCGGGTGTGCGGCCGACGGCTTGCAGTCGAAGTCGTTCCAGCCGCTGGTCGACGCGGCGGCTCGGGTGGTGGGCCCCGCGTCGGCCTGTGCGGAGGCGCCGGGCGTGAGCGCGACGGCGGCCAGCAGCAGCGCGGCGACGGACCGCAGCCCGCGGAGGGCACGTGACCTGGGGGACTTGGGTGAACGGAGGGATTTGCGCAGCATCGGACAGGCTCCTTGCGGCTCATGGGTGGGGGTGCGCCGTGACGTGAGGGTGCGCCGTTCCTCGGAGGGAGCGTCGTGCCTCGGGGAAGCGTCATGCCTCGGGGGAGCGTCGTGCTCCAGCCAAGTTACGGGCGGGTAAGGCCGACGGGGAAGTAACGGGTCGGCAAATTGACACAGAGTCAACAACGAGCGCGCACGGCTAGGGTGACGGAATGTTCACCTCCCAGGGGCCGACCCTTCGCGAACTGGCCGAACAGGCGCTGACCTCCGTCGAGCGCGGCTACGACCTGCTCGCGCCGAAGTTCGACCACACCCCGTTCCGCACCCCGGACCGGTTCCTCGCCGCCACCGGGGCCGCACTCACCCGCCTCGGCCCCTTCGACTCCGGGCTCGACGTGTGCTGCGGCACGGGCGCGGGCCTCGGCGTCCTGCGCGCCGTCTGCCGCCGCCGGGTCACGGGCGTCGACTTCAGCGCGGGCATGCTGCGACGGGCGGCGGCGGACGAGAGCGCGCACCTCGTACAGGCGCACCTCGTGCAGGGCGACGCACGGGCCCTGCCGTTCGGTGAGGCCTTCGACCTGGCCGTCAGCTTCGGGGCGTTCGGCCACTTCCTGCCCGCCGAGCGGCCGGGCCTCTTCGCCGAGGTGCACCGCGTGCTGCGCCCCGGCGGCGTCTTCGCCTTCCCGATGACCGCGCCGCCGCGCATCGGCAGCCCGCCGTACTGGACGCTGCTCGGCTTCGACGCGGCGATGCGCGTACGGAACCGGCTGTGGCGCCCGCCGTTCGTCATGTACTACCGCACCTGGCCGCTGGGCCCGGTCCGGGCGGACCTGGAGGCGGCGGGGTTCGCGGTCGAGCTGTACGCGTTGGAGGAGTTCGGCAGGCGGCGGGACGGCAGCCCACGGTGCCGCCTGCTCGTGGCCCGCAAGGCGGGGTGAGGTCACCCGTACGGCGGTGGGCCGGAAAGGGGCGCGGGGAACTGCGCGACCAGCTACGACGGCGCGGCAGACGAACGGATCAGCGCCGCAGGCTGTCGGGAAGGGGCGGGTGGGGGAGCAAACCCGCCCGAAGGGGCGGAGGGCGGTCACCGAGTCGACGGTGCGGGAGGGACCACCTCGCCCGGATGCGCCCGCCCCTCACCTCCGCGATGCTCACCGCGTACAGCGGACCTCGCGCCCGAGAGGAACCCATGCCGGACGACGCCCTCGACCTCCCCGCCACCGTCGACGCCCTGATGGACGGCCTCCGCTCCGACCTGGAGGAGCTCGCCGCCATCCCGTCCGTCGCCTTCCCCGGCTTCCCCGCGGGCCCGGTGCACGAGGCGCACGACCTCCTCGTACGGCTGCTGCGCGAGGCGGGCGTCGAGTACGTCGACCGGATCGATCTGCCCGACACCGCGCCCGTCGTCCTCGCCGAGATCCCGCCGCCCGACCCGGCCGCGCCGACCGTGCTGCTGTACAGCCACTACGACGTGCAGCCGCCCGGCGACGAGTCGCTGTGGGAGTCGCCGCCGTTCGAGCCGACCCCCGTCGCGGGCGGGCTCCGGGCGCGCGGCATCGCCGACGACAAGTCCAATGTGATCGCCCACCTCGGCATGCTGCGGGCGTACGGCGGCCGGCCCCCGGTCGGCGTGAAGATCGTGTTCGAGGGCCAGGAGGAGTACGGCAGCGCCTTCGACACGTACCCGCAGACCCGGCCCGAGCGGTTCGCCTGCGACGCCATGGTGATCGCCGACCTCGGCAACCTCCGCCCCGGCACCCCCACCCTCACCACCGGTCTGCGCGGCGCGAGCGAGGTCGTCGTCGAGGTCCGGACGCTCGAAGAGCCGCGCCACAGCGGCGAGTTCGGCGGGGCCGCGCCCGACGCCCTGCTCGTCCTGATCAAGGCCCTCGCCACCCTGCACGACGTGCACGGCGACGTCGCCGTCGAGGGCCTGCGCCGCGAGCCGTGGACCGGCGCCGGGTACACCGACGACGAGTTCCGTACCCTCGCCGGCGTCCACGACGACCTGCCGCTGCTCGGCTCCGGCGGGCTCGGCGAGCGGCTGTGGAGCGGGCCCGCCGTCACCGTCGTCGGCCTGGACGCGCCGGCCGTCGAGGGCGCCGCCTCCGCCGTCGTGCCGTACGCGCGGGCCAAGCTCAACCTGCGCTTCCACCCGCAGCAGGACCCGCACGAGGCGCAGGCCCGGCTCGTCGACCATCTGCGCGCCCTGCGCCCCTTCGGCGTCCCGCTCACCGTCACACCCGGCGACACCGGGCCCGGCTACGAGGCCGCCACCGAGGGGCCCGCCTACCGCGCCGCCCGCCGCGCCCTGAAGGAGGCCTGGGGCGCGGACGCCGCGTACGTGGCGACCGGCGGTTCCATCCCGCTGGTCAACGGGCTCGCCCAGGCCGCGCCCGACGCCGAGGTGCTGCTGTTCGGCGCGCAGGACAGCATGTGCAACCTGCACGCCCCCAACGAACGCGTCCTCTTCTCCGAGCTGCGCAACACGGTCCTCGCGATGTGCGCGTTCGTCCGCGAGTACGCCGCCGACTTCCGCAAGGACGCCCCGGGCCACCGCAAGGACGCCGCCCGGTGAGCAGCCCGAGCACGACCGAAGAGGCCCAACCGCCGGACAGCGGACGGAAGTTCACGTTCCCGAGCGCCCTGACCGTCCTCGCCCTCGTCACCGTCGCCGTCTGGCTGCTCGCGTTCCTGATCCCGCCCGGCGCGTACGAGCGCACCGAGGACGGCGCCCCCAAGCAGGGCACGTACCACCGCGTCGAGTCCACGCAGAGCTTCACCGACCGGCTGAACGACCTGTTCCTCGCCCCGGTCAACGGCCTGTACGGCGTGCAGGACGAGAAGACCGGCCAGGTCGGGCCGGACATGACAGGCGCGCTGTACGGCAGCGCCGGGGTGTTCCTCTTCGTCCTCGCCATCGGCGCGTTCATCACCGTGGTGTTCGCGACCGGCGCCCTCGACCGGGGCATCGCCCGCCTCGCGCACCGCCTCCGCGACCGCGGCGCCCTGCTCATCGCCGGCGTGATGCTCGCGTTCTCCGTGCTCGGCACCGTCGAGGGCTTCGCCGAGGAGACCCTCGGCTTCTACGGTCTGCTCGTCCCGATGATGCTCGCCCTCGGCTACGACCGGATGGTCGCCGTCGGCGCCTCCATCCTCGGCGCGGGCGTCGGTGTGCTCTGCTCCACCGTCAACCCGTTCGCCACCGGCGTCGCCTCGTCGGCCGCCGACATCTCCCTCGGCGACGGCATCGTCCTCCGCTTCGTCATGTGGCTCGTCCTCACCGCCGTGACCATCGCGTACGTCGTGCGCTACGCGAAGCGAGTGCAGCGCGACCCGGACCGGTCCGTCTGCGGGTTCCTGCCCGGCGACCGCGAGCAGTCCGCCGCGGCCGCCGAGGAGGTGCCCGCGCTCACCGGGCTGCACAAGGCCGTACTCGCCCTGCTCGGCCTGGTCTTCGCGTTCATGATCTTCTCGGTGGTGCCCTGGTCCAGCGCCCTCACCGGAGACGCCGACGCCGAGCCGTACGGCTTCGAACTCGGCTGGTCCTTCCCGCAGTTGGCGGCGCTGTTCCTGTGCGCGGCCGTGCTGGTCGGGATCGTGGCCCGGTTCGGCGAGCAGAAGCTCAGCTCCACGATCGCGCGGGGCGCCGGGGACTTCATCTCCCCGGCGCTCGTGATCATGCTGGCCCGCGGCGTCACCGTCATCATGAACAATTCCCGGATCACCGACACCGTGCTGCACTCCATCGAGGGCGTCGTGAAGGGCACCTCGTCCGGCCTGTTCGCGGTGATCGTGTTCCTGGTCAACCTGCCGCTCGCGTTCCTGATCCCGTCCACGTCCGGGCACGCCACGCTCGCGATGCCGATCCTCGCGCCGCTCGCCGACTTCGCGGGCGTCTCCCGCGCCGTCGTCGTCACCGCCTGGCAGGCCGCGAGCGGCTGGATGAACCTGTGGGTGCCGACCACGGCCGTCACCATCGGCGGCGTCGCCCTCGCCAAGGTCGGCTACGACAAGTACCTCCGTTTCGTCTGGCCCCTGCTCGCCGTCCTGTTCGCGCTGATCTGCGGTTTCGTGGCCCTCGGCGCGGTCCTGACGTGAGCCGGCGCCCGGTCCTGACGTGAGCCGGCGCCCGGCCCGGACGTGAGCCGGCGCCCGGCCCGGACGTGAGCCGGGGCGCGGCCCTCAGTCCGCGTACGCCGCGAACATGCCCGGCTCGTACGACCCTCCGGGGTTGTGCACGATCACGTTCATCCGTGTCGACGCGTTGATCAGGGCGATCGTGCAGACGAGCGCGCCGATCTCGTCGTCGTCGAAGTGCTCGCGCGCCGCCGCCCACGTCGCGTCCGTCACGCCCCGCTCGCCGAGCAGCGTGCCCTCCTCGGCGAGTGCGAGCGCGGCCCGTTCGGCGTCGGTGAACACCGTGGTGTGCCGCCAGGCGGCGACCAGCTGCAGCCGCAGCGTGCTCTCGCCGGCCGCCGCGGCCTCCTTGCTGTGGATGTCGAGGCAGAAGCCGCAGTCGTTGATCTGCGCCACCCGCAGCTGCACCAGCTCGCGCAGCGCCTTCGGCAGCGTCGACTGATCGAGGGGCAGCGCGGCGTTGAAGAACCGCTTGGCGACCTTCGCGGCGGTCGGGCTCTGCATCAGGTCGAAACGGGGTTCCATGGTGTACGTCCTCCCGGTGCGGGCGCGGGCCCGTTGCGCCGCGCCGTCCGCACACAGGACCCCGGCCGGGCCCGAACTGTGACACCCCACCCGCCCCGGCGGCCTACACGGGCACCAACCGGCCGATGAGCGAGCCGAGTTGGCGGGCCGTCCGGCACTCGTACATGTCGACGACCTCCGCGTACACGGACGCCGCCGAGTCGCCCGTGTCCCAGGCCGAGCGGCGCTCCGGGTTGAGCCAGTACACGCGCTGCGCCTTGTCCCGCACGGCGCGCAGGGCGTCCGCGTTCGGCGGGGTGCGGTTGGTGCGGGCGTCGCCGAGGACGAACACGCAGGAGCGCGGGCCGAGCGTGTGCGCGTACCGCTCCGCGAACTCGCCGAGGGCCGTGCCGTAGTCGCTGCTGCTGTGGAAGCGCGTGACCCCGGCCTGCGTCAGGATGCGGGCGCCGAGGCCCTCCGGGTCGGCGCGGCCGCGGTCGACGAGCTCGGTGACCTCGTCGACGCTGTTGACGAAGGCGAACACCCGCACCTTGCTGAACTCGTCCCGCAGCGCCTGCACGAGCAGCATCGTGAACTGCGCGAACCCGGCCACCGACCCGGACACGTCGCACAGCAGCACCAGCTCCGGCCGGCCCGGCCGCCGTCTGCGCAGCACCGGACGCATCGGCACCCCGCCCGTCGACAGCGAGCCGCGCACCGTACGCCGCAGATCGATCCGCCCGCGTGCCGCCCGCCGCCTGCGCGCCGCGAGCCGCGTGGCCAGCTTCCGCGCCAACGGCCGTACGGCGCGGTGCAGTTCGGCCAGCTGGCCGCGGTGGGCGATGAGGAAGTCCACGCGGTCGGCGGTGGGGGCGACGGCCCGGCGGGCGATCGCGTCGGTGCCGCGCCGCTCCGCGACCCGTCGCCGCGCCTCGGTCGCGACGAGGCCGCGGAAGTCCTCGATCCGGCGCCGGATCTCGTCGGCGGTGAGCCGGTCGGTGAACTCCCCTTCCGTGTCCTGCTCTTGACGCAGCCCGGCGAGCACCCGCGCGAGCAGCGTCTGCGGCCGCAGCCGTTCCAGCGTCTGGTACGCGGACCAGCCGTCCGAGCCCGACGCGTCCCCGTACCCGCCGAGCGAGTCCACGGCCTGCGCGGCCAGCTGCGCCAGCTCCGCCGCGTCGCCGGAGGCCAGGGCGACGGCCAGCCGATCCCTCAACTCCTCGCGGCCCGAGGGGACTTCGGCCCCCGAGTCAGGGGCGCCGACCGCGCGCGGAAAGTACAGGTCGAAGAGCTGGTCGAACACCGGCCGCTGGCCCTCGTTGTGCAGCAGCGTCGCCGCGAGCCCCGCCCGCAGCCGCTCCCGGTCGGCCAGGCCGAGCGCCGCCACCGCGAGCCCCGCGTCCACGCTCTCGCCGGTGCCGACCCGCACACCCTGCGCGCGCAGCGCCCGTACGAACCCGGTCAGCCGGTCCGCCACTCCGGCGCCCGCACCCGTCGTCCCGGTGCCGGCGCTCACACCGCGTCCAGGTCCAGCTTCGCCGCCGCCTTGGCCACGTCCTCCTGATGCTTGAGGACGACGCCGAGCGTCTGCCGTACGACGGTCTCGTCCAGCGTGTCCGTGCCGAGGGCCAGCAGGGTGCGGGCCCAGTCGACGGTCTCCGCGACCGACGGCGCCTTGCGGAGGTCCATCGCCCGCAGCGCGCCGACGACCCGCACGACGGACGCGGTGAGCGCCGCGTCCAGGCCGGGAACCTTCAGGCGGACGATGCGCTGCTCCAACTCCTCGTCGGGGAAGCCGATGTGGAGGAACAGGCAGCGCCGCCGCAGCGCCTCGGACAGCTCGCGCGCCGCGTTCGACGTGAGCACCACGAACGGCTTGCGCTCGGCGCGCACGGTGCCCAGCTCGGGCACGGTCACCTGGAAGTCGCTCAGCACCTCCAGGAGCAGGCCCTCCACCTCGACGTCGGCCTTGTCGACCTCGTCGATGAGCAGCACCTTCGGGTCCGCGCCCCGGATCGCGGTGAGCAGCGGGCGGGCGAGCAGGAACTCCTCGCTGAAGATGTCGGTACGGGTCTCGTCCCAGCTCTCGTCCCGGCCCGCCGTGATCCGCAGCAACTGCTTGGCGTGGTTCCACTCGTACAGTGCCCGCGCCTCGTCCACGCCCTCGTAGCACTGCAGTCGTACGAGCCGCGCCTGAGCGACCTCCGCCACGGCCTTGGCCAGCTCGGTCTTGCCGACCCCGGCCGGGCCCTCGATCAGCAACGGCTTGCCGAGCCGGTCGGCGAGGAACACGGTGGTCGCGACGTCGGGCGACGCGAGATAGCCGGCCCCGGCGAGACGCGCCTCGACGTCGTCGACGGAACCGAAGCGCGTACGGTCCCCGACCTCCTCGGTGCTGCCCAACTCGGCCTCCTGTGACGGGTGCTGATCACTGACGGGTGCTGACGACGGTCTCGTCCGGCGCACTGTAACCGGCGAGTAGCTTCTCGGGCACCCGTTCCCGTCAGGGGCGCGGGCCCGCACCCGCTCGGCCGGGCCCGCGTACCGCTACCCCACACACCCCCGAACCGCCTCCACCAGCCGGTTCGCCCGGGCGTCCCCGTGCCCGACCATCCGATTCGCCACGTACGCGAAGCCGACCCCGAACGCGTCGTCCCCGAACGCGAACTGACCGCCCGCGCCGTCGTTGCCGAAGCTGCGCGGGCCGAGCATCGGCCGGAACGACGCCGAGTCGAGCAGGAAGCCGGAGCCCCAGCGCGCCCCCAGGTCGAGGCCCAGCCATGACGGCCCCGACGACAGCTCGCGCACGGCGTCGCCGACCGTCTCCTCCGACAGCAGCCGCTGTGTGCCGTCGATCCCCGTCGCCGCCGCCGCGTACAGGCCCGCGAGCCCGCTCGCCGACGCCAGCGCGCCCGACCCCGGCAGTTCCATCGCGAACAGCTCCGGGTCGTTCCAGCCGTGCGGCTCGTCCAGGCCGGGGAACGTCAGCGCGCCGTTCATCGTCACGATCCGGGTCAGCAGATGCTCGGGCCCCGGCATCCCCGGCCGGCCCTCCGCCTCGACGAGCCGCGCCCGCCCCGCCGACTCGGCCTCCGACGCGCCGATCCACGCCCGCAGCCCCAACGGCCCGGTCACGGCCTCCCGGACGTACGCGCCCGGGGTGTGCCCGGTGATCCGCCGCACCACCTCGCCGAGCAGGAAGCCGAACACCTGGCCGTGGTACTCGTACGCCGAACCCGGCTCCCACAGCGGCTTCTGCTCCTCCAGGGCCCGTACGACCGGCGTCCACGCGGCGATCTCCGCGAACGACGGCGACGCGTCGAGCACCGGCACGCCCGCCCGGTGGCCGAGGACCATCCGGCAGGTCACCGCCTCCTTGCCGTGCCGGGCGAACTCGGGCCAGTACCGCGCCACCGGAGCGTCCAGGTCCAACCGCCCCTGCTGCGCGAGCAGCTGCACGGCGACCGCCACCAGGCCCTTCGCGCAGGAGAACACCGGCACGACCGTGTCCCGCTCCCAGGGCCGCCCCGTCGCCTCGTCGGCGACGCCGCCCCACAGCTCGACGACCTTGCGGCCGTTCACGAACACCGTTGTGGCGGCGCCCAGTTCGGGAAAGTCGTCGAAGTTCCGCGCGAAGGCGTCGGCGATCGCGCCGAACCCCTCCTCCACCCAACCCTGGTGCCCCGCCACTGTGTTGCTCCGTTCCTGGCCGTACGTACGCGCCGCGCGCCGGTCGCTGGTCGAACGCCGCACGGTATGCAGGGGCGCCGGGGCAGGGCCACTCATTTTGCGGAGGCACCGGGCACGGGGTCACAGGGCCCGGCGGTACCGCAGCGCAGGCAGCCCTTCGAGCATCGTCTCCCCGACGCACTCGAACCCCGTACGGCTCAGGACCGCGCGGGAGCCGGCGTTCTCGACGGTCGCCTCGGCGAGCAGCGTGTGCAGCCCGTACGCGTCGGCGGCGAGGGTGAGAACGCGGCGTACGGCGGTCGACGCCAGGCCCCGCCCGGCCGCGTGCTCGGCGATGCGGTAGCCCAGGTGGGCGGCGCCGTCGGCCACGTCGACGAGGTTGACCCGGCCGAGGATCGCCCCGTCCGCGTCGACCAGGACGTGGAACAGGCAGGCGCCGGTGTCCTGTTCGGCGAGGCGGGCCGCGTGCACCTCGGCGAAGTCGGCGAAGTACGCGTCGCCCCGGTCCGGCACCCAGCGGGCGAAGTAGGCACGGTTCTCCCGCTCGAAGTCGAGGAGGGCCGGGGCGTGTTCGGGTCGCAGCAGCTGGAGTTCGGGCATGGGCGCAACGGTAACGCCGCAGGGCACGGGTGTTCGGGCCGCAGGGCTCGCGTGTACCGGCCACAGGGCACGGGGCGCTGGGTGCCTCGATCGCCTGAAGTTCCCCGGAACTGTTCGATTACGGCCCGCGAATTCCCCTGACACGGCAGGGGAGTTGACCAGGTTCGATTACGGAGCGCGAGGAACACCCGGAGCGGAGGCCATGGTTCCGTCACCCGTGTGGGCCAATGGGGCTCATCCCGGGCTTATGGCGATTCTGTGAAACTGCATTCCTATCCGATGACCGGGCACCGGACGTCGCGGCGTGGACGGGGTGGTGCGCGCCGCGGAACCGAAGGAGCCGGAATCGGATGCGCGGATGCCGGACGCGGCTGGCCTCGGCATACGCGGCGGGGGCTCCGGTGCACCACGGAGCCCCCGCAACATTTCTGATGTCCGGTTGCCGGACTACGCCTTTCTGGCGCGGGCCTGCAGCCGTTCCTCGTCCTCGTGCTCGATCGCGACGATCTCCGGATGGTGCAGATCGAAGGCCGGGGACTCGGAGCGAATACGGGGGAGCGTGGTGAAGTTGTGCCGGGGCGGCGGGCACGCGGTGGCCCACTCCAGCGAACGCCCGTACCCCCAGGGGTCCTCCACGCCGACCGGCTCACCGTATTTCGCGGTCTTCCAGACGTTGTAGAGGAACGGCAGGACGGACAGGCCGAGCAGGAACGAACTCATCGACGAGACCGTGTTGAGGGCGGTGAATCCGTCGGCCGCCAGATAGTCCGCGTACCGCCTCGGCATTCCTTCGGCGCCGAGCCAGTGCTGCACCAGGAACGTGCCGTGGAAGCCGGTGAACAGCGTCCAGAACGAGATCTTCCCGAGCCGTTCGTCGAGGAGCTTCCCGGTGAACTTCGGCCACCAGAAGTGGAATCCGGCGAACATCGCGAAGACGACGGTGCCGAACACCACGTAATGGAAGTGCGCGACCACGAAATACGTGTCCGACACGTGGAAGTCCATCGGCGGCGAGGCAAGGACGATGCCGGTCAGGCCGCCGAAGAGGAACGTGACGAGAAAGCCCGTCGTCCACAGCATCGGCGTCTCGAAGGACAGCGAGCCCTTCCACATCGTGCCGATCCAGTTGAAGAACTTCACCCCGGTCGGCACGGCGATCAGCATCGTCATGAACGAGAAGAACGGCAGCAGCACACCGCCCGTCGCATACATGTGGTGCGCCCACACCGTCGCCGAGAGCCCGGCGATCGCGATGGTCGCGCCGATCAGCCCGATGTACCCGAACATCGGCTTCCGCGCGAACACCGGAATGACCTCGGAGACGATCCCGAAGAACGGCAGCGCGATGATGTACACCTCCGGATGCCCGAAGAACCAGAACAGGTGCTGCCACAACAGCGCACCCCCGTTCGCCGGGTCGAAGATGTGCGCCCCGAATTTCCGGTCGGCCTCGAGCGCGAAAAGGGCGGCGGCGAGCACCGGGAACACCATGATGACGAGCACCGCGGTGAGCAGCACGTTCCAGGTGAAGATCGGCATACGGAACATCGTCATGCCCGGCGCCCGCATGCAGATGATGGTCGTGATGAAGTTGACCGATCCGAGAATGGTGCCGAATCCGGAGAACGCCAGGCCCATGAGCACCATGTCGGCGCCGATGTTCGCGGAATGCACACCGTCCGAGAGCGGCGTGTACATGAACCAGCCGAAACTCGGCGCACCGTTCGGCGTGAGAAACGAACCGACGGCGATCAGCGAGCCGAACAGATAGAGCCAGTACGCGAACATGTTGAGCCGCGGGAACGCCACGTCCGGCGAACCGATCTGCAACGGCATGATCCAGTTCGCGAATCCGGCGAACAACGGAGTGGCGAACATCAGCAGCATGATCAGGCCGTGCATCGTGAACGCCTGATTGAACTGCTCGTTGGAGATCAACTGCGTGCCGGGACGCGCCAGTTCTGCCCGCATCGCGAGCGCGAGCAGCCCGCCGAAGCAGAAGAACGCGAACGACGTGACCATGTAGAGCGTGCCGATGGTCTTGTGGTCGGTGGTCGTCAGCCACTTCACCACCGTGGTTCCGCGCCCGGCCGGCCGCGGCACGGGCTGCGCGTGCGCGGCGGTGTCTTCGGGCGCGGGCTGCGGGGACGGGGAGGAGGGATGGAGGGCCATCCGACGACGATGTCCCCCCATACCCGTACGGCGCACGGAGCCACTCGGGCGCGTCACCCGGGCGGCGGCCAAGCCTTGGGAGCCATGCGTACGGAGGGTCCGGGAGCCTCGCGTACGGCCGGCTCGGAAGCTACGCGTGCGGCCGGCTCGGGAGCTACGCGTACGGGTTGTTCCCGTGCTGCGGCTGTCCCGCCGCGCCCTGGCCGCCGCCCTGGGCCCCGGCCCCGTGCGCGAGCAGCCCCTCGGCCTGCTCCTTCGGCACCTTGTGCTCGGTGCCGCAGAACGTGCACTGCGTCAGGTACGACGTCGAGATCGGGAACAGCGGCACGAAGAACAGCGAGAACTTCGTGACCTTCTTGCGCAGTGAATGGGCGGCGGGATTACCGCAGTTGCCGCACACCAGCGTGACGATGGCCAGCTGGTACAGATAGCTCTTCGTGCCGAAGATGATCACGGGGCAGCCCCTCCCGGTCCCGGTAGACCGCCGGCCTTTGGCGACGGCTTGTGCGGTCATCGTACGTGGGTGCCGTCGCGGGCGACGGATCACGGGAGGGGCTCCGGCCCCGGCCGGTCGGGCCGGTTCGCTCAGCCGAACTGGCCCGGCTGGTACTCGCCGCCCGCCTGCTGCGTGATCACGTTCAGCCGGTTGAAGGCGTTGATGACCGTGATCACCGTGAGCAGCGCGCCGAGCTGCTCCTCGTCGTAGTGCTTCTCGGCGTTCGCCCACACCTCGTCCGGGACGCCGCCCGCCGCGTCCGCGATGCGCGTGCCCTCCTCGGCCAGGGCCAGGGCGGCCCGCTCGGCCTCCGTGAAGACCGTCGAGTCCCGCCAGGTCGCCACCAGGTGCAGCCGCACCGCGGACTCCCCGGCCTTCGTCGCCTCCTTCGTGTGCATGTCGACGCACATGCCGCAGCCGTTGATCTGGCTGCACCGCAGCAGCACCAACTCCCGCGTGGCGGGCGGCAGCGCGGTCTCCGTGACCGCCATCCCGGCAGCGGCGAGATGCTTGAGCGCCTTGGCGACGACGGGGTGGCTGTGGATGTCGAGTCGTGCGGACATGGGGTTCTCCTTCATCGGAACGCGTCGAACGTCCTTACGCCGATACGACGGCACAGCCCCGAAAAATGTGAGGCCCCAGCTCCAACCGCCCCCCCACCTCACATTTCCCGCCGCTGTCTCGTCGTAGGGGAAGAAGAGGAACCGGGCCGTACGGGCGGGCGCGCGGCCGTACGACAGTGAAGGAGCGGCAGGAGCATGGACGGACAGCCGGAGCAGGCGTCGGCGGCGGACCGGGGCGAGCCGGAGCTGAGCGTGATCGTCGGCGAGCGGCGGCAACTGCTCAACCTCGCCTACCGGCTGCTCGGCTCGCTCGCCGACGCGGAGGACGTCGTACAGGAGACGTACACCCGCTGGTACGCCATGACGCCGAGCCGGCAGCGGGCCGTCGACTCGCCCCGCGCCTGGCTCACCAAGGTCGCCGGGCGGATCTGCCTCGACCAGCTGCGCTCGGCCCGCGCCCGGCGCGAGCGCTACGTCGGTGCGTGGATCCCGGAGCCCGTGCCCGACGCGTCGGAGTGGCCGGCCGCAGGGCGGAGCACGGACCGGACCGCGGACCCGGCCGACCGGGTCACCCTCGACGAGTCGGTGAACATGGCGTTCCTCGTCGTCCTCGACGCGATGACCCCGGCGGAGCGCGTCGCGTTCGTGCTGCACGACGTCTTCCGCTACTCCTTCGCCGAGGTCGCCGAGATCGTGGGCCGCACCCCGGCCGCCTGCCGCAAGCTCGCCTCATCGGCCCGCGCCCGCCTGCGCACCAACCGCCCGTCCGTACCGCCGTCCGCACCCCCGTCCCGCTCGGAACGCGCCCGACAGGCCGATGTCGTACGGCAGTTCAAGCGGGCGTGGGAGGCGAAGGACGTGCCCGCGCTGGTCGGGCTCCTCGACCCCGACGCCACCGGGATCGCCGACGGCGGAGGCCTGGTCACCGCCCGGCTCGACCCCATGCTGGGCGGCGTCGAGATCGCGGAGTACCTCACGGCCGTCTCGGTCGGCGCCGCCGACCGGGAGATCCTGGAGCGCACGGTCAACGGGCAGCCCGGTCTGGTCGTCCAGGACGGCGGCGTCACGACGGTGGTGATGGCCTTCGAGATCGGCGACCACGGCCGCATCACCCGCCTGTGGGCCGTACGCAACCCGGAGAAGCTGCGCGCCTGGACGTGACCTCGTCTTTCGGGGCGCGGGGAGGAAACGAGCCTCGGCCGTCGGCCGCTCGGCCCCCGCGCCCCGGTCCGCATGTGACGTACCGCACGAGGCGCATGGAGTGTGGCGTACGCCGCAAGGGGCCGTCGGGAGGGCGAGCGGGCGAAGTGATCTGCGTCATGGGGAACGGTGGATTCCGGCCATGATCGGGTGCGTTGAGGGTGGTCCTGTCCCGGAATGGGGTCATGTTTCCGTCCCCGCCCGTGACGGTTTGGTGACGAGGAGTTTTATCGACCCCCCTGCAAACCCGGGAATCGAGCTCGTAGACTCAACCCCCGCTGTCGCCTGGCAGCACGAAACACGTCCCCGACCGAAAGAGGCTTCACGGTGAGCCCCGCTGACAGTGCCGACGCTCCGATCTACGCCGACCTGGTGGAAGAGCGCGGAGACGTTCCCACCGAGGTCCGCGAAGCCGCCGAAGAGGCGCTCCGCGAAGCAGAGCGCGTCCTCGACTTCAGCACCCTCGAGGTCTCCGCGGCCTAGTCCCGCCGACGCTCGGCCCCGGGCCCGCTCTGCCCAGTGGCCGAATCCCGTCTACGGGCCAGCAGATACGCCTGCGGCGCGGTCTCGTCCTCCTCGGGCCCGCGCACCATCCGCGTCCGCGGCTCGAACCCGGCCGCACGCAGCAGTGACTCGACCTCCTCCGGATCGCGCCGGTGGAAGTCCAACGACACCGGGTGGCCCCAGGCCTGCTCCACCCGCAGCGGCGCCTCGCCCACCTGGAACGCGAGCAGCAACTGCCCGCCCGGCGCGAGCACCCGGTGGAACTCGGCGAACGCGTCCGGCAGCCGCTCCTGCGGCATGTGGATGATCGAGTACCACGCGGCGAGACCGGCCAGGCGGCCGTCCGGCACATCCAGGTCGAACAGCGACCCCTCGGCGAACTCGATCCCCGGATGGGCCCGCCGGGCCTGCGCCACCATCCCCGGCGACAGATCGACCCCGGACGCGTCCAGGCCGAGCCCGCTGAGATGAGCCGTCACCCGGCCCTCACCGCACCCCGCCTCGACGACCGGCCCACCCCCGCCGGCCCGCACCAGCTCCGCGAACAACCCGAGCACCGCTCTGTCGTACGGGTTCGAGGCGAGCGAATCCCCGAACCGCTCCGAGTAGTCGGCGGCGATCGCGTCGTAGAAGGCGCGCGTCGACGACAGGAACTCGGGCTCGGCGCGGGTGGCGTCGGAAGGCGTGGGGGAGGCGGCCGCGGACGGCGCGTCGGTGGCGGACACTGGGGCGGTTGCGAAGTCGGAATCAGTCACGAGTCCGGACTGTAGCGGCCGCCACCGACAATCGCCCCGACGGCCCCCGCGCAGCCCAACCGGCCGCCGAGACAAGGCAGTTCGATCCGGCCAGGGTACGGAACCCTCAGGTCAGCGGCACGCTCGCGCGCACCCGCTTGCCGCCCGCGCGCTGCTCCACCGTCACCGCGCGGCTCAACGCGTGCACGATCTCCAGGCCGTGCCGCGACGGCCGCAGCGCATCGGGCGCCGCCATCACCGGAAGGGCCGGTTCCGTGTCCCACACGCTGATGTCCAGGGCGCCCGAAGCCACTTCCAGCTCCAGCACACAGGGGCCGGACGCGTGCTTCACGACATTCGTCACCAACTCCGTGACCACCAGCATCGCCGCGCCCAACGCCTCCGCCGGCACCGTGAACGCGGCGCTCGCGCGCAGCCGGGCGACGAACTCCGACACCAGGTCCCTGGCGTGCACGGCGCTGTCCGTGCGGCCCTCGAAAGCCGCCCCCGCGTAGGTGCTGCAGCCGGTCGGCATGGTCGCGGCCCTCTCCTGTGGTGCTCGTTCGGTCGTGCTCCCCGCCCATGAACATCGGCGGGTCGGTGCCGAAGTCCTCATGAACTTCTCACCTGGATCCCGGATACCCGCCGAGTCCTGCCGCATGCATGCATCGATCAGCTGAATCGCAGGTCACAGTCGAGGGCGCATGCCGGGCTCCGGTGCGCCGGGTCTGTACCCGCATGCGCCGGCCCGGAGCCATGGCCTCGGATTCGCACACAGTGCCTGACGGTCGCTGCGCTGCGTGGAAGGAGCGGAGTGCTCGATACCGCATGCCGCGCCGCGCAGTTGGAGCTTTCGCCGTTTCCGTTGCAGTGACGATTCTGCAGGGGATGGTGGTTCGGGCCGGACCCGCGTGTGCGGCGGCTGTGTGCTGGGAGTGAACGGGGAGTTGGAGCGTGCGCAAGCACCAGCGTGGGGCGAGACGCCGGGGTGAGGGGCGCCCACGGGCCCCCGTGGCGCTGGTGGGGAGGGACGCGGAACTGGCGGTGGTGCGGCAACTCCTCGCGACCGGCCGCCTCGTCAGCGTCGTCGGCGCGGCCGGCGTCGGCAAGAGCAGCGTCGCCCGCGCCGCCGCCGTGCTCGTCCGCGGCGCGCTGCCCGCCGACGCCGCGGTGGAGGGCGTCCTGCGCGTGCCCTGCTGGGAGGGCGCGCCGGGCGGGAGGGCCGGGGCTGCGCCTGACGGTGCGTCGGGCGGCGCGGCGACGGCGCTCGCGCGGGCGCTCGGGGGCGGGCCCGCGGGCGTACGGGACGTCGTCGACCGGCTGCGCACCCGGCGGCTGCTTGTGCTGCTCGACGACGTCGACCCGGTGCACGCCGAGTGCATCCGGCTCGTCCAGAGCGTCCTGCAGCACGCGCCCGGCGTACGCGTCCTCGTGACCGGGCGCCAGCCGCTCGGCCTCGGCGAGGAACAGGTCGTACGCCTGGCAGGGCTGCCGGAGACCGCGCCGGACGGCGGGGACGGACCGGCCGTCGAGCTGTTCCTGCGCCGGGCGCGGACGGCGCAGCGCGGCTTCACGGTGGACGGCGCCGGACGGCGGCTCGTACGCGAGCTGTGCGCGCGGCTCGACGGGGCGCCGCTCGCGATCGTGCTGGCCGCGGCGCAGGTGGAGCGGTTTCCGCTGCCCCGGCTCGCGCGGCTGGTCGAGTCGGGGCAGTGCTGGCTGCGCGACGAGTCCCTGCCGGAGCGGCGGCAGCGTTCGCTGCGGGCCGCGATGGAGGCGCAGTACGCGCTCTGCGACCGCGCGGCCCGGCTCGTCTGGGCCCGACTCTCCGTGGCCGCGGGGGACTTCGCGCTGGACGCGGCCGTGTTCCTGTGCCAGGGCGGCGGCCTCGACCCGGACGAGGTCCCGGCCTGCCTGGCCCGCCTCGCCGCTGCCGCCGTCCTCGAACCCGTACGGGAAGCGGGCGGGGTGCTGCCGCCGCGGTACCGCATGACCGGCGCCGCCCGCGACTTCGGCGCCGAACGGCTGCACGCGGCGGGCGAGTCCGAGGAGGCGGCCGACCGGCACCTGCTCTGGTACAGCAGGGTCGCCACCGCCGCGCACGACCTCTGGCGCGCCGGCCAGCCCACCCGCGCGACCCTCCTCGTCCGCGACGAGTCCGCCAACATCCAGGCCGCCCTCGACCGGGCGCCGCGCGACGAGATCCAGGCCGACGTCGCCCTGGCCATGGCGCTCGACCTGTGGTTCTGGTGGGCGGTGTGCGGTCACGCGGCGCACGGGCGGGAGGTCGTCGAGCGGCTCCTCCCGCTGACCGACGGCACGGGACCGCTGTACGGGCGCGGGCTCTGCCTCGCCGCGTGGCTGGCGGCGGGCACCGGGGGAGAGGGCGTCGAGGACCTGCTGAGCCGGGCCTGGGCGGCGGCGGTGCTGGTCGGGGACGTCGCCACGGCCGGTCATGTCGCCCTCGTCCAGGGCCTGGTGGCGCTGGGCGGCGGCGAACTGGAGCGGGCGGCGACCCTGCTGGGGGACGCCGCCCACATCGTTCCCGACGATCCGGCCCACGGCCCGCCCGCCGCCCTGAGCCGCCTGCTGCTCGGCGTCACGCGGGCGCTGCGCGGCGAACCGGCGGAGGGGCTGCGGGACATCCGGGGCGCGCTGCGGGACCCGGCCGCGCAGCGCGACCTGCTGATCCGCTGCCTCGGGCAGTACGGACTCGCCCTCGTCGACCACCTCACCGGCCGCCGCAGCCGCGCCTGGCGCCGCGCCCACCGGGCCATGGCCCAGGCGGTCTCGCTCGGCTGCCCCTCGGCGGTCTTCGCCATCCAGCACCTGCTGCAGGACGTGGAACGCGGCGCGAGCGGCACCGTGGCCCGCCCGCCGGGGCTGTTGTGCGAGGCGGCGGCGGGGAGTTGGTGAGGGAGGGGCAGGGGTCAGTCCCCGAGCGGTCGTCCGGCGCGGCGGGCGGCGACGGCCTGCCGCGTGTCCTCGGTGACCAGGTCGGCGTTGATCGCCGCTCCCGCCCGTACGCCCGCGGCCGCGGAGACGATCACCTGGGCGCTCACCTCGGCGACGTTGCCCGCCGCCCACACGCCGGGCACGTCCGTGCGGCCCGTCGGGTCGGTGGGGATGTGGCGGCCGACGACGGTGCCCTGGACCGCCTGGTCCGCGAGGTCGAGGCCGAGCGGGGCGAGCCAGTCCGCGCGGGCGCTCATCCGGGTCGCGACGGCCAGCGCCGAGACGCCGAACTCCTCGCCCGACGCGAGCCGCACCCCGGTCAGCCGGCCCTCAGCCGCGACCAGCTCGTCGACCTTGCCGTCCACGACGGCGACGCCGCGCGCGGCCAGCTGCTCGTAACTCTCGTCGTCCGGCTCGGGGGCCGTGTGCAGGAACAGCGTGACGTCGTCGCTCCACTGCCGCCAGAGCAGGGCCTGGTGCACGGCGAGCGGGCCGGTCGCCAGCACGCCGATGCGCCGGTCGCGCACCTCCCAGCCGTGGCAGTACGGGCAGTGCAGCACGTCCTTGCCCCACAGCTCCGCGAGCCCTGGCACGTCGGGCAGCTCGTCGACCAGGCCCGACGTCACGAGCAGCCGCCGGGCCCGGACGACGGACGCGTCCGCCAGGGTCAGGCGGAAACCGGTGCCGTCGCGCTCGGCGGAGACGACCCGGCCGGTGCGCAGCTGCGCGCCGTAGCGGCGGATCTCCGCGCGGCCGTCGGCCATCAGCTCGGCCGGCGGTGTGCCCTCGCGGCCCAGGTAGACGTGCACGCCGTCGGAGGGCGCGTTGCGGGGCTCGCCCGAGTCGATCACCAGGACCGAGCGCCGGGCCCGGCTCAGCGCGAGCGCCCCGCTCAGGCCCGCCGCGCCGCCGCCGACGACCACGACGTCGTACGCCTCCGCGCCGTTCTCCGCCGCCTCGTCCATCGCCGTGCTCCTCGTCATCGCCGTACTCCTCCGGCTCGTCGTACCGATGCGGTCAGAGTGCGACCGGTCGTACCGTCTTGACAAACCTTGTTGCCGAGACAGCAAATGGGACGATGAGCGACGACGACGATCTCTCCGCGGTCCTCACCGGGGTGGGCCCCAGGCTGCGCGCCCTGCGCAAGGCGCGCGGCACCACGCTGACCGCGCTCAGCGAGACGACCGGGATCTCGGTGAGCACCCTGTCCCGCCTGGAGTCCGGCCGCCGCGAACCCACCCTGAAGCACCTGCTGCCGCTGGCGAAGGCGCACGGCCTGCCCCTCGACGAGCTCGTCGGCGCACCCCAGACCGGCGACCCGCGCGTCCACCCCCGGCCTTTCACCCGGCACGGCCAGACCTGGATCCCGCTGACCCGGCACCTCGGCGGACTGCACGCGTACAAGCAGATCCTGCCCGTCGGCAAGGGCTGCGGCCCCGGCCCCGACGGCCGCCCGGCGCAGGGCACGCACGAGGGGTACGAGTGGCTGTACGTCCTCTCCGGGCGGCTGCTGCTCGCGCTCGGCGAGCACGATCTGATCCTCACCGCGGGCGAGGCCGCCGAGTTCGACACCCGCACCCCGCACGGCTTCGCCAACGCCGGCGAACACCCCGTCGAATGGCTCGCGTTGTACGGGCCGCAGGGCGAGCGCATGCACGTACGGGCCCGACCCGCGGTGAAGAAGGGGACCGGCTCGGACGCGTGACTCGCTCGGAGACGGGTCGGGACGGCTGGACGTAAACGCTTGCGCAAACGTTTACGTCTCGCGTTTCGTGAGGTAGGTTCGGGCCCGGCCGAGGCGGGAACTGCGGGCGAGCCGCGTGCGCCCCGTGCTCGGCGGGTGTGCGTGGACGTCGCGCGGGAGTCGCGCGGAAGGAGTGGGGCTGTGGCGACCATGGTGGATGTGGCCCGGCGGGCCGGCGTGTCCGTGGCCACGGTGTCGCACGTCGTCAACGAGACCCGGCCGGTGCGCCCCGCGACGCGTGCCGCGGTCCGGGACGCGATCGACGAACTCGGCTACACGCACAACACGTTGGCGCGTTCGCTGGTGACCTCGCGCACCCACTCGATCGGGCTCGCGGTGTCGGCGACCAGCAACCCGTACTTCACGGACATCCTGCGCGGAGTCGAGGCCAGCGCCCTTGAGCACGGATACAGCCTGCTGATCGCCGACCCGCACGACGACCCCGCGCACGAGCTGCGCGCGGTGCAGCTGCTGCACGAGCGGCGCGTGGACGGCCTCGTCGTCGCGCCCTCCGCGCGGCCGGACGCACTGCTCGACCACGTGCGGCGCGCGTCCATCCCGACGGTGTTCCTCGACCGGCTCGTCGGGGACGCCCACGACCAGGTGTGCGCGGAGAACGAGGAGCCGGTGGCCCGGCTCGTCACGCATCTCGCCGAGGCCGGGCACCGCAGGATCGCGCTGGTCGCGGGCGTGCCGGGCCTGTCGACGACCACCGAACGCGTCGCCGGTCACCGGCTCGGGCTCGACCGGGCGGGCCTCGACCACGATCCGGCCCTCGTCGTCGGCGGGGAGTCGAGCGCCGAGGGCGCCGAGCGGGCGACGCGGGAACTGCTCGCGCTCGACCGGCCGCCCACCGCACTGGTCACCGCCAACAACACCATGACCATCGGCGCGCTCCGGGCACTGCGCGCGGCCGGGATCCGGGTGCCGGACGACATGGCGCTCGCCGGGTTCGACGACTTCGCGTGGGCGGACGTCTTCGAGCCCCGGCTCACCGTCGTCGACCAGCCGAGCTGGGAGATCGGCGCGGCGGCCCTGCGGCTGCTCGTCGACCGGCTCGCCGATCCCGAACGGGCGCCGCGCACCGTCCGGTTGCCGTGCGCGTTCGTGCACCGGGAGTCGTGCGGGTGCGGGGCCTGACGGCCCCGTCCCCGTGCCCCTCCTTCCCGTACCCCTTGTTCCGCAGGACCTCCGCTTGTTCCGCAGGACCTCCGCCCCACCGCAGTCGTACCGCCAGCAGAAAGGCCAGCCCATGATCGTCGTCGCCGGCGAAGCCCTCATCGACCTCGTCCCCGCGGGGCCCGCCGCCGAGGACGAACTGCCGCCGCTGCAGCCGAAGCGGGGCGGCGGCCCGTACAACACGGCCGTCGCGCTCGGCCGGCTCGGCTCGCCCACGGCGTTCTGCTCGCGCCTGTCGACCGACCACTTCGGTACGGCGCTGCTCGGCGGGCTCGCGGCGGACGGGGTCGACACATCGCTGGTGCAGCGCGGCGACGAGCCGACGACGCTGGCCGTCGCCCACATCGCCGCCGACGGCTCGGCGTCCTACAGCTTCCACGTCGAGGGCGCCGCCGACCGGCTCTTCGCACTGCCGGACGCGCTGCCGGAGGCCACGCGGGCGGTGTCGTTCGGTACGTGCTCGCTCGTCCTCGAACCGGGCGCGAGCGCGTACGAGGAGCTGCTGCGGCGCGAGTCGGAGCGGGGCACGTTCACGGCGCTCGACCCGAACATCCGGGCCGGGCTGATCGCCGACCCGGAGGCGTACCGGGCGCGGTTCCGGGCGTGGCTGCCGTACGTGTCGCTCCTGAAGCTGTCGGAGGAGGACGCGGCGTGGCTGGCCCAGTCGGACGACCTGGAGGGCGCGGCTTCGGAGTGGTCGGCGCTCGGGCCCGCGGCGGTCGTGCTCACGCGGGGCGGCGACGGGCTGACGGCGCTCACGCGGGAGGGCGGGCGCGTGGACGTGCCGGGCGTGCCGGTGGACGTGGTCGACACGATCGGGGCGGGCGACACCGTCAACGCGGCGCTGCTGCACCGGCTCGACGCGCACGGGGCGCTGCACGCGGGGCGGGACGCGGTGCTCGATGCGGGGCAGTGGCGGGACGTGCTCGGGTTCGCGGCGAGGGCTGCCGCCCTCACCTGCTCCCGGGCTGGGGCGGAGCCGCCGTACGCGCGGGAGTTGGGGCGCGTGTCCTGTGCGGGTTGACTCGGGCGCCGCCGATCGCCCTCCGGGCTCGTCCTCAAACGCCGGACGGGCTTGATTTCGTGGCCCCTGACCGTCCCTTCCCGTGAGCCCGCGGCGCCGTCGGTCGCGCTGGCGCGCTCGTCCTCAAGCGCCGGAGGGGCTGATAGTGGTCCCCGCTCATGCGCCGGACGGGCTTGATCTCGTGGCCCCGGACCGTCCCTTCCCGTAAGCCCGCGGCACCGTCGATCGCGCTGGCGCGCTCGTCCTCAAGCGCCGGACGGGCTGATTGTGGTCCCCGCTCATGCGCCGGACGGGCTGATAGTGGTCCCCTCACGCGCCGGACGGGCTGATAGGTGGCGGGCTGGGGACCTGGCCCCTTCTCGGGCCGCCGAAGAGCAGTGTCGCCAGGGCCACCCCCGCTGCCCCGCCTGCCAGTTGGGCTGTGATGAAGCCGGGGAGGGAGGCGGGGGAGATGCCTGTGAAGGAGTCCGTGAAGGCTCGGCCCAGGGTTGCCGCCGGGTTGGCGAAGGAGCCGGACGACGTGAACCAGATCGCCGCCGCGATGTACGCCGCCACCGCGACCGGGGTGAGCTGGGGGCGGCCGATGCGGGTCAGGCCGTAGATGAGCAGGACCAGGCCCGCCGTGGCGACGACCTCGCCGAGGAGGAGCCGGTCGCCGATGCGGGCCTGCGTCGACCAGGCGAGGGTCGCCCGGCCGAACATCGCCTCCGCGAGTCGCGCGCCGATCACCGCGCCGACCGCCTGGGCCGTGACGTACGCCGCCGCGTCCCGTGCGCGTGGGCCCGAGCCGTCGTGGCGTCCCGCCCACCAGGCGGCGAGGGTCACCACGGGGTTGAGGTAGCCGCCGGAGACCGGGCCGAACAGGGCGATGAGCAGGCCGAGTCCGATGGCGGAGGCCAGGGAGTTGGCCAGGAGCTGCACGCCGATGTCGGCGCTCAGCTCGGCGGCCTGGATGCCGGAGCCGACGACGATCGCCACGAGGGACGCGGTGCCGACGAGTTCGGCGGCGGCCCGGCGGAACAGCGGGGCGGGTCCTTCGGCCGGCTTCACCTGGTCGTGGGGCAGCGGGGCAGGGCTGTGCAAGGCCTCTCCTTCCAAGGGTGCGCGGAATGCCGTCGGTGCACGGGATGGTCACCTGCTGCGCGTTCTCGGAAAGAATATTCCGCAGTTCGGAATTAAGCTAGACGGAGTGGGTAGAAGGCGCCCGCCGGGTCTGTCCCGGGGGCCGGAGTCCGGGGGCGGGGTCAACTTTCCGGGTCCAGCGCGCACTTCGTCACGAGGTTCCTTCCGTCCCGTCCGTCCGGCCCTTCCGGCCTGCGGATCGTGCCGCTCTCCGGCGGTCGTACGCCGTCGTCGAGGAGCCGTTCGAGGGCCGTGAACGCGGAGCGGTGGCAGGGGACGAGCGGGCGGAGCCGGTCCGGGAAGGAGTCGACCAGGGCGTCGGAGTGCGTGCCGTCCTCCACGCGGTACGTGCGGTGCAGGGCGCCGCGGCCCGCCGACCGCACGAGCCGCGCGTACGCGTCCGCGCTCTGCCCGATCGGCAGCAGCACGTCGAGCGTGCCGTGCACCGTGAGCAGGGGCTTGCCGATCCGTCCGGTCAGGGCGACCCCGCGCACCGCGCGCCGCACCTCGTCCGGCCGGTCCCCGTACACGTAGTCCGCGTCGCAGCCCGGCGTGCCCGGAGCGCAGTACGGGGTGCCGGCCTCGGTCGCGCCGTCGAAGTCCGGGTCGAACTCCTCGCGGTAGATCCGCTGGGTCAGGTCCCAGTAGACGCGGTGGTGGTACGGCCACAGGAACTCCGAGCCGGGCGGGAACCCGGCGGCGTGCAGGGCGGCGCGGGCCCGTTCCGCGTCCGGGCCGCCCGCCGCGACGGCCGGGTAGTGGCGCAGCGCGGCCGGGAGGAACGTGAAGAGGTTCGGCCCGTGCTCGCGCCAGAGCGTGCCCTCCCAGTCGACGCCCCCGTCGTACAGCTCGGGGTGGTTCTCCAGCTGCCAGCGGACCAGATAGCCGCGTTGGACATGCCGGTGGCGAGGGTGCGCGCGGGCGGGCGGCCGTAGCGCTGGGCGACCACCTTGCGGGCGGCGCGGGCGAGTTGGGTGACGCGGGTGTTCCACTCGGCGACCGCGTCCCCGGGGCGCCGCCCGTCGCGGTGGAAGGCGGCGCCGGTGTTGCCCTTGTCCGTGCTGGCGAAGGCGTAGCCGCGGGACAGCACCCAGTCGGCGATGGCGCGGTCGTTCGCGTACTGCTCGCGGTTGCCGGGCGTGCCCGCGACGACGAGGCCGCCGTTCCAGTCGTCCGGCAACCGCAGGACGAACTGGGAGTCGTGGTTCCAGGCGTGGTTGGTGTTGCTGCGGGACGCGTCCGGGAAGTAGCCGTCGACCTGAATGCCCGGCACACCGCTCGGCACCGGCAGGCCCTCCGGGGTGAGCCCCGCCCAGTCGGCCGGGTCGGTGTGCCCGGACGCGACGGTGCCCGCGGTCGTCAACTCGCCCAGGCAGGCGGCCTGTTGACGCTCTGCGCCCGGCATGCTCAGCTCACCGATCCGCCCGCAGTGCCCGGCGTACGGGCCCTGCGGCGCGGCCTCGGCGGGGGAGAGGGTGAGCGCGGTCGTGGCGGTCAGGGCGAGGGCGGCGAGCGCGGCGCGACGTGTTCGGGCGCAGGGTGCGAGCGGGTGCATGGGGCCTCCAGAGGCGGGATGGCTGGAGGCTAGGCCGCCCCCGCACCGCCCGACATGGGTGCGCACCCCATGCTCGTACGCCGACACCAGTGGCCCGCCAACACGAACGAACGTGCTGTGCCCCGCGTCAACGGCGAGGCACAGCACGCAAGTTGTGGGCCTGTGGGCCAGGGCTCAGACGATGCCCTCCGAGATCTCCGCCTGCTCGCGCTCCGAACCGTACGCCGACGGGGTGCTGTACGTGCGGCGGGCGGCGAACCACCAGGCCGTGGCGAGGATCAGGACGACGGCGAGGGCGATGGACGCGTAGTTCATCGAGTCGGCCGTCACCGGCGCGGACTGCGGCAGGCAGAACAGCACCGTCACGAAGCCCACCCAGATCACCGCGATCCAGCCGACCGGCTTGCTCCACTTGCCGAGGTTCCACGGGCCGGGCGTGAACCGGTCGCCCGCGCGCAGCCGCAGGAAGATCGGGATGGCGTACGCGGGCGTGATGCCGATGACGTTGATCGCGGTGACGGCGCCGTACGCGGTCGCCGAGTACAGGGACGGCGCCGCGATCAGGGCGGCCAGGCCGACGGAGAGCCACACCGCCGGGACCGGCGCCTGCGTGCGCGGGCTGACCTTGCGCCACAGGGCCGAGCCGGGCAGCGCCTTGTCCCGGCTGAACGCGAACACCATGCGGCTCGCGGCGGCCACTTCGGCGTTGCCGCAGAACAGCTGGGCCACGACCACGACGAGCAGCAGGGCCGTGGCGCCGGAGGTGCCGACCGCGTCGATCATGATCTGCGCGGGCGGTACGTCGGCCGCGGCGGTCTTGTCGTAGTCCTGGATGGCGAAGGTGAGTCCGGCGAGGAGCACGAAACCGGCCGCCCAGGAGGCCCAGATGGCGCGGACGATGCCGCGGGCCGCCGACACCGAGGCGTTGGACGTCTCCTCGGAGAGGTGCGCGGACGCGTCGTAGCCGGAGAACGTGTACTGGGCGAGCAGCAGGCCGATGGCCGCGACGTACAGCGGGTTGTCCCAGCCGGTGTCGTTGACGAAGTGGCCGAACACCTCGCTCGGCGTGCGGTGGCTGTCCGGGGCGACGACGAGGACGCCGACGATCAGGGCGACGCCGGCCAGGTGCCACCACACGCTGATGGAGTTGAGCAGGCTGACCAGGCGCACGTTGAACAGGTTGAGCAGGGCGTGCACCAGGAGGATCGCCAGGAAGATCAGGAACGTCGACTGCGGGGTCGCCTGGAAGCCGAACTGCAGGTCCAGGATCGCGCCGGTGAACAGCGCCGCGCCGTAGTCGATGCCCGCGATCGCGCCGAGCAGACCGAGCAGATTCAGCCAGCCTGTGTACCAGCCCCAGCGGCGGCCCCCGAGCCGGTCCGCCATGTAGTAGAGCGCGCCGGACGTCGGGTACGCGCTCGTCACCTCGGCGAGGGCCATGCCGACGCAGAGCACGAACAGGCCGACGCCCGCCCAGCCCCACATCATCACCGCGGGCCCGCCCGTGCCGAGGCCGAAGCCGTACAGCGTCATGCAGCCGGACAGGATGGAGATCACGGAGAAGCTGATCGCGAAGTTGCCGAAGCCGCCCATGCGGCGGGCCAGGACCGGCTGGTAGCCGAGCTCCCTCAGGCGGGCTTCCTCGTCGTGCACCTGTGGGGGCGGTGCGGACTGCGACAGGGTGGTGCGGGACACGCGCGTACCTCCGTGGGGACAGGGGTGAGGTGGGGTCGAGGGGGGCGGGGTCAGGTGCGGTCGCGGCCCCGGCGTCCGGTGGCGGCCCGGCAGCGGGACCTGGCCTGGGTGAACAGCTCGGCCGCGGCCTCGGACGAGCCGGGGGTCGGGGTGCGGTACGACCAGGGGACGACCGTGAAGTACGGGTCGAGGGCGTCGAACACCCGGAGCGCGTCGTGGAACTGGTGCGCGCCCCACAAGGCGTGCGCCAGGTGGTTGAGGTCGAGCAGCGAGCGCGTGTCCGGCGCCGAGTGGTCGAACCAGAGGCGCAGGGCGTGCAGCGCGCCGCGGGTC
This sequence comes from Streptomyces sp. Da 82-17, assembly GCF_046098215.1. Classification (NCBI taxonomy): domain Bacteria; kingdom Bacillati; phylum Actinomycetota; class Actinomycetes; order Kitasatosporales; family Streptomycetaceae; genus Streptomyces; species Streptomyces sp. Da 82-17. Next base: position 74,189 of record NZ_JBJURH010000013.1, read on the forward strand.
GCCTCCTCGGAGATCCAGTGCAGGTCGAGCGCGCGCTCCTGGCCGCCCTCGCGGCGGTAGCGCTCCACGCGCGCGTACAGCGGAAGGACGTGCAGCGCGGAGCCCGCCGGGGCCGAAGAGGCCGCCCACTGGACGAAGTTGACGGCCGCCGTCATCGAGACACCGGGCCGGAGCTGGTACGCGTACTGCAGCATCCGGTGGTACGCCTCGCGGTTGCCGGGGTCGCGCTTGTCGGCCTGGGCGAGCAGCTGCCACGGGCCGGGGAACAGCATCGGCTCCGGCGCCGGCTGCCGGTGCTCCGGGCGGCGCTGTCCCTCGTCGAGCTGGGCGAGGGCGAGCAGTCCGACCCACGGCACCGGGTCGTCGGGCGCCGCCTGCGAGGCGTACCGGCAGGACTCGGCCGCGTCCCGCCAGAGTTCGGGGGTGCGGCGGTGGCCGGAGCGGTGGGCGCGCAGGGCCCGTTCGACGGCCACGCGCGCGTGCAGCACGGTCAGGACGAGGCTGTGCGGCTCCTCGGCGTGCCACACCTGGAGCACGTCGGTGCCGGCGAGGGCCGCGGCGATGATCTGCGTGCGCTGGGTCCACAGGCCCCAGTCGCGGGTCTCGGCGAGCAGGGTGCGCGTCGACACCCAGCGGCCCGCCCTGAGGTCCTGCAGCACGGCGCGCAGGGCGGCGTCGTGCCCGGCGGGGTGGTACACCGGGCGGGCGGGCGGCATAGGCATGAATCCTCTGGTGAACCCCTCTTTCCCGAGGGCGGGCAGGCTCGCGCGCGGCCGTGTCCGTGAAGTCTCGCCTGCCCTGCGGGCGAACGGCGGGACTTCACGGACGCGACCGGGCTGTCCGGGCGGCGGAGCCCGAACTCCCGTACTGCGGAGCCTGGTTGGTCGGCGATCAGTGTAGAGCGGGTGGTTCCGATTCTGGTCTGGTCCGGGAAACTGTCTTGATCGAATCTGTCGGCCGGGGTTACGGGAATGGACGGCCGATGTCGGGGAAGGGCTGACCGGCTGGGCCCGGAGGGCGTCCCTTGACTGGGTCGCGGCCCCTGTTGCACGCTGCCGCGGTGATCACAGCCGACCGTGCAGCACACTCCGACCGCCCGGTGCTCGCCGTCGACCAGGGGACATCCGGCACCAAAGCCCTCGTCGTCTGCCCGGAGCGCGGTGTGATCGGCACCGGCTCCGCGCCCGTACGCCCCCGTCAACTCCCGGGCGGACGCGCCGAGGTGGAACCCGCCGAACTCCTCGACTCCGTCGTCACCGCGGGCCGCGCGGCGCTCGCCGACGCGGGGGAGCCGGTGGCCGCCGTCGGCCTCGCCAACCAGGGCGAGACCGTCCTCGCCTGGGACCCGGCGACCGGCGAACCCCTCACCGACGCCGTCGTCTGGCACGACCGCCGCGCCGCACCCCTCTGCGTCGAACTCGCCGAGCACGCCGACGAGTTGAGACACCTCACCGGCCTGCCCCTGGACCCGTACTTCGCCGCGCCGAAGATGCTGTGGATCCGCCGCAACCGCACCCGGCGCGGCGCCGTCACGACCAGCGACGCCTGGCTCGTCCACCGGCTCACCGGCGCCTTCGTCACCGACGCCGCCACCGCCGGCCGCACCCAGCTCCTCGACCTCGACACCGCGACCTGGTCGCCGCGCGCCCTCGACCTGTACGGGCTCGCCGACGAGCCGCTACCCCAGGTCGTCGACGCCGCAGGCCCCGTCGGCACCACCACCGCGTTCGGGCCCGAACTCCCGCTCACCGGGCTGCTCGTGGACCAGCAGGCCGCGCTCCTCGCCCAGGACGTCACCGAGCCGGGCGGTGCCAAGTGCACCTACGGCACCGGCGCGTTCCTGCTCGCCCCGACCGGCAGCCGACCCCGCCGGGGCGATTCGGGCCTGGTGAGCTGCGTCGCCTGGCGCCTCGACGGCGACACCAGCTACTGCCTCGACGGCCAGGTCTACACGGCCGCGTCCGCGGTGCAGTGGCTCACCGAACTCGGCGTCGTCCAGGGCGCGTCGGACCTGGACCGGGTCGGCGCGAGCGTGCCCGACACCGGCGGCGTCACCTTCGTACCGGCGCTCGCCGGGCTCGCCGCGCCCTGGTGGCGGGGCGACGTCCGCGGCTCGCTCACCGGCCTCGGCCTCGACACCACGCCGGGCCATGTCGTACGCGCCCTCTGCGAGGGCCTCGCCGCACAGGTCGTCCACCTCGCCGACGCCGTCGCCGCCGACCTCGGCACACCGCTGCGCTCGCTGCGCGTCGACGGCGGCCTCACCCGCTCGGCCCTGCTCATGCAGACCCAGGCAGACCTGCTCCAACTCCCCGTGGAAGGCGCTGAGTTGGCGGACGCCACCGCCCTCGGCGCGGCCGCCGTCGCCCGCATCGGCCTCGACCCGCGCCTCACCCCGAGCGACGTGGTGCCGAGACGCGGCGGCGGCACCGTGTACGAGCCGAGGATCGGTGCGGACGAGGCGGCGGACAGGCTCGGCCGCTTCCGGGAGGCCGTGGCCGTCCTTGTGGAAGGGGGCGCCGCGTGAACGGGCCGTCCGACACAGCGGCCCGCGAGGGCGAGGTCACCCGGTACGGGCCGCTGCCCGGCGCAGCCGCGCCGGGGTCGTCCGTGACGTACGACGTGACGGTGATCGGCGCGGGCGTCGTCGGCGCCGCCATCGCCCGGGAACTCGCCCGGCACCGGCGGCTGCGCGTGGCCCTCGTCGAGGGCGCGGGCGACGTCGGCGACGGCACGTCCAAGGCGAACACGGCGATCCTGCACACCGGCTTCGACGCCACCCCGGGCACCCTGGAGGCCCGACTCGTCCGCGAGGGGCACAAGCTGCTCGGGGCGTACGCCGCCGAGTGCGGCATCGCCGTCGAGCCGGTCGGCGCGCTCCTCGTCGCCTGGGACGAGGACCAGCTCGCCGCGCTCCCCGGACTCGCCGCCAAGGCCGCCCGCAACGGCTACGACGCGGCCCGCATCCTCGACGCCGCCGAGCTGTACGCCCGCGAACCCCAGCTCGGGCCGGGCGCACTCGGTGCGCTCGCGGTGCCGGACGAGAGCATCGTCGACCCCTTCACGACCCCGCTCGCGTACGCCACGCAGGCGGTGCGAGCGGGCGTCGACCTGCACCTCAACTCGCCCGTGCGGAACGTGAGTCGGGCTGCCGACGGCGGCCCGCACACCCTCCACACCGGGCGCGGCGCACTGCGTACCCGCTGGCTCGTCAACGCGGCCGGGCTGCACGCCGACACCGTCGACCGGATGCTCGGCCGCACCACGTTCACCGTCACCCCGCGCCGCGGCCAGCTCGTCGTGTTCGACAAGCCCGCCCGTGACCTCGTACGGCACATCCTGCTGCCGGTGCCGACGGCGCTCGGCAAAGGCGTGCTCGTCGCGCCCACCGTGTTCGGGAACGTGCTGCTCGGCCCGACCGCCGAGGACCTCGACGACAAGACCGCCACCCACTCCACCGAGCAGGGCCTCACCGCCCTCCGCGTCCAGGGCGCCCGCATCCTCCCGGACCTCCTGGACGAGGAGGTCACCACGGTCTACGCGGGGCTGCGCGCCGCCACCGAGGAGGACGACTACCGCATCGACGCGTGGGCCGGGCAGCAGTACGTCACCGTCGGCGGCATCCGCTCCACCGGGCTCACCGCGTCCCTCGCCATCGCCGCCCACGTCACCGGCCTCCTCGCCGACGCGGGCCTCGACCTCGGCGCGCCCGCCGACCTGCCGCCCCTCCGCATGCCCCACCTCGGCGAACGTTCCCCGCGCCCCTACCAGGACGCCGAACGGATCGCCGCCGACCCGGACTACGGCCGCATCGTCTGCCACTGCGAACGGGTCACCCTCGGCGAGATCCGCGACGCGCTGACCAGTACGGTGCCGCCCGCGGGCCTCGACGGACTGCGCCGCCGCACTCGCGCGCGCGGCGGACGCTGCCAGGGCTTCCACTGCGGGGCCGGGCTACGAGACCTGCTCGACAGCGAACTGTCGCGGCAGAGTGGGGAGTCGAGGCCGTGGTGAACGACAACGGCGGAGCAGCCGTGGGCCGCCGGGAGCGCCACGTGGACGTGCTCGTCGTCGGGGCCGGGCCCGCGGGGCTGACCGTCGCCGAGCACCTGGCCGCCGCGGACTGCGGCACCGTCGAGGTCCTCGACCGCGAACCGCACGCCGGCGGCGTCCCACGGCACTGCCTGCACGGCGGCTTCGGCACCCCCTGGACCAGCGGCCCGCGCTACGCCGCCCGGCGCCTGCGGGCCGCGACGGACGCGGGCGCCGTCGTCCGCACCTCCGTCACCGTCACCGGTCTGCCCGCGCCCCGCACCGCCGACGTCACCGGCCCCGACGGCCTGGAACGCATCACCGCGCGTGCCCTCGTCCTCGCCACCGGCGCCCGCGAACGCTCCCGCGCCGCCCGCCTCGTGCCGGGCACCCGGCCCGCCGGGATCTACACGACCGGCGAACTCCAGCAGGCCGTCCACCGGTTCGGCCAGTACATCGGCCGCCGTGCGGTCGTCGTCGGCGCCGAACCCGTCGCGTACGCCGCACTCGACACGCTGCGCCGCGCCGGAGTCGCCGTCGTCGCGCAGCTCACCGACTTCGACCGACCGCAGGTCCCGCCGCTGCGCGCCGCCGACGCCCGCCTGCGCCACGCGGTGCCGCTCCTCACCCGTACGACGGCGACGGAGGTGCTCGGCCGGGGCCGCGTGACCGGGGCGCGCATCCGGCACGCGGACGGCCGAACGGCTCGACTCCCCTGCGACACCCTCGTGTTCACGGGGGACTTCATCCCCGAGGCGGAACTGGCGCGGGAAGCGGGCATCCGCCTCGACCGTGCGACGCGCGGGCCGCTGGTCGACACGGACTTCGGCACGGACGTCCCCGGCGTGTTCGCCGTCGGCAACGTCCTGCACGCCGTGGAGCCTGCCGTGGCTGTCGCGGCGGAAGGGGGTGCGGCAGCGGCGGCGGTGCGGCGGTTCCTGGGGCACGAGGAAGTCCAACTCGGGGTAGGTGGCCCGGAGTTGGTCGCGGAGCCACCGGCGCGCTGGATCACGCCGGGGCGCCTGCCCCGCGAGCCCCGGTCGGCCGACGGCGTGCGGCGCTTCTCGGTCCGGCTCGCGGGGCCGCTTCCCGGGGGCGGTGGTGCGTTCTTGACGGTCACTCAGGATGGTCGGATCCTGCACCGCGAGCGTCTGCGTGGGTCTGCCCGTACCGGCAACTCGCTTGATTTGGACGGGTATTGGGTGCGGAACGTCGATCCGGGTGGGGGAGCGGTGCGGGTCGCGATCGTGCGGCCGTGATGTGTCCCCTACCCGCCCCTTCCCGAAAGCCTGCGGCGCTGTTCGTTCGGCTGCGGCTTTCGTCGTGGTTGCTCGCGCAGTTCCCCGCGCCCCTGACGGGGCACGTTTCAGCCCCTGCCGACGGCAGTCTTACGGGAAGGGGCGGGGTGGGGAAGAAATGGAGCCCGTCCGGCGATTGAGGACGCGAGCCCGGAGGGCGATGCAGGGGCGGTGACCGAGTCGACGGGGCCCGTTACCGCTCCTCCGCCACCCGGACCAGCAACTCCCTCGCCTCCGCCTCCCGTTGGTCGTACCGCTCCGGGTACGCCGACACCTGAACCGCCTGGGCCAGTTCGCCCGCCGTCAGGGAAGGGTCGTCGAGGTCCAGGGCCCTCGTGAAGAACTGGCGGGACGCGTACGCCACGTTCGTCACCTGGTCCGGCGTGCCCCAGCCCTGGCTCGGGCGTTGCTGGAAGACGCCGAGGGAGTCGCCCTCGCCGTGGTCGAGGTTCTCCATGCCGGACTCCACCAGCGCCGCCTCGAACGACGCGAGCAGCACCTTGTCGCCCGCGCCGAGTTCCCGGCCCACGCGGTGCACGACCACCGCCACCCGCAGGTCCGGCTCGCCCGTCCCGGGCCCCGGCGGCGGCCCGTCCTCGTCCGCCGTCCCGCCCCGCCCGCCGTCCGTCGCCGTGTCGACCACCGCACGCCTCCCCGTCGTAACGCCGCGAAACCGAAGCTCCTTCGACCGTACGCACACGGAAGCGGAGGCGGAACACCGCACTTGCGTACGGGCTGCGACGAAGCCAGGAAGAGCCCCGCGCACATCGGCGCACATGTCACATGCCGGAAACGTCCCTGTACCTTCCGCTCCAACAACGCCTCCTACGCTCGATGCCACGCACAGGCCGACGTCGTCCGGTGAACCCGATCGAGACAACAGGAGCCAACGAGCCGTGCCCCAGTACGCCGTGTCCGTCCCGCCCTGGCTGCGTCACGCGCTGACCGCGCAGCGAGGGCCCGTGCCGTGGAACGCGGTGGTGCGCGGCGCGCTGGCCTGCGGGCCGCTGCTGCTCGCCGCCGTCCTCGCGGGCCGGCCCACGGCGGGCGTCCTCGCCGCGCTCGGCGCGATGCTCGCCGGGGTCAACGACCGCCCCGGCAGCCGCCGCGCCGCCGTCACCCGGCTCGGCGCCCCCGCGCTGGCCGGCGGCCTCGGCCTGTTCCTCGGCACCGCCGTCGTCCAACTCGGCGCGGATGCCTGGCAGTTGAGCTCACTCTTCGTGCTGTGCGGACTCGTCGGCGGTGCGCTGAGCGCGATCGGCCCGGTCGCGTCCGCCTGCGGCACCCAGTTCCTCGTCACTCTGGCCGTCGGCGCGGGCATGCCGCTGCCCGAGCCGGCGGGGGAGCGGGCCCTGCTGTTCATGGCGGGCGCCGCGCTGCTCCTGGCGCTGCGGCTAGCTTTGCCGGGGCGTGTGCAGCGTGGCGCGCCGCACCGGTTCGACGGGGAGCGCGCCGCCGTCGCGGCCGTGTACGACGCCGTCGCCGCCCTCCTCGACGCCGTCGGCACCCCCGCCGCCACGCCCCGCCGCGCCGCCCTCACCGCCGCGCTCGACCACGCCCAGGACGCCCTGGCCGGGCCCCGCCTCCGCCGCGCCGCGAGCACCGCAGCCGAGCGCCGCGTGCACGCCCAGTACGCGGCCGCCCTGCCCCTCGCCGAAGCCGCCACCGCGCTCGCCTGGTCGCGCGCGACCCCCGTGCCGGGCGCCGCCGTCGGACCGCGCCGCCTCGCCGCCGCCGTACGCTCCGCACAGCCCTGCGGCCCGCTGCCCGCACCCGCACGCCGGGACGCCGCCCTGCGCGCCCTCGACGACGCGCTGCTGCACGCCGCCGACACCTTCGACAAGGGCACCGCCGCCGCCCTGCACACCCGCAGGCCCAGCCCGACAGCACTGCTCCGCAAGGCAGTCGGGCCCGCGGGCCGCGAGTACGGGGTGCGCGTCGCCGTCTGCTACGGCGCCGCCACCGCCGTCGCCCAGGCCCTCGACCATGCCCACTGGTACTGGCTGCCCGCCACCGCCGTCTTCCTCGTCAAGCCCGACCTCGGCCCGCTCGCCTCGCGCGTCCTGTGCCGGGCCCTCGGCACGCTCGTCGGCGCCGCCGTGTTCGCCGGGGCGGCCGCGCTCCTGCCGCATCCGGCCGGGCTCGTCGCCGTCGCGGGCGTCTGCGGGGCGCTCATCCCGGTCGCGGCACGGCACTTCGCCGCCCAGACCGCCACCATCACCGCCCTCGTCCTCGCCCTCGCGATGCTCGGCGGCGAGCCGCAGATGGCGTGGGTGCGCTGCGGCGAGACCCTCCTCGCCTGCGCTCTCGTCCTGCTCGTCGGCCACGTGCCCTGGCCCCGCCAGTCCGGCGGCGGCGTCACGGCCCGCCTCACCGCCGCCCGCGCCGCCACCCACGCGTACGTGCACCATGTGCTCGGCGCGCACGACGACCGCTCCGCCCGCTGGACGCTGCGCCGCGAGGCCTACCGCACCCTCGCCGAGGCCCGCGCCGCCATCGACCGGGCCGCCGCCGAACTCCCGCCCCTGGCCCGCCGCACCGCGGGCACCGAACGCACGGCCGCCGCCCTCGAACGCCTCGTCGACACCACTACCGCCTGCGCCGTCCACCTCGACGACACCGGCCGCGTCCCCGCCGACCAGGCCGCCGCGACCGTCCGCCAGGCCCAACTCCTGGGCCTGCACGAGGAGTTCGGCCCGCTCCCGGAACCCGAGTGCCCCGTCTCCGCGTCCAACACCACGCTCAGCGCGCCCCGTTGACCCACCGCCCGCACCTCCCTCCGTACGTCCGATAGCGTGCCCCCGGCACATCCACACGGAGGGAAAACGGCATGCACACGGCCGACGGGGGCGCAGCGCAGGAGCAGGTCGACGACGTGCAGGACGTCGAGCACGACGAGTTCTTCCCGAAGATCCCCGACCCGGACGACGGCGACCGCTGGCTCGCCCCCAGCGACGTCGAGCAGCACGTCCACCGGCTCGTCCGCCGCGACAACACGTACGCCTACCTGCGCATCCTCGCCGTCGAGGGCGTGTACTACCCGGTGCGCCGGGAGGACGCGGACGCCGCGGGCGAGGACGAGTACCCGATGTTCACCAGCGAGAGCAGCGGCCACGTCTGGGCGCCCGTCTACACCGAGGGCCTGCTGCCCCGACCGCACCCCGACCTCGTGTACGAGTACGCCAACCTGGCCCGGCTCGCCCGCATCGTGCCCGCCGACGTGGACGTCCTCATGGTCAACATGTCCACGCCCTGCCAGATGCTCCTCGCCGTCGACGAGGAGGAGCGGGACCTCTGGTACGACCTCAGCGGCGCCCTCTACGAGGGCGACGACCCCGGCAACCGTGTCGTCACCCGGCGCAGCGGAGGCGGCGTCCCCGAGGTCGGCCCGCTCCTGCACGGCCTGGCCTGCGGCGCCCACCTCTGCTACACCAACGCCGACGCGTGGAACACCCTGCACTGGCACGGCATCGGCTACCACAACGAGATCCGGCGGCTCAGCAAGTGGTGGGGCGTCGACAGCCGCGCCGACTGGATGCAGATCCAGGAACGCCTGCTGACCCGTCAAGTCAGCCCCTGGTACTGGGACTTCGTGCTCGCCGCCCGCGACAAGCTGCAGCCCGCGCACGGCACCCTCGTCGAGGAGTCCGCCTGGCGCGACACCGTCGAGGCCACCCTCCGCGAACGCGTGCGCCGCTCCGGCGCCGACCACCACCCGGGCGCCGACGCCGACTTGGACGGCTTCGTCGTCGAACTCCGCGGCCTCGTCGGCAAGATCATGCGGTACGAGCACCGCTTCCGCGCCGACGGTCTCCTGCCGCCCGGCGGCATCGTGCGCACCGTCGCCGCGTGGGACGTCGGCCGCGCCTCGAAGATGGCCCGCTGGGGCCGCGGCGCCCGCTACGCCACCGAACCGGAGATGCACGAGGCGATCGAACGCGCCGGGGCCGGGGCGCGGGCCGCGTACCACTCGTGGGAGGAGTTCTCCGCGGGCTATGTCCTCGGGCGCTGCCTGCACTTCGACCAGGAGGAGTTCGGCGACTGGTACACGACGGTCCTGGACGCCCACCGCGCCCTCGTCACCGACCCCGACAGCCCGTGGCGCACGGTCCCGTTCCTGGGCGCGGCGGTACGCGGGCGCTGAACCGGGCCGGTGGCCGAACGAAGGGCGGCGGGCGAAGGGCGGTGGGCGGAGGCGGGCTTGACCCGGCGCCCGTACGGGTCGCAGGATGAGGACATGATCGCGCACCTGACCTGTACCGCAGCCCTGTCCGGCACCGTGCCGGACCGCTGCGGCTGTGCGCGCAGCGGCCTCTAGCGGACGTCCCGCCCAGGGCCCGCCGCCCTGACCGCCGCACCTCCGCCGAACGGCACACCGGCACACCTGCACCCGTCTCGCGGCGCTTCGACCGCACGCGAGCGCGCACCCCGCAGTGCCGACGGCCACCGCACCCACCCCCTTCCACCGGCGGGGCGCAGCCCCACGTCCCGGCCCCGGCCGCACCCGTACCCGCGCGGGCGCGTCCGGCGTACGGGCCGTGCCGCCGCGCCCCGCCCCAGCCACCGGGAGCCCGTCGATGACCGCGACCACGACGACCACCACGACCACCCCCGCCGTGCCCGCCCTGCGCACGGCCCAGATCCCGCCGAACGGCCTGTACGAGGGCCACCGCGTGCTGCGCCGCCTGCCCGACGGCGTGCAGGAGCGCCCGTACGAACTCTTCGGCGTCACCCCGCAGTCGGCGACCATCGGGGCCGAGATCAGCGGCGTCGACCTGTCCCGGCCGCTCACGCCGCGGCTGCGCGAGGAGCTGAACCGGGCACTGCTCGAATGGAAGGTGCTGTTCTTCCGGCAGCAGCACCTCACCTCCCTCCAGCAGCGTGAATTCGCCCGCAACTGGGGCGAGTTGGAGACCAACCCGCTCCTGGAGACCGGCGACAGCGAGGACGTCGTCCGCTTCGACAAGGGCGCGGGCACCGCCCCGACCTTCGAGAACGTGTGGCACACCGACGTCACCTTCCGCGAACGCCCCGCCCTCGGCGCCGTACTGCAACTGCGCGAGGTGCCGCCGCGCGGCGGCGACACCATGTGGGCGGACATGGCGGCCGCGTACGACAACCTGCCCGACGACGTGCGCGCCCGCATCGACCACGCCACCGCCGAGCACGACTTCCTGCCCGGCTTCCGCCGCTTCTACGGGCCCGAGCGGCTCGCCCCGCTGCAGGACCTGTTCCCGCCCGTGACCCACCCCGTGGTCCGCACCCACCCCGAGAACGGGCGGCGCATGCTGTTCGTCAACACCTCGTTCACCACCCGCATCCACGGCCTGGAGCGGTCCGAGAGCGACGAACTGCTGCGGCTGCTCTTCCAGCAGGCGCACGTCCCGGAGTTCCAGGTCCGCTTCCGCTGGCAGGCCGGGGACATCGCGTTCTGGGACAACCGCGCCACCCAGCACTACGCCGTCAACGACTACGGCGACGCCCGCCGCGTCGCGGAGCGCGTCGCGATCGCGGGAGACCGGCCGTACTGAGATCGCTGTGATGTCTTGTCAGGTGCGCCTGGTACGGGCCGAGTTGGCCCGCAAGGCCGCCGAATGCCCGCGCGGAGCGGTCAGGCGCGCCTGACGACGATGTCTCCCACGCTCGTGTCGGCCCGTACCTCGACCGTCTCGGCCGCGCCCTCCGGGCCCTGTGCCGGGCCGAGGGAGTTGAGGACGGAGCCGACGCTCGTGCGGACGTCCAGCCAGGCCGCCGTCGACTCGCGGATGCCGACCTCCAGGTCACCGGCCGCGGTGCGCAGCGTGATCCGGCCACGGGCCACGTCCCCGACCCTGATGTGCCCGTTGGCCGACTTGGCGTCCACGGAGGCGTGCGCCACGTCCACCGACACGCGGCCGTTGGCGGAGTTGACCTTGAGGTCGCCGTGCGCCTCCCCGACGGACGTGTCGCCGTTGCCGTTGCGCACCGCCGCCTCGGCGCCGAGCGAGCCGATGTCGATCCGGCCCGCCCCGCTGACCTCCGCCACGCCCTCGACACGGCCCACCGTCACGTCGCCGTGGCTGGTGCGCAGCCGTACCGTCGCCGCCCGCTGCACCTGGAGGTCGCCGAGCGAGGTCCTGAACTCGCAGTGCCCGAGCGGGCCTTCGGCCGTCAGGTCGGCCATCGGAGAGCTGCCCTGCACGTCCGAGCCGGCGGGCAGTTCCACGGTGATGTCGAGGCTCCCGGGCCGGCCGAACAGCGACCGCTTCCGGGGGCTCTTCACCAGCAACTTGCCGCCGGAGAAGGTCACTTTGGTCTGCTGCGCGGCCTGCATGTCGTTGTCGTCGGCGCCGTTGCGCGGCAGCACCTCCACGACCGTGTCGGCGCGGTCGCCGGCGACGACCCGCGCGGAGCCCATGTCGAACTCCAGCGTCAGCGAGATCGGTTCCGGGGTGTCGAAGGTGGGCATGGCCGTCCTGTCCTGGGGCGGTGGGGGAGGGTCGGTTGCGTACGGACTGCGGGTACGGGGCGGGTCAGCGGACCCAGCCCGTGAACCCCTGCTGGGTGCGGCCGCGCCCGCGTCCGGGGGAGCGCGTGGCGGCGTTCGTGTCCATCGCCGTGGCCACCGCCCGCACCAGCCACGCGTTGACCGACAGACCCTCGCGGCCCGCCGCCTCCTCGACCCGCGCCTTCAGATGCGCCGGCAGCCGGAAGTTGATCCGCGACGTCCCGCCGTCCTCCCCGTCGACCGGGGCGACCGGCGGCGCGACGGGCGCGGGCGGCTCCTCCCGCTCCTCGTACGGCTCGGGCGCGGGCGGCGCTGTCACCACGAACTCGGGCTCGCGCCCCCGCAGCCGCACGTCGACGGAGCCGGGCGCCAGGTCCTGGGTCACCTCGGCCATCGCCGCCGACAGCGCCTCCAGGAGGGTGAGCCGGGTGGCCGACTCCAGGGGCGCGGTCAGGCGCTCGGCAAGGGCACGGCTCTCCTCGCCGCCCGCCTCCGCGGCGACGGCGAGCTCTTGGCGGAGGTGGTCGACGTAGGGCGTGAGATCCATGGCGCCAGTATGGTGTCACGGTGGCGTCAGGGCAAGTTCGTGCGGGCGGTTCGGCGGCGCGACATGGCTGGTCACGGGCGTGCGGCCGAGCGGACCCGGGCCGTCCGCCGGGCGCTGTGATTGCGCGGGTGCCCCTCGGCCCGCGATGGTGGCAGGGCGGGCCCGAGCGCGCCGCCCGGCCCCGCGACAGCGCAGCGCGCCCTGGGCGTCCAGCGACGGAGAGGACCTGCCGTGAACGCCACCGACGGCACCGAGAGCAGCCCGCACACCGACAGCGACGCGAACACCGACGGCAACGGCAACGGCGCCGGGAGCGGGCCCGAGGGAAACGCCTCGTACGGGCACAAGAAGTTCAAGCGGTCCAAGAGCCACTTCGCCGACCGCATCACCGCCGACGGCCGCGACGGCTGGCCCGTCGAGCCCGGCCGCTACCGCCTCGTCGTCAGCTACGCCTGCCCCTGGGCCAGCCGCGCCCTCGTCTCACGGCGGCTGCTCGGCCTGGAGGACGCCCTGTCCCTCGCCGTCGCCGACCCCATCCAGGACGACCGCAGCTGGCGCTTCACCCTCGACCCCGACGGCCGCGACCCGGTCCTCGGCATCCGCTACCTCCACGAGGCGTACGACGCCCGCGAGCGGGACTACCCGGGCGGGGTGAGCGTGCCCGCGATCGTCGACATCCCCAGCGGCAAGCTCGTCACCAACGACTTCCAGCGCATCACCCTCGACCTCGCCACCGAGTGGACCGCCCTGCACCGCCCCGGCGCCCCCGACCTCTACCCCGAGCCGCTGCGCGACGAGATCGACACCGTCATGGACGGCATCTACCGCGACGTCAACAACGGCGTCTACCGCGCCGGTTTCGCCCGCGAGCAGAGCGAGTACGAGGACGCCTGCCGGGACGTGTTCCGCCGCCTGGAAGAGGTCTCCCAGCGCCTGGCCGGGCAGCGGTACCTGGTCGGCGACACCATCACCGAGGCCGACATCCGCCTCTTCACCACCCTCGTACGCTTCGACGCCGTCTACCACGGCCACTTCAAGTGCAACCGCTACAAGCTCGCCGAGGACCCGGTCCTGTGGGCGTACGCGCGCGACCTGTTCCAGACGCCCGGCTTCGGCGACACCGTGGACTTCGACCACATCAAGCGGCACTACTACCAGGTGCACACCGGCATCAACCCGACCGGCATCGTCCCCCTCGGCCCCGACCCCGCCGGCTGGACCACCCCGCACGGCCGCGAGGACCTCGGCGGGCGCCCCTTCGGCGACGGCACGCCCCCGGAACCCGCCGCGCGCCCGGGAGCCGGGGCCCGCACATGACCGAAGACCTCGCCCCGTACGCGGCCCGCGCGGCACGTCCCGGCCGCGCCCGCGGCGGCACGTACAACCGATCGCGCCCCTCGCGTGTCACACCGGACAACGCCCCACGCATCCAGTGAACTGACCCTTCCGACCGTGAACCGCGAGGGACCCGCCATGCACACCCGCACCGTCACCACCGCGCTCGCCGCGGCCCTGCTCCTCACCGCCGCCGCGAGCGGCGCGGCAGCCGCCCCCGCTGCTCCCGCGGCCCCCGACGCCCGCGGCAAGGCGACCCCGCAGTGCCGCGCGAACCAGGTGCGCGTGGCCGCGGTGACCGTCGAACCGGACGCCGGGCAGTACCCGAACGTGCTGCACATCAGCGTCACCAACGAGAGCAAGAAGAAGTGCGCGGTCGACCGCATCCCGACCGTCGTCTTCGGCGACCTCGACGGCCCGGCGCTGCCCGTCCCGCTGGGCGAGAGCGGCCCGTACGTCCTCGACGGCGGGGAGGCCGGCCACGCCGCCGTCCGTACGATCGAGGACCCGGCCGACCCGGAGACCCGCCTCGTGGACCACATCGTCGTCGCCGGCGCCCCCGCCCACCCCGGCGCCCGGTTCACCGCCGACGACCTGGACATCGACGGGAAGATCCGCGTCTGGGAACCGGTCACCACGTGGTGGCAGCCGACGTTCGCGGAGGCGGAGGAGGTCCTCGCCAACCGCTACCAGGCCTGAGACTCCCTTAGGAGCCGGACGGCAAGACGACGGGCCGGTACCGCCTCCCTCGACGGGGGCGGTACCGGCCCGGACGTGTTTCGCGGTCCTGCGGTGGGTCAGTGGTCCTTGGCGGCGGCCTTCTGCGCCTGCTCGGCCCGCTTCTCCTTGATGCGGATCGCCTCCTTGCGGACCTCGGCCTGCGTGGCCCGCTCACGCTGCAGCCACTCCGGGGACTCCTGCTTCAGGGCGTCGATCTGCTCCGTCGTGAGCGGCTCGGTGACACCGCCGCGCGCCAGGCCGGCGATGGAGACGCCGAGCTTCGACGCGACCACGGGCCGCGGGTGCGGGCCGTTGCGGCGCAGGTCCTGGAGCCACTGCGGCGGGTCGGCCTGCAGTGCGTTGAGCTCCGCGCGGGAGACGACACCCTCCTGGAACTCTGCGGGGGTGGCCTGGAGGTACACACCCAGCTTCTTCGCCGCGGTCGCGGGCTTCATCGTCTGGGAGTTCGCTTGCGTCGTCATGCAGTCCAGGGTAACGAGCCCCGGGCACTCCCGATGACCACGCCCGGTACGGCCGACCGCGACCCCCGCCGGTACGTCCGGCCTGGCCGGGGCCGGTAACCTGGCGGCGTGACTGGCTCGGATGCAACCCCTTCGTTCCGGCTCGCCTACGTCCCCGGCGCGACCCCCGCGAAGTGGGTGCGGATCTGGAACGAGCGGCTCCCCGACATTCCCCTGAACCTCGTCGCGGTCCCGGCCGCCGAGGCCGCCGACCTGCTGCGCGACGGCGGGGCGGACGCGGGCCTCGTCCGGCTGCCCGTCGACCGGGACTACTTCAGCGCGATCCCGCTCTACACCGAGACCTCGGTCGTGGTGATCCCCAAGGACCACCTCGCGGCGGCGTTCGACGAGGTCACGGCGGCCGACATCGCCGACGAGATCGTCCTGCACCCCCTCGACGACCCCTTCGACTGGGAGAAGCCGCCGGGGCAGCCCGCGTTCGAGCGGCCCGCGACGACCGCCGACGCGATCGAGCTGGTCGCCGCCGGGATCGGCCTCCTCGTCGTCCCCCAGTCCCTGGCCCGCCTGCACCACCGCAAGGACCTCACGTACCGGACGATCACCGACGTCCCGCAGTCCCAGGTCGCCCTCGCCTGGCCCGAGGAACGCACGACGGACATGGTCGACGACTTCATCGGCATCGTCCGCGGCCGCACGGTCAACAGCACGCGCGGCCGCCGGGGCGGCCAGGAGGAGCGCCGGGACGCCCCGAAGCGCGGTGCCCGGTCCGGCGACGGAAAGTCCCCGCGTACGGGGGCGAAGGCGGGCGGCGCCAAGACCGGCGGCGCACGATCCGGCGGAGCCGCCAGGTCCGGTGGCGGCGCAAGGTCCGGCGGAGGCGCAAGGTCCGGTGGGGCCAGGTCGGGCGGGGCGAAGTCCAGCGGCGCGGCGAAGCGGGGCGGCAAGCCGAAGCGCCGGTCGTAGGCCGGAGGACGGGGCTCCAGGACTGGGCCGGTCGGCCTCCGCCCCCGAACCCGGCGCGGTCTCACTGCGGTTGGAGCGGGGCGTTCACCATCCGGTGCGGGGCTTCGCCGTCCGGCGGGGCGGCAGGTCCGGTGGCGCGGCGGGCTGAAGCGGCGCTCGTAGGGCCCAGGACGGGCCCGGAATCGGTTTGCCCTCCGCCCGCGAACCCTGGGCGGCCTCAACCTCTCCCCCCCCCGAACTCCGCGCCGCCCCACTGCACTTGGAGTCGGGCTCCATGGAAGCTGAGGCGGCGGTCGTACCGTGGGTGGGGTTCGGGGAAGCGGAGGACGGCCCGAACCCCCACCGCGGGCTCACTGCCCCTGGAGCGTGACCTCCACGAAGCGCTCGCGGCCCGTGCCGCCGTCCGGACGGTGCCAGTCGGCGGTGACGTGGCCCTGCGGGGCGGCCGAGGTCGACTCCTTGCCGAGCACCCGGCGCACCCGCAGTTCGACGTGCGCGGCCTGTTCCCCCTCCGTCCGTACGGCGACCCGCGTGCCCTCGGCGTCGTCCGTCGCGCTGAGCGAAGCGACAGCCGTGGCGAAGCCCGTACCGTCGAACTCCGCGGCCACCGAACGGTCCGGCACATCGCTCTCGTTCTGCGCCTGCGCCACCGCGCGCCCCTGCACCAGGGCGAGCAACTCCCCGACGGCGACCGGGTCGTGGGCCGCGTCGTACGCCCAGCGCTTGCCGAGGACGCCGTGCTCCATCGTCGTGACGAGCCCGTCCTCGGCGCCGTCGAGCGGTGCGCCCCGGTAGGTGAGCGGCACGTGGTAGGTGACCGGCTCCGTGCCGGAGGTGTCCGTGACGACGATGAACTCGATGCCGACCTCGCCCTCCGGGTCGTCGATGCGGAACCCGCCGGCCTTGGCGAGCACGGGCGCGGCGCCGGTGCCCGCGTACCAGGGGCGGGTCGGCAGCCAGGCGGTGAGGGCTTCCAACTTGCTGGGCTTGACAGTGGTCTGGTGAATGACAGCCATCACCGATGGATATCACTCGCGCGGCGGCCGCAGCCCGGCGGGGTCACCGACCGCCGCACGCCCCTTCACCAGGTGCCGAGCAGCCCGCCGTCGACGAGTTCGCGCGGCAGACCGTGCGTGTCGTGCAGGTAGAAGTAGTCCTGCTCGCTCAGCGGCCGGCCGCGGAACTCGCGGCGGGCGAGCACACGCCGCCCACGGTCGAGAAGCCGCCCGAACCGCTCTTCCTCGGCGCGGAGTTGGGCCAGTACGGGACCGCTGTCCGTGGACTGCCGGAAGTGCCGCAGCGTCTGCTCGACCAGCTCGACCAGTTCGACGGGAAGGTCGGCGACCGTACGCGAGGGGTCGTCCCGCCACAGCGTCGTGAGCAGCCTGCGGACGAGGCGGCGCAGTACGTAGCCACGGCCGGTGTTGGCCGGCCGCACGCCGTCGCCGAGCACCACCACGGCCGAGCGGAGGTGGTCGCAGACGAGCCGCAGCGAGTCCCCGTCCAGGCCCGGCCACAGCTGCGGTACGAGCCGCATCCAGGGCTCGAACAGGTCGGTCTCGTACACCGATGTACGACCCTGCAACACCGTGACCAGGCGTTCCAGGCCCATGCCCGTGTCGACGGACGGGCGGGCGAGCGGTTCGAGGCTGCCGTCGTCGTGGCGTAGGTGGCGCATGCTGACGTGGTTCCACAGCTCGACCCAGCGCGGGTCGGTCGTCGGCGTGCCCCGGGGCGGTGTGCCGTCGGGGCAGGTCCACACGAAGATCTCCGAGTCGGGTCCGCAGGGCCCCGTGGGGCCGTTGGACCACCAGTTGTCGTCCCGGGTCCGCTCGACGGGCAGGCCCAACTCGCCCCAGATCTCCAGGGAGGGGAGGTCGGGGCCCACCTGCTCGTCGCCGTCGAAGACCGTGGCGTACATCCGCTCGGCGGGGATGCCGAAGCCGTCGTGGAGCAGCTCGAAGCCCCAGCGCAGGCTCTGCCCGTGGTCGTAGTCGCCGAGCGACCAGGAACCGAGCATCTCGAAGACGGTGAGGTGCGAGGAGTCGCCCACTTCGTCGAGGTCGGTGGTGCGCAGGCAGCGCTGCACGTTGACGAGCCGACGGCCGAGCGGATGCGGACGCAGGCCCTCCAGGTAGGGGGTGAGCGGGTGCATGCCGGAGGTCGTGAAGAGAACGGGATCGCCGGGCGGCGGAAGCAGCGAACTCCCGGTCAGGGCACGGTGCCCGCGCTCCTCGAAGAACTCCACGAAGGTACGCAGCGTGCGCTCGGTGCTGATGTTCTTGCCGCTGTTGCTGTCGTCGTGGACGGCGTTCATGGCGGTGGCCTTTCGGGTCGGGGCAGACCGGAAAGGCCACGGGTGCGGCGAAGTGAAGGCGATGCACCGGCGATCCGTTTCCGGTCGCCGGGGGAGGGGGGAGAGGTCAGCCGACGGCAACCGACGAGCGGGGCGCTCGCGCGGTCGCGGAGGTGCGGTGTGTGACCTTCATGCCGTCCACGCTAACGCGGCGGGGGGTCGGGGTCACCCGGATTTTGGGGCGCGCCCCGACAGAGGCGCGGGGAACGGCGCGAACAACCACAACGGCGCCGCAGGCTTTCGGGAAGGGGCGGGGAGGGGAAAAGATCGAGCCCGAAGGGCGAGCAGTCCGTCCCCGGCGGGAGGGAAGGGGCGGCCGCCGGAACCGCCCCCCGACTTCCGCCCCCGACTTCCGCCCCTCTACTTCCGTCCGCCCTTGCGCGAAGCCTCCCGGAACCGGCCGAACGCGTTCGTGAGCGTCGTGCTCAGCGTCGACCCCTCGGGGCGCGGCGCCGGGGACGGGCCCGGAACGCTCGGGAGCGCGCCGGGGTGCGGGGCGGACTCGCCGCGCTCGGCCAGCGCCGCCTGCGCGAGCTCCGCCGCCTCCCGGTAGAGATCCCGTGACTTCGTCATCGCCTCGAGTGCGTCCGCGTACTTCGCGACCAGCTCCCGCGTACGCGCCAGCTCCTCCTCGACCGTCAGGAGGTGCCAGCGCCGCCGCAGCTGCTCGACGGCCTGCTCGGCATCGGCGGTCAGCGGGCGGGGCAGCGCCGCGAAGTCCGTGATCTTCTCGATGAGTTCGGTCGGCTCGGAACCGTCGAGGAACACGCTGCGCACGGCGAACCGCTCCGCGTCGTACCCCGGCATCGGCGGCGACGACGGCAGGACGACGGCGCCGCCGCGCGGCACCCGTACGTCCAGGTCCTTGATGGCCCAGTTGACGATCTCGAACTGCTCGGGCGCCGCCCGGTGTTCGACCACGCGGTGCCGCAGGCTCGGCGGCAGGTGGCGGGCGAGGGGTTCGAGCCCGCGCGCGTCCGGGGTCATCGCCTCGTGCACGACGACATGGATGTTCCAGCTGCTGCGCGTGCAGTTCTTGAGGAGCCGCCGCAGGTCCTTGTCGTCGTCGGCGATCAGCCGGTGCGTGCCGCGCAGGCGCGGGCCCGGCACCACGTCGTGGTCCCACGGCGTGAGCGCGCTGTCGGGCCAGAACACGGTGGCCGGCGAGGGCCACTCCGGGTCCCAGGCCCGCTCGGCCTCGGCGGCGAGCACCCAGGACACGGCGCTGTCGGCGCGCTTGCGGCCCGCCGAGTCGTACGTGGTCAGCTGGGCGCGGACCGTCACCTCGCCGTCGACCCGCCAGCGGGCCTCGAAGAGCCGGCGCGCGGTGGGGGCGGGCGCCGCGGTGTCGTCGTCGGACTCGAACGGGTCGGGCAGTCCGCCCACTTCGGTGGCGGACGAGTCGTCGGGCGCGAGGTCGAGGTAGTCGTCGATCACACCGGCCGACTTGAGCGCGATCAGGTTGCGCCGGACGTCCTGCTCGGGCTCGGGCCCGAGGTGGCGCCCGTGGCCCAGCCATGTCGTGTGGGGGGTGGCGGTCACGGATGAGCTCGTCTTAGGCATGGAGTCGTTCTGTGGGTGGTCGCGTGGAGGGTCCAGTATGGTCCAGTCGCCCGGTCGGCGGTACGGGGAGGGGGCCGACATGCGGTGATCGCATGTATGTCTCACAGTGCGGGCGCCGGGGAGGGGGGCGCGTACGAACCGTTGACCGTCCTCGGTCCACGGCTTACGTTCACGGAGAGTGGAAAGCGCTTGCTCTGGCGCTTCTGCCGCCCCCGAGTGCCGATGGCGCCCACCGGACCCCGAGGAGCACCCGTGGCGACGTCCCCCGAACGGCAAGCAGCCCGCCCGCTCGCGGCCCCCCTGGCGGAAACCGCCGCCCCGCCGGAACCCTTCACCGGACTCCCCGGTTCCGTAGCCGTCTCGCACCTCAGCGTCTACCACTGGCCCGCCGCCGACGGCCGCCGCGGCGGCACCCCGCACATGCATCTGACCTGCAGTGAGGGGTACGTGGTGACGGCGGGCCGCGGAGCCGTGCAGACCTTGACCGCGTCCGGGTACGAGGAGACCCCGCTCGAAGCGGGCACCGTCGCCTGGTTCACGCCCGGCACCATCCACCGCCTCGTCGAGGTGGACGGCCTGCGCATCGTCGTCCTGATGCAGAACAGCGGACTGCCCGAGGCCGGGGACGCGGTGCTCACGCTGCCCCCGGAGTACCTCGCCGACCCCGACACGTACGCCGCCGCGACCACCGTCCCCGAGGGCGCGCCCCGCGAGGAGCAGGCGCGGGCCGCGCGCGCCCGCCGGGACCTGGCCGTCGACGGCTACCGCAGGCTCCGCGCCGCCCGCGACCCGCAGGCCCTCGCCGACTTCCACAGGGCCGCCGCCGCCCTCGTACGACATCGGCTCGGGGACTGGCGGGAGCGGTGGGAGCGGGGTGCGGCGGCAACGGCGGCGGCGACGGGCGAGCACCTCGAACGGCTCGCCGCGGGCGACCTGTCCCACCTCGCCGACGCCACGGTACGGTCCCGACGGCCCGCGGAGCAGGGCAGGTTCGGGATGTGCGGGTACCTGGACGTGTACCGGTTCTGAAACCGCCGGGACGCAAGAAGGGGCCCCTTCACCTGGCGTCTTTCCGGCCCTCACCCGCGCGACGATCAAGCCGACGCACGCCTCGTACGTATGCGCGGAAGCGGTCGTCGTACCGTGCTGACCTGCGGCGACGGGGGCGGCTCCGGGGGCTCGCGGCGGGAATCGGCCAGGCGGGCGGGCCGGGGATCTGGCCGGTGCGAGCGTGGACCTTCTAGATGCCTCGGGCATCGAATGGAGGCAGGCAACGACAGCAGAGCGCTTGCGAGGTCAGCATGACGGAAACGGAAGCAGTCGCCTTCCCGCAGGACCGCACATGCCCGTACCACCCTCCGCACTCCTACCAACCCCTGCGCGACGCCCGGCCCCTGGCCCGCGTCCGCCTCTACGACGGCCGGTCCGTGTGGGCCGTCACCGGGCACGCCGCGGCCCGTCAACTCCTCGCCGACGGACGGCTGTCCAGCGACCGGCTCACCGAGGGCTTCCCCGTGCCCGCCGAGCGCGTCGCCCAGGTGATCAAGAACGACCGGCGGCGCGTCGCCCTGCTCGGCGTCGACGACCCGGTGCACAACACCCAGCGCCGCATGCTGATCCCCAGCTTCTCGGTCAAACGGATCGCGGCGCTGCGGCCCCGCATCCAGGAGACCGTCGACCGGCTCATCGACGCGATGGTCGACCAGGGCCCGCCGGCCGAACTGGTGGAGGCGTTCGCGCTGCCCGTTCCGTCGATGGTGATCTGCGCGCTCCTCGGCGTCCCGTACGCCGACCACGACTTCTTCGAGGAGCAGTCCCGGCGGCTCCTCCGCGGTCCCGAGGCGGCCGACGTGGAGGCGGCGCGGGACGAACTCGACGCGTACTTCCTGCAGTTGATCGACCGGAAGGTGAAGGAGCCGGGCGACGGACTGCTCGACGACCTCGTCGCCCAGCAGCTCGCCGCGGGCACGGTCGACCGGGAGGAACTGGTCGCCATGGCCACGATCCTGCTGATCGCCGGGCACGAGACGACCGCCAACATGATCTCCCTCGGCACGTTCACCCTGCTCCAGCACCCCGAGCAGTTCGCCGCGCTGCGGGCCGACGAGGCGCTGATGCCGGCCGCCGTCGAGGAGTTGCTGCGGTTCCTGTCCATCGCGGACGGCATGCTGCGGGTGGCGAAGGACGACATCGACGTGGACGGGACCACGATCCGTGCCGGGGACGGCGTCGTCTTCTCCACGTCGCTGATCAACCGGGACGCCGACGTGTACGGGGAACCCGAGCAACTCGACTGGAACCGGGGGCCGTTGCACCACCTCGCGTTCGGATTCGGCATCCACCAGTGCCTCGGCCAGAACCTCGCCCGCGCCGAGATGGAGATCGCCCTGAGCACGCTGTTCCGGCGGCTGCCCGGGCTCGCGCTCGCCGTGCCGGCCGAGGAGATCCCGTTCAAGCCGGGCGACACGATCCAGGGCATGCTCGAACTGCCCGTCACCTGGTAGGGGTTGGGGCTCATGACGGAACGTGTACGGGTCGACCGGGACCGCTGCATGGGCGCCGGGATGTGTGCGCTCACCGCGCCGGAGGTGTTCACTCAGGACGATGAGGGGTTGAGTGAGGTGTTGCCGGGGCGCGGGGAGGTCGGGCCCTCCCCGGATCCCCGTGTACGGGAGGCGGTTCGGGCCTGCCCCGTGGGGGCGGTGCGGGTGGAAGTGGTTTAGGGGGGGGGCGCCGCCCCCCCTGCCCCCCCCGCTCCTCAAACGCCGGAGGGGCTCCCAGGCGGGAGCCCCTCCGGGCCTCGTCGTCGGCTGCGGCGCCGCTGTGGCCGATCGCGCAGTTCCCCGCGCCCCTTTCGGGGCACGTCGCCGAGCCCCGCCCGTCCATTTCAGCCTCTCCGGCGTTTGAGGAGCGGGGTCCGGGGCGGAGCCCCGTGGTGGGGTCCAGGGGCGGCAGCCCCGGGCGGGGGTTCGGGGGCGAAGCACCCGTTGCCGCCGACGGCAGTCTTTCGGGAAGGGGCGGGGAGGGGAGAACCTAGAAGAACACCCCGCACCGCAGCAGCACGTTCGCGTACGGGCTCGCCTCGCCCGTGCGGACGACCAGCCGGGCCTCGGACGTGAGGCGTTTCAGGTCGGCGTGCGGGACGTGCGCCAGGTCCGGTACGCGCTCCGCGAGGAGCCCCGCCGCGGCCGGGTTGGCCGCGTGAACCTCGGTCGCCGCCGTACCGCCCTCGACCACCAGCTCGTCGAGGAGCCCGTCCAGGACCTCCGCGAAGGACGGCACCCCGGCCCGGAAGGCCAGGTCGACGACGCGCGGCCCGTCCGGGATGGGCATGCCCGCGTCGCAGACGAGGACCCCGTCGCCATGCCCCAACTCCGCGAGCGCGCCCGCGAGATGACGGTTCAGGATGCCGGACCGCTTCACTCGAAGTCCCCCGCGTTCTTCGCCGTGACGACCTTGACCGGCACCTTCACCGCGTCCGCGACGTCCTTGCCCTGCGCCGCCCGCACCGCGTTCCGCACCGCGATCCGGCCCAGCTGCTCCGGCTGCTGCGCGACCGACGCGTACAGCGTGCCCGCCGCCACCGCCTTGATCCCGTCGGGCGTGCCGTCGAAGCCGACCACGGCCACGGACTTGCCGGCCTTGGACCCGAGGGCCTTGACCGCGCCGAGCGCCATCTCGTCGTTCTCCGCGAACACACCGTCGATGCCGGGGTGCGACTGCATCAGGTTGGTCATCACGTCCAGGCCCTTCGTACGGTCGAAGTCCGCGGGCTGCTTCGCGACGACCTTGATGCCCGGGTACGCCTTGATGCCCTCGGCGAAGCCCTTGCCGCGCTCCCGGCTGGCCGAGGCGCCCGGCGTGCCCTGCAGGGTGACGACCGTGCCCTTGCCGCCGAGCTTCTCGGCGAGCGTCTTCGCCGCCTGCCGGCCGCCCGCCACGTTGTCGGACGCGACGAGCGTGGCCGTCTTCGCCTTGTTGACCCCGCGGTCGGCGGCGATCACCGGGATGTCCGACTTGTTGGCGGCGCGTACGGCCGGGCCCACCGCGTCGGAGTCCACCGGGTTCACGACGATCGACTTCACGCCCTCGCCGGCGAAGTTCTGCAGCTGGTTGGCCTGCTGCGACGGGTCGTTCTGCGCGTCCGTGACCGTCAGGTCGACGCCCGCCTTCTTCGCCTCCGCCTCGGCGCCCTTCCGCATCTGCACGAAGAACGGGTTGTTGAGCGTGGACAGCGACATGCCGACCTTGGTCGTCGTACCGGCCGGGCCGGAGTTGAACAGCGACATCGCGCCGAGGACCGCGGCCACCACGACCGCCGCGAGCGCCAGCTTCAGCGCGCCGCGCTTTCCGCCGTTGCCGCTAGCCCCGCCCGCACCCGCGCCGACGGCACCGGCCGAACCGCCGCCCGCCCGGCGCCGCACCGTGTCGAGCAGCACCGCGAGGGCGATGACGACGCCGATGACGACCTGCTGCCAGAACGCCGACACCGAGAGGAGGTTGAGGCCGTTGCGCAGCACCGCGAGGATCAGCGCGCCGATCAGCGTGCCCGACGCCTTGCCGACACCGCCCGCGAGGCTGGCTCCGCCGATCACGACCGCGGCGATCGCGTCCAGCTCGTACCCCTGCGCGGCCTGCGGCTGCGCCGAGACGAGGCGGGAGGCGAGCACGATGCCCGCGACGGCGGCGAACAGGCCCGACAGGGCGTAGATCACGAGCTTCTGCCGCGGCACCCGCAGACCGGAGAGCCGCGCGGCCTCCTCGTTGCCGCCGATCGCGTACATCGAGCGGCCGATGAACGTACGGCCCAGGATCAGCGCCGTGAGCAGGCCCGCCGCGATCATCACGAGCACGGGCACCGGCAGCCAGCCGCCGAGCGTGTCACCGAGCACCGACACCGAGTCGGGGAACGGGATCGGGCTGCCCTGCGAGATGACGAGCGACAGACCGCGGCCGACCGACAGCATCGCCAACGTCGCGATGAACGGCGGGAGTTTGCCGTACGCGACGAGCGCGCCGTTCACCAGTCCGCACGCGATGCCCGTGCCCACGGCAAGCAGCACCGCAAGCCACACCGGCACGCCCTGCGACGTCGCCGTCCAGGCGAGGACGGTCGCCGACAGGGCGGCGACCGAGCCCACCGACAGGTCGATGCCCGCCGCGACGATCACGAACGTCACACCGAACGCGAGGATCGCCGTCACGGCGGCCTGCACGCCGACGTTGAGGAGGTTCTGCGTGGTCAGGAAGTCGCCGGAGAGCAGCGACATCGCCACCACCAGGACTATCAGCGCGCTCAGGGCGCCGTTCTCGAGCAGGAAGCGGCGGACCGCCCCGGCGCCACCCGCGCCCGTCTTGCTGGTGAGCGTGTCAGCGGCCATCGGAGTCCTCCACGTCGTCGTTGCTCTTTCGAAGGGGGTTTTCTGCGCTGGGCGGGGCGGAGACGGCCAGGGCCATCACCGCGTCCTGGTCGGCCTCTTCGGCGCTGAGCTCGCCCGCGATCCGGCCCTGGGCCATCACCAGGACCCGGTCGCTCATGCCGAGCACCTCCGGCAGGTCGCTGGAGATCATCAGGACGGCGTGCCCGGACGCGGTCAGCTCGTTGATCAGCTGGTAGATCTCGACCTTCGCGCCCACGTCGATGCCGCGGGTCGGCTCGTCCAGGATCAGCACCCGGGACTTGGCGAGCAGCCACTTGCCGATGACGACCTTCTGCTGGTTGCCGCCCGACAGGGTCCGCACATGCTGGTCGATCCCCGCCATGCGCACGCCCAGCTGCTCGGCGACGGCCACGGCCCTGGCCCGCTGCCCCTTCAGGTCCACGAGCCCGGCCCGGGTCGCGGAACGCAGCGTGACCAGGCCCAGGTTCTCCTGCACGGACGCGTCCAGGACGAGCCCCTGGCCCTTGCGGTCCTCCGGTACGAGACCGATGCCCGCGCCCATCGCCGCGTTCACGTCGCCCCGCGGCAGCCGCTCGCCGTGCACGTCGACCCGGCCCTCGTCGTACGGGTCGGCGCCGAACACGGCCCGCGCCACCTCCGTACGACCGGCGCCGACCAGGCCGGCGAGGCCCACGACCTCTCCGGCGCGCACGTCGAAGCTCACGTCATGGAAGACGCCGTTCCGGGTCAGTCCGCGGACCGACAGCAACGGGCGCTCCCCGTCGGCCTCCTGGACCGGTCCGCGCTCGCGCGGGTACTGCTGCTCGATGCTGCGGCCCACCATCAGGCGGACGAGCTCGTCCTCCGGCGTGGACGCGGGCACCTGGTCGATGCTGCGGCCGTCGCGGAGCACCGTGACGCGGTCGCCGAGCGCGGCGATCTCCTCCAGGTGGTGCGTGATGAAGACGATGCCGACGCCGTCCTCGCGCAGCTTCCGCACGATCGCGAACAGCTTGTCGACCTCCTCGGAGGTCAGCACGGCCGTCGGCTCGTCCATGATCAGCACGCGTGCCTTCAGGCTGAGCGCCTTGGCGATCTCCACCATCTGCAGCCGCGCGATGCCCAGTTCACGCACGCGCGCCCGCGGCGACACCTGCACGCCGACCCGCTCGAGCAGCTCGGCGGCCTCGGCCTCCATGCGCTTCCGGTCGACGAGACCGAAGCGGCGCGGCTGGCGGCCCAGGAAGATGTTCTCGGCGACCGTCAGATCGGGCACCAGGTTGAACTCCTGGTAGATCGTGGCGATGCCGAGCGCTTCCGCGTCCTGCGCGCCGTGGATGCGCACCTCGCGCCCCTCGGCCAGGATGCGGCCGCTGTCCGGGCGGTACGCGCCCGACAGCATCTTGATCAGCGTGCTCTTGCCGGCACCGTTCTCGCCGAGCAGCACATGCACTTCGCCGCGGCGCAGGTCGAAGTCGACGGAGTCGAGCGCGACCACGCCGGGAAAGGTTTTGCGTATCCCTTCGATACGCAGCAACTCGTCCGGATGACTCACGGGTTGCTCCTCGGTCGGGGACGGGACGGTGGGGGACTGGTGGGGCCAGTGGGACTGCCGGCTCTGTTCGGCGGTGCCGCTGCGGCGTCCTGCGCGCCGCAGGATCGGCGTACGACGAGCCGCGCGGGCAGCGTCACGGACCGGGCACGGCGGCCCTCGATCACGGCGGTGAGCGCACGCACCGCGGCCCGGCCGAGCTCACGCGTCGGCTGGGCGATCGCCGTGATCGGCGGGTCGGTGTGCACGAACCAGGGAATGTCGTCGAACGCGGCGAGCGCCATCTCGTCGGGCACGCGCAGGCCCCGGGCCCGGATGGCGTCGAGTGCGCCGAGCGCCATCAAGTTGTCGGCGGCGAACACGACTTGGGGCGGCTCGGGCAGGGCGAGGAACGCCTCGGTGACGCGCCGGCCGCTCTCCGCCTGGAAGTCGCCCTGGCCCACGTACGCCTCGGGCAGGTCGAGCCCGTACGCGCCGAGCGCCGCGCGGAAGGCGTCGACGCGCTCGCTGCCGGTCGTGGTGGCGGCGGGGCCCGCGATGATGGCGAGCCTGCGGTGGCCGAGGGCGTTCAGGTGGGCGACCAGGTCACGGACGGCGTCGCGGCCGTCGGCCCGTACGACCGGGACTTCCACGCCCGGGATCCAGCGGTCCACGAACACGGTGGGGGTGCCGGACCGGGCGGCGTCGAGCAGCTGCGGCGAGCCGCCGTCGGTGGGCGAGACGAGCAGGCCGTCGATGCGGCGGTCGAGCAGGGTGCGTACGTGGTCGTCCTGGAGCTCGGGCGACTCGTCGGCGTTGCCGATGATCACGCTGTAGCCGAGGGCCCGCGCCTCCTCCTCGACGGAGCGGGCCAGCTCGGTGAAGTACGGGTTCATCACGTCGCTGATGATCAGGCCGAGGGTGCGGGTCTGGGCGGTGCGCAGCGAGCGGGCGACGGCGTTCGGCCGGTAGCCGAGCTCGTCCACGGCGGCGAGGACCCGCGCGCGGGCGGCCGCGCTGACGGACGGGTGCGCGTTGAGCACACGCGAGACCGTGGCGACGGACACACCCGCCGCGGCCGCGACATCCTTGATGCCCGCCATCTCGGGACCACCTCTTCGTGGGCTCCGTGGAATCGATTACACGGAGGATTGGAAACGATTACACGAGGGTGGGGCAAGAGGGTGTGCGGGAGCGAGATTCAATTGTGATGTCGGGGGCGCAGATGAGCGGCCCGAGTGGTGCCCTCGCGAGCGACAGCCGGGCCAGGGGCGCCGCTGTCGCCCGCCGGGGGTCGCTGTCGTCCGCCGGGGGGGGGGGGGGGCGCCGCTATCGTCCGCCGGAAGTGGAGTGGGGCCCTCGGATTCCGTCCAGGAGGTACAGGGTGCGGCGGTCGTAGTCGTCCCGGGGAGGCCGTCGGCCGTGCTTGAGGGCGAGGGCGTTGTCTGCGACGAGTGCGTGCAGGTCGCCCGCCGTGAACTCCGGCCGCAGAGCGCCGACGGCTTGCGCCGCTGCGACGAACTCCTCGTTGGCCTCGCTTCCGACCCGGCAGATCTCCATCAGCTGCTGCGAGTTCGGATATGTCTGCAACAGCACGTCGTTGAAGGCGGGTTGGCGGTACTGGAGGTCGCGGAGCGCGGTGAGGTAGTACGTGATCCGCTCGCCCGCGTCGTCGATGGCGCGAGCGCGGTCGACGACGGCGGACAGCTCGTTCGCCACGAGCTCCTCGATGACGGCTTCGATGAGGCCGATCCGCCCGCCGAACCGGTTGAAGACCGTGGCCTTGCTCACCCCTGCTGCCTTGGCGACCTCCTCCAGCGGTACCGCCAGGCCCTGCCCGCGGAAGGCGCCGATCGCGGCAGAGCGGATCTGTTCGGAATTGCGCCGGGCATCGGCGCGCAACCGGGATCCCGAAGCCATCGCACTCACCGTCTCTTCCTGCCCGTCGGCACAAGTTGACTCACTGGGTCAGGTTACCTACGGTCGAAGCCAGGGAGAAACTGACCGCAGTGGTCAACTTATGGAACCGAGGGGCCGAGAGCATGATCGTTGTCACCGGAGCGAGCGGCGGGCTGGGCGGCGCAGTCGTCGAGCACCTCCTCGCGCGCATGCCCGCCGACCGGATCGGCGTCAGCGTCCGCGACACCGCCAAGGCGCGGCACTTCGCCGACCGCGGTGTGCGCGTGCGGCAGGGCTCGTACGGGGATCCGGCCGCGCTGCGCGACTCCTTCGCCGGTGCCGAGCAGGTCCTTCTGATATCCGGCAACGACCCGGCTGCCGACCTGGTCGGCCTGCACCGCAAGGCCGTCGAAGCCGCCGTCGAGGCCGGCGCCCGGCGCCTCCTCTACACCAGCCAGCAGGGCGCCGTCCCCGGCAACCCGTACCGGCCGTCGGACATCCACATCGCCACCGAGGCGATCCTCGACGACTCGGGGATCGCCTGGACCGCACTGCGCAACGGCGCCTACGGCCCACTCGACCAGGTGCTCGGCCCGTGGCAGCGCACCGGCGTGATCGCCCGGCCGCAGGACGGCCCCGTCCCCTACACCGACCGTGCCGACATAGCCGAGGCCACCGCTGTCCTCCTCGCCGGTGACCGCTCCTTCGACGGCCCCGTCGACCTCACCGCACCGAACGCCGTCACCTTCGACGACGTGGCCGCACTCGCCTCCGACCTCACCGGTCGCCCTGTGGAGCGCATCGTCGTGGAGGACGAGCAGTGGGTCGCCGACCAGATCGCGATCGGCGTCCCGGAGCAGCTGGCCGGGCTCATGCTCACCTGGTACGAGGCTGCCCGCGCCGGCCACTTCGCCGAGGCCACCCCTCTGCTGGCCGAACTGCTCGGCCGCGCGCCCCGCACTGTCGCCGAACGGCTCGCAGCACAAGAACCTGCCTAGCCCGGCTCCGGCGCCTGCACGACGAAGAACAGGAAGCAGGGCTTCGTCGACAGGTCGTGGAAGCCCTCGGGGAACAGTTCGCGCGCGGCCGGGTCGGGGCGGGGCTCGTGAAGGGCGGTGAGGCGGAATCCGGCGGCGGCGAAGGCGTCCGTCATGGCGTGCAGGGGCTTGCGCCAGAACCGCATCGGCACGGTCTGCCCGCCGAACGACCAGTCGAAGCTGTAGCTGGTGGTCGCGAAGTAGTCGGGCCGCGGCTCCTGGATCGTGTACGCCACGAACGGGTGGTCCACGGACGCGATCAGCCGCCCGCCCGGCTTGAGCACCCGCCGCAGTTCCGCCAGGGCGGGGCCCCAGTCCTCCAGGTAGTGGAGTACGAGGGAGGCCACCACGTCGTCGAAGTCGCCGTCGGGGAAGGGGAGTTGGCCGTCGAGGTCGGCCAGGTGCAGGTCGGCGTCCGGGCCGAGGCGCTGCCGGGCGAGGTCCAGCATTCCGGCGCTCAGGTCGACGCCGCTGACGACGGCGCCGCGCTCGCGCAGTGCGGCCGACAACGGCCCGGAACCGCAGCCCGCGTCCAGAATGCGACGCCCTGTCACGTCCCCGGCCAGGTCGAGGATTCCGGGGCGCGCGTAGTAGGCGTTCACGAGGCTGCGCTCGTTCTCCGCGGAGTACGCCTCGGCGAACCGGTCGTAGTCGTTCACGCGCGGCGAGGCCTGAGCGGGGGCTGCGGAGGTTGCAGTGCATTCGGTCGCTTGGTCCATCGGGGCAGCGTAGGGGCGACGGGCCGGGCGGGACGGTGAGGTCTTCCGTCGACCGGCCGACCGGCGGACGCGCCGCACTGCCGACTGGCCACCCCGTCGTACGGCACGATGGCCGCGTGAGTGACCTGCGCCGGCACGACCCCGAAGTCCGAAGGGCCTTCGACCCCGACCTGACGGGCGCGCTGCCGGACGTGCACGTGCCGGGCGTCTCCGTCGAGGGGTGGCAGGCGGTCCTGGATCTCGTCGTGGAGCGGGGCTGGCCTCACACGTACCTGGAAGGGGAGGTCGTGCTCCCGGTGCCGCGGGCCGCCACGGTCCTGGCGCGTCCGGCGGATGCGGAGTGCCCGCAACTGCGGGTCCGGCCCGACCCCGACGTGCTCGTCATCTTCCGGTTCGCCACGGCCGACGAGATCGACTTCGACGTGGACCTCCGCGAACTCCAGGGGCAGGAGCGCATCGACCTCTTCTGCGATGTCCTCACGTCGATCGGGCGGCGCCTCGGCAGGCCCGTGCTCATGAACCCCGAGGGCGGTGACCGCAGTTGGCCCCTGCTCGGGTTCGACGTCGAGGCCGACCGGGTCGTGCTGATGAGCGGCGCGCGCGAGCGTTGAGGGGGGAGGGGCGGGGGTCGTCCCCCTGCCCCCCAGGGCCCCCGCGTCACACCCCCTACGCCCCCTGCCTGACCCCGCTCTCCTCCATCAGGTCCGCCACCAGTTGGAACAGGCGCTGTTCGTTGCCGGCCAGGCCTGCTGCCGCCAGGGCTCGGTCCGTCTCGGCCATGGGTTCGTGGAGCAAGGGCGGCGCGCCCATGGGATGCGAGGTGTCGTCGAGCGTCGCGCGCACGCCCTTCACGAGCCTCACGTACGCCTGCACCGCCGCGAGTTCCAGGTCCGTCATCGTCCGTCTCCTCCTCCGAGCGTCGGACTCCCAGTCTTGCGTGCACCACTGACAACGGGACGAATCCGGGCCGTCGGTGCACGCGTACGGATCAAGGAGCATCGAGTGAAGACCCGCAACGCGGCCGCAGACGCCCGACGTTGGTGGTAGTAAAGTTTCCTAACAGAATGCGGTTCGGGCTATTGACGCGTACATGCCGCATCGCCAGGATTCCTCGCGACGGCTCCCCCACGCCGACCGAGGAGACTCCCATGTCGCGCAGTCGCAGCACGCGTACGAGCACCCCGAACCGCTCCAACTCCCGCCTCCGGACACGGAAGTTCGCGATTCCCGCCGCGCTCGGCGGGGCCCTCGCCGTGGTCGGGGGCGCGCTGTTCTGGTCGCCCGCCGGGGCCGCCGGCGCCGCGCCCACACCGCAGCCGCGCGCCGGTTTCAGCGCCGTGGCCGTCGGCGACATCGCCGAGCAGTGCACCGCCGACGACAGCGGCTGCGAGCACCCGAAGACCGCCGCGCAGGTCGAGAAGATCGCCCCGGCGTTCGTCCTGACGATGGGTGACAACCAGTACGACGACGCCCGCCTGCAGGACTTCGAGGACTACTACGACACCACCTGGGGCGCGTTCAAGGAGAAGACCCGGCCCGTGCCGGGCAACCACGAGACGTACGACCCGGAGGGCCCGCTCGCCGGGTACAAGGCGTACTTCGGGGACATCGCCTACCCCGACGGCAAGAGCTACTACAGCTACGACCAGGGCAACTGGCACTTCGTCGCCCTCGACTCCAACAGCTTCGACGACGACGCCCAGTTGGACTGGCTGAAGCAGGACCTCGCCGCCAACTCCAAGAAGTGCGTGGCCGCGTACTGGCACCACCCGCTGTTCTCGTCCGGCGAGCACGGCAACGACCCCGTCGGACGGCCCGTGTGGAAGATCCTCGACGACGCCGGGGCCGAACTCGTCCTCAACGGCCACGACCACCACTACGAGCGGTTCGCGCCGCAGGACGCCGACGGCAACGCCGACCCGCAGGGCATCGTCGAGATCCTCGCGGGCACGGGCGGCGCGCACCCGTACCAGATCGAGGAGGTGCAGCCCAACAGCGAGAAGCGGATCACCGACACCTTCGGGGTGGTACGCCTCGACTTCACCGACAACGGGTTCTCCTGGGAACTCGTCGGCAGCGACGGGCAGGCGGAGGACACCAGCCCGTCGTACGAGTGCCACTGACCCGGCGTACGCACGCACAGGCACCGCATGTATCTCGCCACCACGGACGCGGTCGCCACGGCGGGCGGCGCCGCCCGGCGCGGCCGCGTCGCCGCACCCGTCCTCGCGCTCGGCGCGGTCAGCCTGATCACCGACATCTCGTCGGAGATGGTCACGGCCGTCCTGCCGCTCTACTTCGTCCTCCAACTCGGCCTCTCCCCCCTGCAGTTCGGCTTCCTCGACGGGCTCTACAACGCCGTCACCGCCGTCGTGCGGCTCGCGGGCGGGCGCGCCGCCGACCGGGGCGGGCGCCACAAGCTCGTCGCGGGCGGCGGCTACGCCCTGTCCGCCCTCTCCCGCCTCGGCCTGCTCCTCGCGGGCGGCGCCACCCTCGGGATCGGCGCCGCGCTCGCCGCCGACCGGATCGGCAAGGGCGTGCGGACCGCGCCGCGCGACGCCCTGATCTCACTGGCGAGCCCGCCCGGACAGCTGGGTCGCGCCTTCGGCGTGCACCGGGCCATGGACACCACGGGTGCGCTGCTCGGCCCGCTCGCCGCGTTCGCGCTGCTGTGGGCCACTGCGGACGCCTACGACGCGGTGTTCGTCGTCAGCTTCTGCTGCGGGCTGCTCGGCGTGCTCGTGCTCGTCGCGTTCGTGCCGGGGAGACGGGACCTGCCCGTACCGCCCGGCCGGGGTGCCGCCGGGCGCACCCGGGAGGTGCTCGAGGTGCCCGCGTTCCGGCGGGTCCTCGGGGCGGCCGTGGTGCTGGGCGCGGCGACCGTCGGTGACGCGTTCGTGTATCTGCTGCTGCAGCGCCGCATCGGCTTCGCCGAGAGCTGGTTCCCGCTGCTGCCGCTCGGCGCGGCCGCCGTGTACCTGCTGCTCGCCGTGCCCGCCGGCCGCCTGGCCGACCGCATCGGCCGCCGCGTCCCGTTCCTCGCCGGGCATGCCGCACTGGCCGTCGCGTACGCCCTGCTCCTCACCCCGCTCGACGGAACGCCGCTGCTCGTGGGCGTGCTGCTGCTCGTCGGCGTGTTCTACGCGGCCACGGACGGTGTCCTCATGGCGCTCGCCGGGCCGTTCCTGCCGGCACGGCACCGGGCGGGCGGCCTCGCCGTCGTGCAGACCGGCCAGGCCCTGAGCCGCCTCCTCGCGGCCGCGGGCTTCGGCGCCGCCTGGACCTGGTGGGGTACGGGCACTGCGCTGACCGTTGCCGTGGTGCTGTTGGGTGGCGCGGTGGTGGTGGCGGGGGTGCTGTTGCGGGGAGTGCCGCCGGAATCGGTGCTGCCCAACTCGCCGTCCACGGGCGGCCGTTCGGAAGGAGCGTCATGACCCCACGGCTTCCGAGGCCGGCCCTGCGTACGCGCATCGTCGCCGTCGCCCTCGCCGCGGCGGTCCTCGCGGGAGTCGCCGTCACGTACACCGTGCACGCCGTCCGCCGCGCCCAACCCGCCGCCTCCGTCTCGGAGTTCGGGCTCGACCGGGGACATCTGTACGTACGCGACGAGCGCGGGGGAGCGGGGGACGGGCGGGTCGCACGCCTGCCGCTGGACGGGTCCCGGACCGGTGGCAGAACCACGGGCGGCCCGACCTGCGCGCGCTTCCACGCGGCGGGCGGCACCGGGCTCTGTCTGCAGCGCCGCCCCGGCATCCCGCCCAAGTCGTACGCGGTGGTCCTGGACGGGGAGTTGCGGGAGAAGCGGCGGATCGCGCTCACCGGCATCCCCAACCGGGCCCGCGTCTCGGCGTCCGGGCGGATGCTGGCGTGGACCATGTTCGCCACCGGCGATTCGTACGCGGGCTCGTCGTTCTCCACCCGCACCTCGATCCTCGACACCCGCACCGGCTATCTCGTCAAGAACATGGAGGAGATCCCCCTCACGATCGACGGCCGCCGCTACCACTCGCCCGACGTCAACTACTGGGGCGTGACGTTCGCCGCGGACGACAACCGCTTCTACGCCACCGTCTCCACCAAGGGCCGCACCTACCTGGTGCGTGGCGACATGCGGCGCTGGTCCGCCGAGGCGCTCCGCATGAACGTGGAGTGCCCGTCCCTGTCGCCGGACAACACCCGCATCGCCTT
The DNA here is from genome assembly GCF_046098215.1 of Streptomyces sp. Da 82-17. Taxonomy (NCBI): domain Bacteria; kingdom Bacillati; phylum Actinomycetota; class Actinomycetes; order Kitasatosporales; family Streptomycetaceae; genus Streptomyces; species Streptomyces sp. Da 82-17. The sequence goes on from NZ_JBJURH010000013.1 coordinate 108,727, forward strand.
CAAGAAGCGGGTGAGGGACGGGAGTTCGGACCCTTGGCGGCTGTACGTGCTCGACCTGCGCACCCTGCGCGAGCACCCCGTCGCCGAGCACCGCAGCGTGGACGACCAGGCCGCGTGGCTCGACGACCACACCCTCGCGTACGGCCTGCCGGGCGCGGACGGGCGCAGGAGCGACGTGTGGACGGTCCCGGCGGACGGCGGGGGCGAGCCCGACTTGCGGGTGAAGGGGGCGAGTTCACCCGCGGGGGTCGGGCGGCGTTGAGCGTACGAGCTTTCCCTGCACGAGCTTCCCTGCACGAGCTTCCCTGTACGAGCCTCACGGGGTGACGATCGGGAAGTTCTTGTCGGGCTTGTCGAGGACGGACAGAAGGGTCGTGAAGAGGCTACGGTCGCCGTCCATGGCGATGCCCTCCGTGCCCTTCCCGGCGAGCAGGGCGAGGAGTTGAGGCTTCGTCAGCGTCATCGTCAGGCCCGCGTCCGGGTCGGGTTCCTCGCTCTCCGTCCAGGTGAGGAGGCCGTGCGCGAGCCGCAGGTGCCAGTAGCCGTCGCCCACGCGCCAGTCGACGGCCAGGCGTACGTCCCACGCCTTCGGGCCGTCGACGCGTACCGCCATGCTGTCGATCAACTGGCCCACGGTCAGGGCGAGATACATGTCCGGGCCGACCGTGGAGCTCTCGCCCGGCGTGACGCCCTCGGTGAGCTCCAGGGCGCCGGTGAGGAAGAAGTTGCGCCACACCGCGTTCTCGCTGCCGTGCCCGAGACGCGTGAACAACGCCGCCAGCTGCCGCTTCGCCGCGGTGTCGTCCGGGTCGTTGAACACGGCGTGGTTGAGCAGGGTCACCGCGAACCGCAGGTCGCCGCGCCGCTCGTACGCGCGGGCCCGCGCCCGCACCGCCGCCTGCCCGCCCAGGCAGTCGACCCAGCGCCGCGCCTCCTCGACCGGAGGGTGCTGCCACAGGTGGGCCGGGTTGCCGTCGAACCAGCCCATGTAGCGCTGGTAGACCGCCTTCACGTTGTGGCTGAGCGAGCCGTAGTAGCCGCGGTTGGCCCACACCTCGCCGATGGCGGGCGGCAGCCGGAACGTCTCGGCGATCTCGGTCCCGGTGCGGCCCTGGTTGATGAGCCGCACGGTCTGGTCGTGCAGGTAGCCGTACAAGTCCCGCTGGTGCGTGAGGAGTTCGACGATCGTGACGTTGCCCCACGTGGGCCAGTGGTGCGAGGCGAACGCGACGTCGGCGCGGCCCTCGTACAGGCCGATGGACTCGGTGAGGTAGCCGGCCCAGGCGTGCGCGTCGCGGACCTGGGCGCCGCGCAGGGTCAGGATGTTGTGCATGGTGTGGGTGGCGTTCTCGGCCATGCAGACGGCACGCAGGTCGGGGAACAGGAAGTTCATCTCCGCGTGCGCCTCGGTGCCCGGCGTCATCTGGAACTCGACCCGGACGCCGTCCAGGGTGAGCTCCTCGCCGGTCCTGGTCACATAGCTGTTCGGTGCGATCAGGCCGACCGTGCCGAGCGACACGGTGAGGCCGAGCCCGCAGCCGAGCTGCGCCTTCGCGCCGGTGGGAAGCTTCGCCCCGTACATGTAGCCCGCGCGGCGTGACATGGCCGGGCCGACGTAGACGTTCTCGGTGACCGCGTGCTCCATGAAGCCCTGCGGCGCGACGATCGGGACGTCCGCGTCCGCCCCGTCGGGGAGGACGCCGCGGCACCCGCCGAAGTGGTCGACGTGCGGATGCGTGTAGATCATCGCCCGGACGGGACGGTCGCCGCGGTGCTCACGGTAGAGGGCGAGCGCGGCGGCCGCGGTCTCGGCGGAGATCAGCGGGTCGATGACGATCACACCGGTGTCGCCCTCGACGATCGTCATGTTCGACAGGTCGAGCCCGCGCACCTGATAGACGCGGTCGCAGACCTTGAACAGGCCCTGCTTCGCGAGGAGTCGGGCCTGCCGCCACAGGCTGGGGTGCGCGCTGTCGGGCGCGTCATCGGACGTGTCGTCGTGCTCCTCCAGGAAGCGGTACGCGTCCGGGTCCCAGGCGATCCGCCCGCTCTTCGTCCTGATGGGGCCGCCGGTGAAGGGCGCGACGAACCCCCGCTCGGCGTCCGCGAAGTCACGGCGGTCGGCGTACGGGAGCGACTCCGGGGCGTCGTCGGGCGCGGGGTCGCGGTTGGCGGCGAGGGCGGTGCTCGCGGACAGCGGGTTGAGGGAGACGGCGGCGGCCGCGGCGCCCGCGGTGGCCGCGACGAAGCCGCGTCGGTTCATCGGGGTCATGGTGAAGTCGCCTTCGGAGTGGGGAAGTTGGTGTGCGCACGTGCGGTGCGTGCCTGTGCGCAGTGCGGTGGGGCGCGCCGACGGTTCCGCCACTATTGCATCCGGACTGCAATACGAGTCAAGGGTCCGGAGTGCGGCTTGTTGCAGTCTTCATGAAACAGGAGCCGTGCAGGTGCGGGCGGCGACCGCTCTTGCCGCAGCCCTGGGCCCGGGTGCGAGGATGGCGCCGTGAGCACACGGGACACACGGGACACGGGCGAGGGCACCGGCACGGACACGGACACCGGCACGGGCAGCGGCTCCGGCAGGCGCTGGCGGCGCGACCCGGAGTGGACGCGCGCGACCCTGGTCGACACGGTTCTGGCACTTATCGCCGAGGGCGCGCGCGAGCCCACCCGCAAGGCCATCGCCGAGCGCGCCGGGGTCTCCGAGCGCACCGTCTTCGTCCACTTCGCCGACCGTGAGGCGCTGTACGTGAGCGCGGCCGAGCGGCAGGCCGAACGGTGGAAGGCGCTGGCGGAGCCGATCCCCCCGGAGTGGGCCGTGGACCGGAAGGTGCGGGGCTTCGTGGCCCAACGGGCGCGCATGTACGAGCTGATGACCCCGATCCGCCGGGTCGGCCTGAGCCTCGAACCGGACTCGCCGGGGCTGCGGCGCGTGATGGCCGAGGGCGACGCCTGGCTGCGCGCCGACCTGGCGACGCTGTTCACGCCCCAGCTCCGCGAGGTGTCCGGCGCCCGCCGCCCCGGCGGCCTCCTCGACGCCCTCGACGCCTCCTCGTCCTGGGCCGCCTGGGACCACCTGCGCACGCGCCGAGGCCTGGACGTGGGGCCCACGGGCGCGGCGGTACGCCGGTCGTTGCGGGCCCTGCTGGGCTAGACGGACCGCCCGGCGCCGGACGCGCCGCGGTCCGCACCCCCACCCACCACCAGGCTCCCCGCCGGGTCCAACCGCCCGCGCACCCCCGTACGGAAGAACCCGTCCGCCGTGAACGTCCGGGCGTTGAAGTCGGGCGCGCGGTAGTGGGCGCGGGGGAGGTACGGGCCCCGGGCCAGGAGTTCGCCCTCCTCGCCGGGCTGCACCGGCAAGCCGTCGGCGTCGACGACGCGGATCTCGTCGTCGGGGGAGAGGGGGCGGCCCTGCGTGGTGAGGATCGTGTCGTGCGGGTCGGAGAGGCGGGTGAGCGTGAGCGGGCCCGCGGGAGTCGCGTGGATCTGCTGCAAGGTGCGGCCCGGCGCGGCGGCGAGGCTCGCGGCGGACGCGTACGGGAGAGGGGCCGGGCCCGTCTGCACCAGGCGCAGGCGCGTCAAGTCCCGCACAGAAGCGCCGAGTCGACCCAGCGCGTCAGCTGCCGTGTCCAGCGACACCACCGTCACCGGCTCCGACGCGGCCTCGCCCGACGCCACCGTCCCGCCCGCCGACAGCGTGCCGAACACCCCGAGCCCGCCGACGACGGACGCCGGCCCCTCCGGGCGGGCCGCGAGATACACGTCGTCCTCGGTGAGCGCGGCCGCCTCGGCGAAGGCCCGCGCCTGGTACGCGAAGTCGTCGTGCGTGCGCGGCACCAGCGTCGCGGAGTCGTCGGCGTACAGCAGGAACGCCACGTCGCCCGCGCTGAGCGGCAACCCCGGCTCGGGCGGCGCGTCGACCGAGGCCAGCGGCGCGTAATGGCATCCCGCCGCGTCCGTGCGGAGCCCGCCGTACGGGGAGGACGTGCCCGGCGCCTCGTACGCGAACACCCGGCGCAGATGGGGCAGTCGGGCCGCCATGGCCTCGGCGGCGGCCGCCCGGCCCACCCCGTCGTACGCCTCGTCCGACGTGTCCGCCGCCGGGTGCACGTACCCCACGGCCTCCGTGAGCCGGACGAGCCGCGACACCTCGCCGTCCGGCAGAGACAGCGGCAGCAGCACGGGCACCGCGCCCGCGCGCAGCAGCGCGAGGACCGTGACCACGTACTCCGGCACGTTCGGGAGCTGCACGACCACCCGCTGCCGGGGCCGCAGTCCGCGCAGCCGGAACCCGGCGGCCATGCGGTCCACGCGCCGGTCGAGGGCGGCGTACGTGAGGCGCGTCGTGCCGTGGACGAGAGCGGTGCGGGGGCCGTGGTCGAGGGCCCAGAGGCGCAGCAGGTTGTCCAGCGTGCAGCCGCGCCAGTGCCCGGCCGACCAGTAGCGGTCGACGTACTCCTCGGGCCAGGGCGTACAGCCGTCCAGCATGAAGCTCCCTCTCCTCGAACCGGCCGCGGTGCCGGGGCGGCTACCCGGGCGATCATCGGCAGTCCAGGCCCCGGGCCCGCCCGCGCGCAAGACGCAGTCCCGACCACCGCAGGCCCCGCCCCTCGGCGGAATCTCCAAGCCACGCCGCTGACCAGTGCAAACGTCCGGTGTTCGGGGAATTTCACTTGCCCCCGCCCCCGCCCCCGCCGAACCATGGACCGCATGACGACCGAACCCGCCGTGCGCGAGATCCGGGCCGAGGAATGGGCCGCCGCCAAGGAACTGCGGCTTGCCGCGCTGCGCGACCCGCTCGCCCCCATCGCGTTCATGGAGACCTACGAGCAGGCCGTGTCCCAGCCCGACGCGTTCTGGAAGGACCGCACGGCGCGCGGTGCCGCCGGGGGGCCGAACCGGCAGTTCGTCGCCGAGGACCCGGCGGGCGGTCCCGGCTTCCTCGGCACGGTCACCGTGATCCTGGAGGAGCCCGGCACCGTGGACTTCATGGGCGAACGGGTCGACCTGCGGCAGGCGCATCTCGTCGCCGCGTTCGTGCGGCCCGAGCACCGGGGCGGGAGCGTGGCCGCCGACCTGTTCCGCGCGGCCGTCGACTGGGCCCGCAGCCGGCCGGACGTGGTCCGCGTACGCCTCCTCGTGCACGTCGACAACGCCCGCGCGCTGGGCTTCTACCGCAAGGCAGGGTTCGTACGCGTCAGGGAGCTGGGGGAGGAGTGCGAGCTGGTTTACGGGGACCGACCGCCCGCGTCCTAGGGCGAGTTCAGCCCTTCGGGCCCGCCCCCGTGGACCCGCGTACCACCAGCTCCGGCAGGAACAGGAACTCGTCGTGCGGGGCCGGAGTGCCGGCGACCTCTTCGAGGAGTGCGCGCACGGCGGCCTGGCCCATCGCGTGCACCGGCTGGCGGACCGTCGTCAGGGGCGGGTCGGTGAAGGCGATCAGCGGGGAGTCGTCGAAGCCGACCACCGAGACGTCGTCCGGGACGCGCAGGCCGGCCTCGCGGGCCGCGCGGATCGCGCCGAGCGCCATCATGTCGCTGGCGCACACGATGCCCGTACAGCCGCGGGCGAGGAGCGTCGCGGCCGCCGCCTGCCCGCCCTCCAGGGTGAACAGGGAGTGCTGGACCAGCTCCGTCGCGCCCGCCTCCGGCACCCCGAGGTGCTCGTACAGGGCCTGCCGGAAGCCCTCGATCTTGCGGATCACCGGCACGAACCTGCGCGGCCCCACGGCGAGCCCGATCCGGGTGTGCCCGAGCGCGGCGAGATGACCGACCGCGAGGCGGGCCGCCGCCCGGTCGTCGGTGGACACGAACGGTGCCGCGACGCCCGGCGCGTGCCCGTTGACCAGGACGAACGGGACGCCTTTGGCGCGCAGCACCTCGTACCGCCCGGTGTCCGCCGTCGTGTCGGCGTGCAGGCCGGAGACGAACACGATGCCGCTGACACCCCGCTCCACCAGCATCTCGGTCAGGTCGTCCTCCGTGGAGCCGCCCGGCGTCTGCGTGGCGAGCACCGGCGTGTAGCCCCTGCGCGTCAGATCCTGCGCGACGACCTGCGCGAACGCCGGGAAGATCGGGTTGTCCAGCTCCGGGGTGATCAGGCCGACGAGGCCCTCGCTGCGGCGGCGCAGCCGCACCGGGCGCTCATAGCCCAGGACGTCGAGAGCGGCGAGGACGGATTCGCGGGTGCTCGCGGCGACGCCGGGCTTGCCGTTGAGGACCCTGCTCACGGTGGCCTCACTGACCCCCGCCTGGGCTGCGATGTCGACGAGCCGTGCGGTCATGGGCGGACTGTACCCGCCATCCGTCGGCTTGCCCACCGCCCTTGCAAGCACTTCCTGACGGCAACTTGCAAGCGACTTGCAGAGCCTCGACGGTCGGATACCGGCCAGTCCCGCGTCCGGTAGTCGCCGTCCGTTATAGACCAACTGCTCCGCGTTCCGGCCGGTTCATTGATCGGGTACGGGGGCCTGTGTGCCCGTACGGGCCGCAATCTGCAGGACACGCGCACGTAACGATCCACGTTCCTTGCAGAAATTTCTCGCAAGGTCTTTCGGCCGCTTTTCATCGCTGTTACGTTCCTGGCAACCCGGCGCCGCCGTCAGGAGCGGCGCACTGGAGATGCCCGGTTACGGGGCGATCTCCCCCTGTTCCGGGATCAGTTGAAGGAGTTCTCATGCGGCGTGGCATAGCGGCGACCGGGCTCATCGCGGCCCTGGCCATGACGGCGACGGCCTGCGGCGGCGACGACACCGCCCAGAGCGGCAGCAGGGGCGGCAAGCTCTCCGGCACCGTCACCTTCTGGGACACCTCGAACGACGCCGAGAAGGCCACGTACGAGAAGCTCGCCAAGGGCTTCGAGAAGCTGCACCCCGGGGTGCAGGTGCGCTACGTCAACGTGCCGTTCGGCGAGGCCAACGCCAAGTTCAAGAACGCCGCGGGCGGCAACTCCGGCGCCCCCGACGTGATGCGCACCGAGGTCGCCTGGACCCAGGACTTCGCCTCCCTGGGCTACCTCGCGCCCCTCGACGACACCGCCGCCCTCGACGGCGAGGACGACTACCTCAAGCAGGCGGCGGCCAGCACCAAGTACCAGGGCAAGACCTACGCCGCGCCGCAGACCATCGACACGCTCGCCCTCTTCTACAACAAGAAGCTCCTGAAGAAGGCCGGCGTCGGCGTCCCCACCTCCGTCGACGACATCAAGTCCGCCGCGAAGAAGATCAAGTCGAAGACCGGCGCCACCGCCCTCTACCTGCGCGGCGACGACCCGTACTACTACCTCCCGTACCTCTACGGCGAGGGCGGCGACCTGCTCGACGCGCAGAACAAGAAGGTCACCGTCGACGACGAGGAGGGCGCCAAGGCGTTCTCCGTGATGAAGGACCTCGTCGACTCCAAGGCCGCCGTCACCGACGCCAGCGACGGCTACAACAACCAGCTCAACGCCTTCAAGGACGGCGACGTCGCCATGGCCCTCGACGGCCCCTGGTCCATCGAGGGCGCCCTGCAGGGCAAGGAGTTCAAGTCCGACAAGGGCAACCTCGGCGTCGCCCCCGTGCCCGCCGGCACCTCCGGCGGCCAGGGCTCCCCGCAGGGCGGCTGGAACCTCGCCGCGTACGCCGGGTCGAAGAACCTCGACGCCTCCTACGAGTTCATCAGGTACATGAGCTCCGCGAAGGTGCAGCAGCAGACCACCGAGAAGCTCAGCCTGCTGCCCACCCGCACCTCCGTCTACGAGCAGCAGTCCGTCAAGGACAACCAGATGGTGCAGTTCTTCAAGCCCGCCGTCGAGAAGTCCGTCGAGCGGCCGTGGATCCCCGAGAGCAACGCCCTGTTCGAGCCGATCCGCCTCCAGCTGGAGAAGGTCCTCAGCGGCAAGGCCAAGCCCGCCGACGGCGCCAAGGGCGTCGGCGACGCCTACCGCAAGCTCCTCAAGGACTACAAGTAACCGGCCCACGCCGACAGAACGCGCAGAACAGGAGGGCTGAACGCCCCATGGCTGTCGACACCGGACGGCCCGTGGTGCGGGCCGCGGACGCGAGCAGCGTCCGCGGCCCCGGCCACCACGGCAAGAAGCAGGGACGGCTGCGCCGCTCGCTGTCCACCCACTGGTACGCGTGGTGCATGGTCGCCCCCGTGGTGGCCGTCATCGGCCTGATCGTCGGATACCCGCTGGTCCGCGGCATCTACCTGTCCACGACGAACGCCAACGAGGCCAACGTCGAACGGCACATCGGCGTCAACCACATCCCCGCCACGTACGAGTCCGTAGGCCTCGACAACTACACGGCGATCCTCTCCGACGGGGTGTTCTGGGACCGGCTCGGCTGGACCGTCGTGTGGACCGTGTCCTGCGTCGCCCTGTCCTTCACGCTCGGCCTGGCCCTCGCCACCCTGCTCAACCGCAAGCTCAAGGGCCGATCCTTCTACCGCATGGCGCTGATCCTGCCCTGGGCGGTCCCGGCCTTCGTGTCCGTCTTCACCTGGCGGCTGCTCTTCAACGAGAAGAAGGGCATCCTCAACCAGCTCCTCGCCGGCGGCGGCATCGACGCGATCCCGTGGCTCAACGACCCCACCTGGGCGAAGCTCTCCGTCATCACCGTCAACGTCTGGCTCGGCGTGCCGTTCATGCTCGTCGCCATGCTCGGCGGCCTGCAGTCCATCCCCAGCGAGCTGTACGAGGCCGCCGAGATGGACGGCGCCAACGCCTGGCAGCGCTTCAGGCACATCACCCTGCCCGGGCTGCGCACCGTCAGCAGCACCGTCGTCCTGATCAGCGGCATCTGGACCTTCAACATGTTCCCGGTGATCTTCCTGCTGACCAGGGGCGGGCCCGGCGACGCCACCGAGATCCTCGTGACGTACGCCTACCGGCTCTCCTTCGTCGTCAGCCCACGGGACTTCTCGGGATCCGCCGCCTGGGGCGTGCTCATCCTGCTGCTCCTGTCGTTCTTCGCGGTGATCTACCGCCGCGCACTCCGCAAGCAGGGAGAGGTGTGGTGACCGTGACCGCCAACCCCCAAGCCAACCCCCGAGCCGACCGTCCCGCCGCCAAGTTCAGGCCGCGCGGCGAACGCGGGCCGCTCGCCTCGACCGCCCTGCACGTGACGCTGCTCGTCGCCTCCGCGATCGCCGTACTGCCGCCGCTGTGGCTGCTCGTCACCTCGTTCAAGCCGAAGAGCGAGGCATTCTCCACGGCCCTGGTGAAGGACTTCACCCTCGGCAACTACGACCACGTCCTCGGCGACACGCACTTCCTCAGCTGGCTCGGCAACTCCCTGCTCGTCGTCGGACTCACCACCGTCATCGGCGTGTTCATCTCCGCGACCACCGGGTACGCCGTGTCCCGCTTCCGGTTCCCCGGCATGCGGCCGCTGATGTGGCTGCTCCTGATCACGCAGATGTTCCCCGTCGCCGTGCTGATCGTGCCGCTCTACAACCTGCTCGCGAGCCTCGGCCTGCTCAACCAGCCCGTCGGCCTCGTCATCACGTACCTGACGATCGCCGTGCCGTTCTGCGCCTGGATGATGAAGGGCTACTTCGACTCCATCCCCGTCGAGATCGACGAGGCGGGGCGGGTCGACGGCCTCAACCCGTTCGGCACGTTCTGGCGGCTCATCGTGCCGCTCGCCAAGCCCGGCCTCGCCGTCACCGGCTTCTACAGCTTCATCACCGGCTGGGCCGAGGTCGCGTACGCCTCCGCGTTCATGACCGGCGAGGAGAACCTGACGCTCGCGGGCGGCCTGCAGACCTTCGTCAACCAGTACACCAGCGACTGGGGTTCGCTGACCGCGGCGGCCGTGATCGTCGCCGTGCCCGCGGCGGTGATCTTCGGATTCGCGCAGCGGCACCTCGTCTCCGGACTCACGGCGGGCGCGATGAAGTCGTGACCCCACCTCACGACGCCGACGCACCGCCCGCCCCACACAAACCCAGGGAAGTCATGACCCAGCATCTCGCTGCCCCTGCCGCCGCCCCCGACACCACCGCCCAGCGGTCCGACTGGTGGCGCCACGCCGTGATCTACCAGGTCTACCCGCGCAGCTTCGCCGACGGCGACGGCGACGGCATGGGCGACCTCGCCGGCATCCGCAGCCGCCTGCCGCACCTGCGCGACCTCGGCGTCGACGCCGTCTGGCTCAGCCCGTTCTACGCGTCCCCGCAGGCCGACGGCGGCTACGACGTGGCCGACTACCGCACCATCGACCCGATGTTCGGCGACCTCCTCGACGCCGACGCGCTGCTCCGCGACGCCCACGACCTGGGCCTGCGCGTCATCGTCGACCTGGTGCCCAACCACTCCTCCGACCGGCACGAGTGGTTCAAGCGCGCCCTCGCCGAGGGCCCCGGCTCCCCGCTGCGCGAGCGCTACCACTTCCGGCCCGGCAAGGGCGTCAGCGGCGAACTCCCGCCCAACGACTGGGAGTCCATCTTCGGCGGCCCCGCCTGGACCCGCGTCGAGGACGGCGAGTGGTACCTGCACCTCTTCGCGCCCGAGCAGCCCGACTTCAACTGGGAACACCCCGCCGTACGCGACGAGTTCCGCTCCATCCTCAGGTTCTGGCTGGACATGGGCGTCGACGGATTCCGCGTCGACGTCGCCCACGGACTCGTCAAGGCCGACGGGCTGCCCGACATCGGCCGCGCCGACCAGCTGAAGCTCCTCGGCAACGACTCCATGCCGTTCTTCGACCAGGACGGCGTGCACGAGATCTACCGCAGCTGGCGCCAGGTCCTCGCCGAATACGCGGGCGATCGGGTCCTCGTCGCCGAGGCATGGACCCCCACCGTCGAGCGGACCGCGCTCTACGTCCGGCCCGACGAGATGCACCAGGCCTTCAACTTCCAGTACCTGGGCACCAGTTGGGACGCAGCCGAACTGCGCGCCGTCATCGACGGCTCGCTCGCCGCGATGCGCCCCGTCGGCGCCCCCACCACCTGGGTGCTCTCCAACCACGACGTCACCCGGCACGCCACCCGCCTCGCCAACCCGCCCGGCGGCGGCACCCAGCTGCGCACCCCCGGCGACCGCGCCCTCGGCCTGCGCCGCGCCCGCGCCGCCACCCTCCTGATGCTGGCCCTGCCCGGCTCCGCCTACCTGTACCAGGGCGAGGAGCTCGGCCTGCCCGACGTCACCGACCTGCCCGACGAGGTGCGCCAGGACCCGTCGTTCCACCGCGCCGACGGCCAGGACGGCTTCCGTGACGGCTGTCGGGTGCCGATCCCGTGGACCGTCGAGGGCTCCTCGTACGGCTTCGGGGCCGGGGGCAGCTGGCTGCCGCAGCCGGACGGCTGGGGCGAGCTGAGCGTCGAGGCGCAGACCGGCGACCCCGACTCCACCCTGGAGCTGTACCGCAGCGCCCTCGCCGTGCGCCGCGCACAGCCCGGGCTCGGCGCCGGCGAGTCGGTCGACTGGCTGGACACGCCCGACGGCGTCCTGGCCTTCGCCCGGCCCGGCTTCGCCTGCACCGTCAACACCACGAGCGAGGCCGTACGTCTGCCCGCGCCCGGCCAAGTCCTGCTCTCCAGCGCCGAGTCGGTCGACGTGGCCGGCGGCGAGGTGCTGCTGCCCGGCGACACCGCCGTCTGGTGGGCGGTGTGACCCTGCCCAAGGCGGAGGCCGTCGTCCGGACCGCCGCGCCGCGGCTCGCCGACATCGCCGTGCAGGCGGGCGTCAGCGAGGCCACGGCGAGCCGGGTGCTCAACGGCCGCGCGGGTGTCGCGGCCGCCACCCGGCACCGGGTCCTGGCCGCGCTCGACGTCCTCGGCTACGAACGCCCCGTACGCCTCAAACGCCGCAGCGCGGGCCTCGTCGGCCTGGTGATCCCGGAGCTGACCAACCCGATCTTCCCGGCGTTCGCGCAGGTCATCGAGCAGGTCCTGGCCGGGCACGGCTACACGCCGATGCTCTGCACGCAGATGCCGGGCGGCGCCACCGAGGACGAGCTCGTCGGCCATCTGGAGGCGCGCGGCGTCAGCGGCATCGTGTTCATGTCGGGCCTGCACGCCGACACGTCCGCGGATCCGACGCGCTACCGCGAACTGGTGCAGCGCGGCACGCCGTTCGTGCTCATCAACGGCTTCAACGAGCAGATCCCGGTCTCCTGCGTCTCCTCCGACGACCGCTCCGCGGTCCGCATGGCCGTACGGCATCTCGTCGACCTCGGCCACGAGCGGATCGGCCTCGCGGTGGGGCCGACGCGGTACGTGCCGTCGCGCCGCAAGGCCGAGGGCTTCGCGGCGGCACTGCACGAGCTGCTCGGCGTCGGCCCCGCCGAGGCCGAACTCCTCGTCGAGCGCACCCTGTTCACCGTCGAGGGCGGCCAGGCGGCCGCGGCCGCACTGCTCGACAAGGGCTGTACGGCGATGGTGTGCGGCAGCGACCTGATGGCGCTCGGCGCGGTCCGCACGGTCCGCGAGCGCGGCCTGTCCGTGCCGGGCGACGTGTCGGTGGTGGGCTTCGACGACTCGCCGCTGATCGCGTTCACCGACCCGCCGCTCACCACGGTCCGCCAGCCGGTGCAGGCGATGGCGACGGCGGCGGTCGGGGCGCTGCTCGAGGAGATCGACGGAAACCCGGTGCAGCGCACCGAGTTCGTCTTCCAGCCGGAGCTGGTCGTACGCGGCTCGACGGCCGGCCGCGCCCGGGCGTGAACCGCCCGTACCGGCATCGGCAGAGGTGACCGGCCCGGCCGGCCGGGCGCGTAGGGCCCCTCGCGGGGCTCTCGGCCGGCCGGACCGGAGTCTCTGCCCCGGGAACGTAACACCGATGCAATGTCTTGCGAAAGAACTTGCACAGCACTTGCGAACAGTACGTGTGAAGTCCCGTCCGTGCGACCGCAGTTGAGCGGGCCGCACCCCACAGACCGGCCGCCCGGCCCATCCATGTCCCCGCATGCCGGGCGGCCGCCCTCCCCCTGCCTCCTGAGTCCACCCCACGACTCCACCCCTTGAGGAGAATCCCGTGACCGGCTCACCCCGTCGTCGCACCGCCGCGACCGTGGCCCTCGCCCTGCTCGCCACGGCCGCGCCCCTCACCCTCACCGCCACCGCGGCCCCGCTCACCGCCCCGGCGGCGGCCACCGCGGCAGCGCCCCTCGACGTGACGAAGTCCGCGGCCCAGTGGATCGACCGCGACACCCTCGCCTGGCAGCCCGCAGGCTCGGCCGACGGCGCCGTGCACGCCCTGCGGTACGCGCCCGACGGCGGCCTGACCGTGCGGGACGGCGCCCTCGAAGGCGCGGCCGAGCGGATCCGCCTGACCCCCGTCGACGGCGGCCTGACGGATGCGCAGCGCGCCAAGTACCCGCACCTGAAGGACTATGCGGCGTTCCGCATCGACCCGCGCGACCAGGACCGGGTGCGCGCCGCGCTCACCGGGCAGCTCGTCGCCACCCGGCACTCCGCCGACGGCGCCCTCGTCGCCGCCACCGGCGTGCAGACCCAGGGCGTCCTCGACGACCTGTACAGCGCCCGCGCCACCCGCGCCACGCTAGGCCCGAGCTTCGCGGCGGGCCGCACCACCCTCGCCGTGTGGGCGCCCACCGCACAGCAGGTCTCCCTGGAGATCGGCGGGCGCACCGTGCCCATGCGCCGCGACGCCGACTCCGGCGTGTGGACCGCCACGGGCCCCGCGAGCTGGACCGGCAAGGCGTACCGGTACGTCGTCAAGGTGTGGGCGCCCAGCGTGCAGAAGGTCGTCACCAACAAGGTCACCGACCCGTACTCCACCGCGCTCACCGCCGACTCCGAGCGCAGCCTCGCCGTCGACCTCGACGACCCGGCGCTCGCCCCGAAGGGCTGGAACACCCTGCACAAGCCCGCCGCCGCCCCGGCCCGCGAGGCGCAGATCCAGGAGCTGCACATCCGCGACTTCTCCGTCGAGGACCCCACCAACCGACACCCGGGCGAATACCGGGCGTTCACCGACGCGGACTCCGACGGCATGAAGCACCTGCGCGCCCTCGCCCGCTCCGGCACCTCGTACGTGCACCTCCTGCCGGCCTTCGACATCGGCACCATCCCCGAGCGCAAGGACCAACAGGCCGCCCCCGACTGCGACTTGGCGTCCTACGGCCCCGACTCCGAGGCCCAGCAGGCCTGCGTCGGCAAGACCGCCGCGAAGGACGCGTACAACTGGGGCTACGACCCGCTGCACTACACCGTGCCGGAGGGCTCGTACGCCTCCGACCCCGACGGGACGCGCCGCACCGTGGAGTTCCGGCAGATGGTGCAGGCCCTCAACGGCTCGGGCCTGCGCACCGTCATGGACGTCGTCTACAACCACACCGTCGCCAGTGGGCAGGCCGACAAGTCGGTGCTCGACAAGATCGTGCCCGGCTACTACCAGCGGCTCCTGGAGGACGGCACCGTCGCCACCTCCACCTGCTGCGCCAACACCGCACCCGAGAACGCCATGATGGGCAAACTCGTCGTCGACTCGCTGGTCACGTGGGCGAAGCAGTACAAGGTCGACGGCTTCCGCTTCGACCTCATGGGCCACCACCCGAAGGCCAACATCCTCGCCGTCCGCAAGGCCCTGGACGAGCTCACCCTGGAGAAGGACGGCGTCGACGGCAAGAAGATCATCCTGTACGGCGAGGGCTGGAACTTCGGCGAGATCGCGAACGACGCCCGGTTCGAGCAGGCCACGCAGCAGAACATGGCGGGCACCGGCGTCGCCACGTTCTCCGACCGCGCGCGTGACGCGGTCCGCGGCGGCGGCCCCTTCGACGCCGACCCCGGAGTGCAGGGCTTCGCCAGCGGACTGTTCACCGACCCCAACTCCTCGCAGGCGAACGGCACTCCGGCCGAACAGAAGGCCCGCCTGCTGCACTACCAGGACCTCATCAAGGTCGGCCTGACCGGCAACCTCGCGGGCTACACGTTCACCGACTCGTCGGGCCGTACGGTCAAGGGCTCCGAGGTCGACTACAACGGCGCGCCCGCCGGGTACGCGGCCGACCCGGGCGACGCCCTCGCCTACGCGGACGCGCACGACAACGAGACCCTGTACGACGCGCTCGCCTTCAAACTGCCCGCCACGACCGGCCCCGCCGACCGCGCCCGCATGCAGGTCCTCGCCATGGCCACGGCGGCCCTGTCCCAGGGCCCGGCCCTCTCCCAGGCGGGCACCGACCTGCTCCGCTCCAAGTCCCTCGACCGCAACTCGTACGACAGCGGCGACTGGTTCAACGCCCTGCACTGGGACTGCCGCGACGGCAACGGCTTCGGGCGCGGGCTGCCGCCTGCGGCGGACAACAAGGACAAGTGGCCGTACGCCAAACCACTGCTCTCCGCCGCCGCGGTCACGCCTGGCTGCGCGGACATCAACGGCACGTCCGCCGCGTACCGGGACCTCCTGAAGATCCGCAGCACGGCACCGGAGTTCAAGCTCGCGACGACGGAAGAGGTGCAGCGCAAGCTGGCCTTCCCGCTGTCCGGCACGACCGCCGAGACGCCCGGGGTGATCACGATGACCCTCGGCGACCTGGTGATCGTCTTCAACGCGACCCCGGAGCAACAGCACCAGCGGGTGTCCTCGGCGACGGGCACCAGCTACACCCTCCACCCCGTCCAGGCGTCCGGCGCCGACAAGACGGTCAAGTCGTCCCGCTACGACGAGAGTTCGGGCACGTTCACGGTGCCGGGCAGGACGGTGGCGGTGTTCCAACGCGGCTGACCTGGCCCGCCGATGCCTATCCGCCCCGTCCGGTGTTGAGGACGTGCGCGGGGAGGGGAACGGAACAAGCCCGTCCGGCGTTTGAGGACGAGCCCGCAGGGCGACTGCGGTGCCCGAGCCGACGGCGCCGGACGGGTCAGGGCTCAAGCCCTACTGCTCCGCGCAAGCGAGCCGCACGCAGACCGTCAACGCCGTGATGGCCTCCTCCAGCTCCTCCAGACTCGGATAGCTGGGCGCGATGCGAATCGTGCTGTCCTGCGGGTCACGCCCGTACGGATGCGAAGCGCCCGCGGGCGTCAGCGCGACCCCGGCCTCCGCGGCGAGCCGCACCACCTCACGGGCCCGCCCGTCCCGGACGTCGAGCGTGACGAAGTACCCGCCCTGCGGCCGCGACCAGGACGCCAGGTCCGTACCGCCGAGCTCCTGCTGCAGGATCCGCTCGACCAGGTCGAACTTGGGGCGGAGCAGCTCGCGGTGGCGGGCCATGTGCGCCCGTACGCCGTCGGTGTCCTTCAGCACCCGCACGTGCCGCAGCTGGTTCAGCTTGTCGGGGCCGATGGTGCGCTTCGCCGCGTGCTTCAGGAACCAGTCCACGTTCGCGGGCGAGGAGCCGAAGAACGCGACGCCCGCACCCGCGAACGTGATCTTCGACGTGGAGCCGAAGACGAACGCCCGGTCCGGGTGGCTCGCGTCGGCGCACGCCGCGAGCAGGTCGGCGACCTCGACCTCCTCCTCGGTGAGGTGGTGCATCGCGTACGCGTTGTCCCAGAAGATCCGGAAGTCCGGCGCGGCCGTCTCCATCTCGGCGAGCCGGCGCACCGTCGCGTCGCTGAAGGTGATGCCCGAGGGGTTGCTGTACTTCGGCACGCACCAGATGCCCTTGATCCGCGGATCGCCGCCGGCCAGCTCGGCCACCACGTCCATGTCGGGGCCCTCGGCCGTCATCGGCACCGGGATCATCTCGATGCCGAACCGCTCGCACAGCGCGAAGTGCCGGTCGTACCCGGGCACGGGGCACAGGAACGCGATGTCCGGCTCGTCGGCCCAGCGGCGCTCCGCGCCCGGCAGCACGCTGAGCAGGGCGTGCACGATCGTGTCGTGCATCAGGGCCAGGCTGGAGTTGTCCATCGCCACGAGCTGCCCGGCCGGCACCTGCAGCGGCCCGGCGAAGATCTCCCGCAGCTCGGGCAGGCCCTGGAGCCCGCCGTAGTTGCGGCAGTCCGTGCCGTCCTCCGCCGTGTGCTCGGACAGGTCGCAGTCGAGCAGCGCTCCGGCCAGGTCCAGCTGGCGCGGGTCGGGCTTGCCGCGGGTCAGGTTCAGCGAGAGTGAACGGTCGAGCAGGGCCGCGTAGTCTGCGGCGGCCCGCTCACGGTCGATGGCCGGGCTGCTGGACTGCGGGAGCGTGGACATGTACTGCTTCCCTCCGGGGTCGGCTTGCGGCGCGAACGATACCCGCAGCGCACCGGTCGGTGGCCAGGTCGTTTCTCACGTGCTGAGACACCCGCCCGGCGCCCCGGCAGGCCACGGCCCGGCCTCCGCCCGCCGCCCGGCCCCAACTCCCTGTGCGCTCAGCCCTCGTAGGCGAGCGCCGCCGCGGTGGCCCGTACGAAACCCTCCGGGTTGTCCAGCATCACGTTGTGCCCGCATTCCGGGACAGCCACCACCGACACCCCGGCCGCGGCGAGCCCGGCCGCGCCCGGCAGGGGCCCGTCCGCCTCGGGGTGCAGATACGCGCGCGGCACGCGCAGGCCGAGCAGCAGCTCCCGCATCGTCGGCGTCGACCCGCGCACCAGGCAGACCGCGCTGCGGTGCAGGGCCCGCCGCCCCGCCAGCCGCATCGTCGACCACCAGTGCTCCCCGGCCCGCTCCCGCACCTCCGCCCAGCCGCCCGCGAGGAACTCCTCCTCGTCGTACGAGGCGATGTCCCGGCTGCCGAGGGCGCCGCGCTCGGGCCGCAGCGGATCGAGGTTGGCGTCGACCAGGACCAGCCGCGACACCAGGTCAGGGTGGCGGGCCGCGAGCACGACGGCCACCGAGCCGCCCATGCTGTGCGCCACGACCTCGGCCCCTTGCGCCGTTCCCGGTGCGCCCGCCGCACCGGCCGCCCGCAGGGCCGCCGCCACGGCGTCCGCGTGTGCCTCCAGGGAGTACGAGAAGTGCTCGGGCCGGTCGCTGATGCCGTGCCCCATCAGGTCGAGCAGCAGCGAGCGCCGCCCGGCGAGCGGGGCACGGCCGGCGACGTCCGCGAAGTACGCGGGGGAGCTGGCGCCCAGCCCGTGCAGGTACACGCGGGCCGGCTCCGTGTGCCCCTGCACGCCCGGCAGTTCGACCCAACGGATGCGGTCGCCCTCGGCGGTCACTTCGGCACTGCGCATGGTGAATCCCGTTTCTGTTCGGCGCTGGATGGTGCGGGTCCGTCAGGTGGTGCTGCGGGCGTGGAAGGCCCGCCAGTCCGGGGCGAGCACGGACCAGATCTCCATGTCGTGCCGCTCACCGCGGTAGAGGTAGTGCTCCCTGAGAACACCGTCACGGCTCATCCCGAGGCGCCGGGCCACGGCGATGCTCGGCGCGTTCGCCGCGACGACCCACCACTCGACGCGGTGCACGCCGCGCTCCTCCACCGCCCAGTCGATCAGCAGCCGCGCCGCCCGCGTCACCAGACCCTGCCCCGCCGCGGCCGGTTCGAGCCAGCAGCCCGCCTCGGCGACGCCCTGCGCCACGTCGAGGGTGCGCAGGATCACCGCGCCGACCAGCTTCCCGTCCGCGAGCCGGATGCCGCAGATCCGCCCGGAGTCGGTACGGGTCTTCTCCGCGTACGCCTGCAGATAGGCCCGGCTCGACGCCAAGTCCGTGACGACGTCCGGGAGTCCGTTGTAGCGGCCGATGAACTCCCGCCCCCGGTCGATGTGTTCGAGGAACTCCCCGGCCTGCCACGGCTCCAGCGGGCACAGCACCGCACCGTCATCCCCCAACGACCTCGTGAACATCCCGCTCCCCACCCCTGGTTCCGGATCAGCGGCCGATCTTCTCACGAGCGGGGAGAGCGCCGGGGCGAGATTGTGACCGCTGCGAGGGTGTCCGGTGCGAGCGTGTCCGGTGCGAGCGTGACCGGTGCGAGCGTGTCCGGTGAGAGACTGCCGCCGTCCGCGTCTCCGACCTCCCGGCCCGCCGCCCCGGGCCGCCAACTCCTCAGGAAGGCAGGCCACATGACGGCTCCGATCCCGCCGGGCGAGGACTTCCCGACGCCCGTCGACGACCGGTACTACGAGGACTACGTCCCCGGATCCACGTACACCTACGGCCGGATCACGCTCAGCGAGGAGGAGATCGTCGACTTCGCCCGGAGCTTCGACCCGCAGGACATCCACGCCGACCCGGACGCCGCCGAGGACGGCCCGTTCAAGGGCCTGATCGCGAGCGGCTGGCACACGTCGGCCGTGATGATGCGGCTGTACGCCGACCACTTCGTGAGCAAGGTGGCCGGCCTCGCCTCGCCCGGCGTCGACGAGCTGCGCTGGGTTCAGCCGGTGCGCCCCGGCGACTCCCTGGCCATCCGTACGACGGTCCTCGACGCCCGCGTCTCCGCCTCCAAGCCCGATCGAGGCGTCGTACGCGTGGGCATCGAGGTGCTCAACCAGCGCGACGAGCCCGTACTCACGCTGACGGCGACCAACTTCTTCCGACGGCGGCCGGTGCAGGGGCGCGCAAACCTCAACTCCCGCACCGCGCAAGGGTGAGGTAATCCCCGTTCTGGGGACGGCGGGCGCATCCGCGTGAGTAGCATCCGCACACGTCTCCAACAACTCGACGAAAGGGAGCCGTTGTGTCTGACGACAACGTCACCTCCTCGGTCCAGGACCGGTACGCCCCGCAGTTCGCGCAGGAGTTGGCCCGTAACGAGCAGGAGCAGAAGGAACTCGAGGCGCGCCTCGCCCAACTCCGCGACGACCACGCGGCGTTGAGCGGCATGCTCGCGGCACTCGGCCACGAGACCACGCCCACACCCACACCCACGCCCACACCCACGGCGGAGCCTCCCGCCTCCACCACCGCGGCGACCGCCGTCGGCGAGTCGGTGCCGCGCCAGCGCCGCCCCCGCAAGAAGCCCGCTTCCTCGACGGGTACGGCGGCGGCGAAGCCGAAGAGTGCGAAGCCGCAGAGCGCGAGGCCGACGAGCGCGAAGCCGAAGAGCGCGAAGAAGGCCGCACCCAAGAGCACGGCCAAGAGCACGGCCAAGAGTGCAGCCAAGCCGGAGTCCAAGGCCGGGGCCAAGGGTGGGGCGAGGTCCGCCACCAAGACCGCGGCGAAGGCTCCGGCCAAGGGCAAGCAGTCCGCCAACCCCGAGGTGGCCGACCCCAAGTCCGCCGCCACCGCCGCGAAGAACGGCGCTGCCCGTACGCCCGGCGGCCCCACCCTGCAGGACGTCATCGCCGGTCTGCTCGGCGTGCACGCCCCGGAGCGGCGCACGGTGCGCGAGATCTTCGACGAGCTGAAGCAGAAGCACCCCGAGCGCGCCTCCAGCACCCAGTCCGTGCGCAACGCCCTCAACGGCCTGCTGCGCAAGGGCGCCATCGAGCGCGAGGAGAAGCAGGGCGCCGTCTGGTTCGGCACCGCGACCGCCGACGCAACCCCGGCCGGCGACGCGACCGCAACCTCCGCAACCTCCGCAACCCCTGCAACCGCGCCTGCTCCCGCCGAGCCGACCGGAGAGAAGGCCAAGGCCGCCGCGGACGCCTGACGCGTACGGTCACGGCCCGGACGGGACCGACGCCCGCACCAACGGGGGACGGGCGCACCCACTCCGGCCCACCCGGCAGCGCAGCACGCGACACCGACCGCGCGCTCCGGTCAGCCCACGCCGGTCTGCCTCAACTCCCCGCTCAGCTCGGCGAGTTGACGCTCCACCGGACCGAAGGTCAGCAACCCGCTGCCCGCGCCCGCGTGCTCGTCCACGGCCGGTGCGAGGTGGGTGTGAGCCCGGCGCATCCACGTACGGTCGCCGACCAGCAGAGCCGCCCGGCCGAGCACGCACCACAACGCCTCCGTCAGCAGATCGCGCGGCGGCGCGGGCGCGGCACGCAAGGCCGCACGCGCCTCGTCGAACCGCCCCAGCTCCGCAAGCAGCAACGGCCGCACCCACGGCTCGTACGGGCCCCACTCCGCGTCCAGGCCGACCGAGGGCTCCGTGCCGTGCAGGACGTCGACGGAGAGCAGCGCCAACGGCGGCAACCCCTCGGCCAGGCCCGGCATCCCGGCGCCTTCGAGGGTGCGGGCGGCCTCGCGGTAGGCGGCGCGGGCCGCGTCGGCAGGCTGCGTCATCGCCGTGCGCAGCGCCCGGTACCAGGTGGTGAACACCGCCACCAGCGGCAGATCGTGGCGCGCGGCCAGGCCGTCGGCCGCCGCGGCATGCCGGTCGGCCCCGGCCAGGTCGGCGAGCGCCGCCCGCGCCTGCACCCGGACCAGGTGGCCGAGCACCTCGTACCGCGGCAGGTCGTGCCGCGCCGACAGCTCGACGATCTCCGCCCCGACCGCGTCCCTGCGCGGCGCGAGCCCGGTCCGCTGGAAGCTCTGCATGAACGTGCCGTTGAGGGCGAACAACAGCAGTGCCGCGTCGCCGAGTTCACGCGCCGACGCCTCCGCCTGACGGGCCGCCTGCAACGGCCGGGAACTCCCCGCGTTCCCTGAGCCGCCGTCCGGGCGGGCGACCGACGAGGGCGGTTCGGGCGAGCGCAGCGGCGGCAGCAACCCCCGCGACTCGACCGCGATCGTGGCGAGCAACCGGCACCGCGCCGCCGCCGTACCGCCGTCCACGGGCAACCGGCGCAGTGTGCGCTCGGCCGCGGCGACCAGACGGCGCGACTGCTCGGGGTCGTCGGACCGCGTCCACAGCGCGGGCACGTCGTACCGCCCGATCACCCGGGCCGTCAGCTCCGGATCGCCCAACTCCTCCGCCGCCGCGACCGCCGCGAGCCGATGCCGCCGCGCCGCCACCAGCCCGCCCCCGCCGGTGACGGCAAGATCCCGCAACAGGCCGACGCTGGACTCGAGTTGGATCCGCGCCCGCGGCGCCACATGGCTCTCGTACGCGCTCGCCGCCCCCGTCCACACCTGCGCCGCCGAGCCCGCCGCGTCCGGGTCGAGATGCTCGGCCTGCCGCAGCACGTCCTCCTCCAGCCGCCGCAGCCGAGGCCCCGGGTCCACGCCGAGCTGCTCCTGCAACAGGGCGCGGGCCCGCCGCAGCACGGCCAGGGCGTCGCCCTGCCGACCCGAGCGGTACAGCGCCAACGCCAGCAGCCGCCAGCCCTCCTCCCGCCACGGATGCTCACCCACATGCGCGTCCAGCTCCGCCACCGCCTGCCCCGGCGCACCGAGCGCGAGGCGCGCCTCGGCCCGCAACTCGACGGCCTGCAACCGCAGTTGGGCCAGGCGACCGCGTTCCGTACGCGCCCACGGCGCCTCGGCGAAGTCCGCGTACGCCGGGCCGCGCCACAGGTCGAGCGCCTCCCCGAGCACACCGACCGCGGCGGCCGGGGGAGTGCCGTCGAGGACCGCGCCCACCGCCTGCTCGAACCGCCACGCGTCCACATCACCGGCCCCGGCCCGCAGCGCGTACCCCGGCCCCTCCGTCACGAGCAGCCGCGCCGGCGCCCGCGGCGGCCGGTCCGGCTCGACGGCACGGCGCAACGCGGCGACGAACGTACGGACCGTGCCCGTCGCGTCCCTCGGCGGCTCCTCCCACAGGCCCTCGACGAGCCGCGCCACGGGGACGACGCGGCGGCGGGCCACGATCAGCCGGGCGAGCACGGCCCGATGCCGCGGCCCTCTCAGCGCGAGCGGCTGCCGCTCCTCGTCCCAGGCGGCGACGGCCCCGAGCACTCCGAAGCTGACGTGCATGCCGGTGAAGGTCCTTCCGTGGTGCGCGAACTCCGACCATCCTCCCGGACAACCGCCCCCGGACGCGTGCAGCGCCAGGCCCCCGCCCCGCGTGCTCGGATCGCTCATCCATCGCTCATCCACGCCACCCAAGCTGACCCTGTCGGCCCTCGTCCGCCCCTCGGCCCACGCGCCGGACCAGCAGAAAGGCACCACGATGCCCCGCACCGGTACGACACCCACGACCCCCACGACCGCGACAACCCCGGCAACCCCGATAACCCCCTCCCTCCCCGGCTTCCGCCACGAACTCGTTCCCGTCGCCGAGGGGGTGCGGCTGGCCGCAGCGGTCGGCGGCGAGGGCCCGCCGGTCGTGCTGCTGCACGGGTTCCCGCAGACGCACCTGATGTGGCGGCACGTCGCCGCCGACCTGGCCGCCGACCACACCGTCATCTGCCCCGACCTGCGCGGATACGGCGCCAGCGACAAACCCGCGGAGGCCGACGAGCACACGTACGCCAAGCGCACCATGGCCCAGGACATCGTGACCCTCGCCCGCGAGCTCGGCCACGAGCGGTTCGCGCTCGCCGGGCACGACCGGGGCGCCCTCGTCGCCTTCCGCGCCGGGCTCGACCACCCGGAGGCCGTGACCCACCTGGCCTGCCTCGACGTACTGCCCACCCTCGAGATGTGGGACGCCCTGCACGGCACCTCGGCGGCCGTCGGCTTCCACCTCTACCTGATGGCGCAGCCGCCCGGCCTGCCGGAGGCGATGATCGAGGCGAGCGCGGACACGTTCTTCGGGCACTTCCTCGACGTCTGGACCCAGGACCCGTCCGCCCTCCCGGACGACGTGCGTGCCGCCTACCTCGCCGCCTCCCGCGCCGCCGTGCCATCGATCGTCGCCGACTACCGGGCCTCCGCCGGCATCGACACCGCCCACGACCGCTCCGACCGCGCAGCAGGCAACCGCCTCACCATGCCCGTCACCGTCCTCCAACAGGACTGGGGCGCCGCCCTCGGCTACGAGGCCGAAGCCCTGTGGGCCGCCTGGGCCGACGACCTCACCCACACCACCGTCACCTGCGGCCACTTCATGGCGGAGGAGTCCCCGAAGGAAGTCGTACGAGCCCTCCGCACCCTCCTCACCCGCTGACTCCCCCCACCCGCTGACCGTCCTCACTCGCTGACCGGCACCACCCGTCCCCGTCTCCTCCCGCGCCCCCATAACCCCGACCCAGGGGGCCACCCGGAATCTGGGCACCCCCGACTCCCACCGGTACGTTCCTCAACAACCCCGAAGCACCAATCGGAGCGCTAATCGGAGCGCCAATCCCGAAGTGCCAATCCCGAAGCTCCGCTCCCGGAGCACCAACCCCGGGGCCACCCCGACGCACCACGCATCCACCGCCCCACGCCCGAGGAATGCGAGGTACCACCCGATGACGCCGCCCCCGCCCCCGCCCTCCAACGACCTCTCCCGCAAAGCGCTGCTCCGGGCCGCCCTGGTCGCCGGGACCGTGCCGTTGCTCGCCTCCGGGGGCACCGCGCTCGCCCGCGACGCTGCCGCCCACGGAGGGCCCCTCGCTCCGACCCCGACCTGCGACGACGGCGACGGGCCGACGCACGAGCAGATGGAAGGCCCGTACTTCAAACCCAACTCGCCGCGGCGCAGCAACCTCGCCGCGCCCGGCACCCCCGGCATCCCGCTCACCGTGCGCGGCTACGTCTTCAGCCGCACCTGCAAGCCGCTGCCCGACGTGCTGCTGGACTTCTGGCAGGCCGACGACAACGGCGCGTACGACCTCGCCGGATACGCCTTCCGCGGCCACCAGTTCACCGACTCCACCGGCGCCTTCGCGCTGACCACGATCGTGCCGGGCCTCTACCCGGGCCGCACCCGGCATCTGCACGTCAAGGCACAGGCGCCCGGGCAGCGCGTCCTCACCACCCAGCTGTACTTCCCGAACGAGCCGCGCAACAACACCGACGCCCTCTTCGACCCGGCGCTCCTCATGACCGTCCAGGACAACGGCACCGACCGCCAGGGCACCTTCGACTTCGTCCTGAACGTGGCCCGCGTCGTCCAGCAGGAGCGCCCTCAACAGCGTTGACCCTGTGGGGGGTTGACCTCGTCCGGGCGGGCCCGCCGACCCGCGCCCGCACACCCGAGGCGCCCGCACCTCAGGCGCGCCCGCCCGTCACGAGCCGCCCCTCCGGCACCCGCCGCCCGTAGGCGTACAGCAGCAGGTCCTGCGCCGCGCCGGTCACCGGGGTGCCGGTGCCGAAGGACCAGTCGAGGTCGTCGGCGCGCAGGCACACCCCGGACAGGTCGGCGCCGAAGAACTTGGCGCTCCTGTACGTGACCTGACCGAGCAGCACCCGCAGCCGCTCCTCCGGCACCCGCCGGTCCAGGCCGAGCGCCACGGTGATGTCGAGGCCGTGCACCACGTCGTGCCCGAGCGCCGCCGCCCGCCCGCCGACCGGCGGGGTCCACGGATGGTGGGCGTTCTCCCGTATCCACGCGGCGAGTTGACGGGGCGAGGCGTCCGCCGCGTCCGCGTGTGCGAGCCGGTCCGTCATCCGGTGCAGACTCCCGCCCGCCCGTATCAGGTGACCGAGCACGCGCGGCACGGAGTAGCGGAACCCCATCGACATGTGCGCCGCGACCTCCCGCACCCGCCAGCCCGCGCACAGGCTCGGCGCGTCCCACTGCTGCCCGGTGAGAGCGTCCAACAGGTCGGCGAACTCCCGCCGTTCGGCCGCGATCATGCCCGGCAGCAGGCTGTTCGGGCTCGTCAGTTCCATGCGTGCGACTCCATGCCCTCCACGATCACCGCCCCCGCCCCAGAAGTCCAAGAGCGGTCTCTTCTCGTACCCATAAGCACCCCTTCTAGAATCAGCCGCCATGGAACTGCGGCAGCTGCGCTACTTCGTCACCGTCGTCGAAGAGTCCTCCTTCACCCGTGCCGCAGCCCGGCTGCACCTCGCCCAGCCCGGCATCAGCGCCCAGATCCGCCAACTGGAGCGGGAGTTGGGGCAGCGACTTCTGCACCGCAGCGGCCGGACCGTCGTGCCGACGGAGGTCGGTGAGGCCGTGCTGCCGTACGCGCGCGCCGCGCTCGCCGCCGTCGACGGACTGCGCGACACCGTCGCCGAGTGCACCGGCCTGCTCCGCGGCCGGGTGCGGATCGGCTTCGTCTCCGGCGCCGCCGCCGACGAACTCGACGTGGCCTCGGTCCTCGCCGACTTCCACGACGCCCACCCCGGCGTGGACATCGCCCTCACCGAGGACACGTCGGAACGCATGCAGGCCGCGCTGACCGACGGCGCCCTCGACATCGCCGTCCTCGGGATCGCCGACGCCGACCTCGGCCCGCACCTCGACCACCAGGTCATCGTCGACATGCCCCTCGTCGTCGCCACCGCCCCCGGCGACCCGCTCCTCGACAGCCCGCCCGCCGCAGGACTGCCCCTCACCGCACTCCGCGACCGCCCTCTGATCAGCCTGCCGCGCGGCACCGGCATCCGCGGCGTCCTCGACCGCGCCTGCACGGCCGCCGGCTTCGCACCCCGCATCGCCTTCGAGGCCGCCGCCCCCGAACTCCTCGCCCGGCTCGCCGCCCGCGGCCTGGGCGTCGCCCTCCTTCCCGAACTCACCGCCGACGAACAACACCGACTCGGGCTGCGCACCCACCCGTTGGCCGACCACACCCTCCGCGGCCGCGTCGCCCTCGCCTGGCGCACGGACGGACCCCACAGCCCCGCGGCCCGTGCCCTCCTCACGCGCCTCCGCACCTCCGTGCCGCTCACACACAGTGACCGTAGCCCAGCCGCGCCCCCGCCCGCCGAGCCTGTGGAAAACCTCCGACGGCCCCGGGAGCCCTGTGGAAAACTGGACGGGTGAGCAACCTCGAGGACCTCGTCCGGCTGCGCAAGGCGCGCGACGTCATGGACCGTGACTACGCGCAGCCGCTGGACGTGCCCGCCCTCGCCCGCGTCGCCCTCATGTCGCCGGGCCACTTCTCCCGCAGCTTCCGCGCCGCGTACGGCGAGACGCCGTACAGCTATCTGATGACCCGCCGCATCGAGCGCGCCAAGGCACTCCTGCGGCGCGGCGACCTGTCGGTGACGGAGGTGTGCTTCGAGGTGGGGTGTACGTCACTCGGCTCGTTCAGCTCCCGCTTCACCGAGTTGGTCGGCGAGAGCCCCAGCGCCTACCGGGCCCGCGACCACGCCGACGGCGCCGCCGTCCCCGCCTGCATCGCGAAGGTCTACACCCGGCCGGTCAGGAACGGAGAAGCGAAGCCCGCGCCGGACGCCTAGCGTGAAACGCATGGACATCAACCTCTCCACCTGCTTCATCGCCGTCGACGACCACGACAAGGCGCTCGCCTTCTACCGGGACGTGCTCGGCCTCGAAGTCCGCAACGACGTCGGCTTCGAGGGCATGCGCTGGGTGACCGTCGGCTCACCCGACCAGCCCGACGTCAACATCGTCCTCGAACCGCCGCTCGCCGACCCGAACGCGTCCCCCGAGGACCGCAAGGCCATGGCCGAACTGCTCGCCAAGGGCCTGCTGCGCGGTGTGATCTTCCAGACGGACGACGTCGACGCCACCTTCGAACGCATCCGCGCCGCCGGCGGCGACGTCCTCCAGGAGCCCGTCGACCAGCCCTACGGCGTCCGCGACTGCGCGTTCCGCGACCCCGCGGGCAACATGCTCCGCTTCAACCAGGCCCCCAAGGGCTGAGCCGCACAAGGGCACGGCCTCACGGAAAGATCTGCTTGCTCCCGTCCCGGATCGCCGCCAACTCCCGCTCGTAGAAGGCGTGCAGCGGCGATCCGGGACGGTACGCGTGGCTCGGCACCGACTGCCGGTCCGGCTGCGAGTGGTACTGCGTGACCACCAGCGCGTCGTCCATCCGGTAGAGCGTCGACGCCCGGAACCCCGGGCACGCCCAGATCTCCACCGCCCCGGCCGGCGCCGCCCCCGCGAGCCGCACACAGTCCGCGACCGCCTCCTGCACCTTCGCCCGTACGTCGTGCTCGGTGTAGACGGGGTGGAACCGCGCGCTCAGCGCCGCCACGCACGCCGGGTCGGTGTGGTCGGCCAGGAAGAACCGCACCTTCGCGCCCGGCCGCCGCACAAGCCGCAGCAACGCCTCGCGGTGCGCGCCGCGCCACGTCGTCGACCAGGCGCCGGACACGTCGAGGGTGCGGGTGCGGGACAGGTGATCGTCCCAGTCGATCAGGTCGAGGTAGTCGGCGCCCACCGCGAGCAGCCCGCTCTGCTCGACGTCGTGCCGCAGCCCGATCGCCTCGGTCAACTCCTGCCGGTCCCGGCGCTTGTTGACGAGGTTCACCAGGACCGCGATCCCCACCGACGTGATCAGCACCTCCCCGGCCAGCGACCGGACCTCGGCCGCCGACGGACCGGTGGACCACAGCAGCGCCGCCCCCGCGGCGAGCGCCACCGTCGCCAGGAACCAGGTGGCGAGACTGTTGAGCTGTCGATGGGGGAGTGCGGGCGCACGCATGGCGGGGGTCCTTCTCCGTACGGGATGGGGGATCGGCACGAGGGGGCCGATGGACGTACGCACGGTAATCAGCGCGTTGCCGGGCGTGGCTCCGCAACGCCGAAGTGGCTTGATCCGCACGGCAGTCGGGACCGAGGGCCGTGCGGATCGGGGCCGAGGGACCGAACAGAGGGGGCGCGTGCCGAACGTGAAAGAGCCCCGCCTCGACGCACGGGGGGAGCGTCGAGGCGGGGCCGGGGTGGCCGGTGGGGGGACCGGCCGGTCTAGATGATCAAGGACAGGAGCAGGACCAGCGCTCCGGCGACGACCGAGATGATCGTCTCCATGGCCGACCAGGTCTTGATGGTCTGGCCGACGTTCATGCCGAAGTACTCCTTCACCAGCCAGAAGCCCGCGTCGTTCACGTGGCTGAAGAACAGCGAGCCGGCGCCGATCGCGAGCACGAGCAGGGCCGTGTGCGTGGTCGACATGTCGGCGGCGAGCGGCGCGACCAGACCGGCGGCGGAGACCGTCGCGACGGTCGCGGAGCCGGTGGCCAGGCGGATGACGACCGCGATCAGCCAGGCGAGCGCCAGACCGGGGATCGCCCAGTCCTTGGAGATCTCCAGGACCATCTCGCCGACGCCCGAGTCGATCAGCGTCTGCTTGAAGCCACCGCCGGCGCCGACGATCAGCAGGATGCCGGCGATCGGGGCGAGCGACTTCTCGACCGTGGCCGTGATCTTGCCCTTGGAGAAGCCGGCGGCCCGGCCGAGGGTGAACATGCCGACGATGACGGCCGCGAGCAGGGCGATCAGCGGGGAGCCGATCACGTCGAACACGCGCTGCACGGTGTGCTCGGGGTTGTCCACGACGATGTCGACGAGCGCCTTGGACAGCATCAGGACGACGGGCAGCAGCACGGTCGCGATGGTGGCGCCGAAGCCGGGCAGCTTGGCGTCCTCCTTGGTGGGGCGGCCGTCCGAGTCGGCGGCGGAGCCCTGCAGGCCCTGCAGCATCTTCTCGGGCACCGGGATGTCGACCCAGCGGGCGGCGAACTTCGAGAACACCGGACCGGCGATGATCACGGTCGGGATGGCGACGAGCACACCGAGGGCCAGCGTGACGCCGAGGTTGGCGTCGACCGCGTCGATGGCGACGAGCGGGCCGGGGTGCGGCGGGATCAGGCCGTGCATCACGGACAGGCCGGCCAGGGCCGGGATGCCGATGCGCATCAGCGAGTAGTTGCCGCGCTTGGCGACCATCAGCACGACCGGGATCAGCAGCACGATGCCGACCTCGAAGAACAGCGGCAGCCCGATGACGCTGGCGATCAGCACGATCGCCCAGGGCATGGAACGCCCGCCGGCCCGGCGCAGGATCGTGTCGACGATCTGGTCCGCGCCGCCGGAGTCGGCGAGCAGCTTGCCGAGGATCGCGCCGAGGGCGATCAGCACGCCGACGCCCGCGACGGTGGAGCCGAGCCCGGTGGTGAAGCTCGTGATGGCCTTGTCGAGGGGCGCGCCGGCGAAGGCCCCGAGCGCGAGCGACCCGATGGTGAGCGCGAGGAACGCGTGCACCTTGAACTTCGTGATGAGCAGGACGATGACGGCGATGCCTGCGAGTACGGCGATCCCGAGCTGGGCGTGGCCCGCGGACGTGATCGGCTCGACGGCATCCGCTGCCAACGTCTCGACGCTGAGACTGGTCACGGTGTTTCCCTTGCAGGAGAGGGGGTTACGGGGGGACAGTCCGCGTCCGCCGGGGGAGTGCGGACGCGACCGGGGGCACCGCCGGGGGGACGGCGGCGCGCAAGGTCACTGCGGGGACGTCGGGGACGGCTCGGGGGAGGAGTCGTTCGCGGAGTCCAGGGTGCGGAGGGCCGCGACGGCGCGTGCGGTGATCTCCTCGGGGGAGCCCGCCACGTCGACCTCGACGCCCGCCTCGTCCGGGCCGAGCGGCTGGAGCGTGGCGAACTGCGAGTCGAGCAGGGCCGTCGGCATGAAGTGGCCCTGGCGGTGCGACATCCGGTCCTCGATCAGCTCACGGGAACCGGTCAGATGCACGAAGACGAGGCCGGGCGCCGCCGAACGCAGCCGGTCGCGGTAGCTCCGCTTCAGCGCCGAACTGCTGACCACCCCACCGAGACCGGCCCTGCCGTGGGCCCACACACCGATGGCATCAAGCCACGGCCACCGGTCGTCGTCGGTCAGCGGAGTGCCGGCCGACATCTTGGCGATGTTCGCCTCGGGGTGGAAGTCGTCGCCCTCGGCGTACGGAACGCCGAGCTGTTCCGCGAGCAGGGGACCGATCGTGGTCTTGCCGGTTCCTGCCACGCCCATGACTACGACCACGTGAGGGGTGTTCATGGCTTGCCTCGCTGTCTTCTTCGACATCTGTTCACACGGCCGAAGTCGTGCGTCACGACACTGAAACCCATTAGGTATGAGGATTTCAAGAGTCTGTGGCTTAAAAGTCAGACTTAACTTCGGGTATTCCCGCCGTAGGCTTGGGCCATGACTGCACAGGTCCGAGGGCTGCACGCCCGCGTACTGGAGACCCTCGGGCCCGCGATCACGGGCGGCGAGTACCCGCCGGGCAGCGTCCTGCGGATCGACGAGCTCTGTAAGGAGTTCGAGGTGTCACGCTCGGTGATGCGCGAGGCGGTGCGCGTCCTGGAGTCCATGCACCTCGTCGAGTCCCGCCGCCGCGTCGGCGTGACGGTACTGCCGACACCGGAGTGGAACGTGTACGACCCGCAGGTGATCCGCTGGCGTCTCGCCGGCGCCGACCGCCCGCGCCAGCTGCGCTCCCTGACCGTCCTCCGCTCCGCCGTCGAGCCGACGGCCGCGGGCCTCGCCGCCCGGAACGCCACGGCCGAGCAGTGCGCGAAGATCACCGAGTGCGCCCTCGGCATGGTCGCCAATTCGCGCGGCCACCGCCTGGAGGACTACCTGCTCCACGACGTCGAGTTCCACCGCACGATCCTGTGCGCCTCCGGCAACGAGATGTTCGCCCGCCTCGGCGACGTGGTGGCGGAGGTCCTCACGGGGCGTACGCACCACCAGGTCATGTTCGAGGACCCGGACCCGGCGGCCGTCACCCTGCACGTCAAGGTCGCGGAGGCGGTCCGCGAGCGGGACGCGGTGCGTGCGGAGGAGCTGACCCGGGAGATCACCCTCGGCGCCCTGGAGGAGCTGGACGTCCTGGCGCCCTGAGTGCGGGACGTCAGAGGTCGAGCGACCAGTTCTGCCCGACCAGGTCGTGCCCGAAGCTGTGGTGCGGGGCCTCGTCCACCAGCGTGAAGCCGTAGGCCTGATAGATCCGGCGGGCCGACACGAGGACGTCGTTGGTCCACAGCGTCATCCGCCGGTACCCGGCCGCCCGCGCGAAGTCCAGGCACTCCTGCACGAGCCGGCTGCCCAGGCCGAGCCCCCGTGCCTTCGGCGTGACGAGCAGCGTCCGCAGCTTCGCCGTGCCCGGCTGCTCGTCCGCCACGAGGAACACGCAGCCCGCCCGCTCGCCGTCGACCTCGGCGATCCACGCCGCCTCGCGCGCGGGGTCGTGCCCGGCCGCGTAGTCGGCGACGATCCGGGCGACCAGCGCCTCGAACTCCCCGTTCCAGCCGAACTGTTCGGCGTACACCTCGCCGTGCGCCAGCACGGCCCAGCCGAGGTCGCCCGGCCGGTCCGCCGGTCGTACGACGACGTGTGCCTGCTGCTCCCGCTCTGCCATGGCGCGCTCCCGTGACCGTGTGGCGCGCGGCTCCGGCGTGTTCCCGAACGGCCTCCGCGTCCACTGACACGACTGTTTCAGTAGCTTTAGGCTAGGCCCATGCCCGAGGACACGACAACCCCCTCCGCCCGTCAGGTCGAACTCCTGGAGGCGGCCTACCGGTACGCGCTGACGCACGGTCTCGCCGACCTCTCGCTCCGCCCCCTGGCCGCGGCCATCGGCTCCAGCCCCCGGGTCCTGATCTTCCTCTTCGGCAGCAAGGACGGGCTCGTCCGCGCCCTGCTCGCCCGCGCCCGCGCCGACGAGCTGGCCCTGCTCGACCGCTTCGAGGCCGCCGAGCGAAGTGAGCCGATCGGTCTCGCGCGGGCCGTCGAGGAGGTGTGGGCGTGGCTGGCCGCCCCCGAGCACCGCCCGCTGCTGCGGCTGTGGGCGGAGGCGTACGCGCGGTCCCTGGTCGAACCGGACGGAGCCTGGGGCGGGTTCGCGCGCCGCACCGTCGAGGACTGGCTCGACGCCCTCGCCGCCTGCCAGCCGCCGGCCGAGCGGAACGGCGAAGCCGGGGCGACCCGGCGCACCCTCGCCCTCGCCGTGCTCCGCGGCGCGCTGCTCGACCTCCTCGCCACGGACGACGAACCCCGCGCCACTGCCGCGGTACGGGTCCACCTGGCGCACCTCGGTGCGTGACCTGGGCGCCATCCGCTAGATTAGGTAGACCTGTCTACCCAATCAGTGAGGTGTGCGATGCCGGAGGCCGGATCGGGGAGCGGGCGGCGCAGGCCCGCCAGGGAGCGGCTGCTCGCCGCCGCCGCGCGGCGGTTCTACGCGGACGGCGTCGCGGCCACCGGGATCGACACGATCACCGCCGAGGCCGGCGTCGCCAAGATGAGCCTCTACAACAACTTCTCCTCCAAGGCCGAACTCGTCGCGGCCTACCTCGACGCCCGCCACGAGGAGTGGCTCGGCCTCTACCGCGCCCGCCTCGCCGAGGCCGACGGCCCCCGCGCGGGCGTGCTCGCGGTGTTCGACGCCTACGCCGACCACGCCGAGTTCGCGTACGAGCACGGCTTCCGCGGCTGCGGGCTGCTCAACGCCGCCGCCGAACTGCCCGCGCGGGACGAGGGGCGGGCCGTCGTGCGGCGGCACAAGGAGGAGGTCGAGCAGCTCGTCGCCGGGCACCTGGCCGAGCTGCTGCCCGAACGGCCCGACGAGGCGCGGGAGTTGGCGGAACACCTCGCCTTCCTCCTCGAAGGCTCCATGGCACGTGCGGGGCTCGAAGGCGACGGCGCCCGCGTGCGGCGCGCCCGCGTTCTCGCCGAGTCGCTCCTGGACGCCCTGTGACCGGGCGCACCGGGCGCGCCCAGCACACCGGCCGCCCCGCCGCGCAGCCCAACGCAGGCCTCGGCGCCCTCTGCGTGCTGGCCGCCTCCGTGTTGTGGGGCACCACCGGCACCGCCGCGACCTTCGCCCCCGGCGTCGGGCCGCTCGCCGTCGGCGCCGTCGCCATGGGGCTCGGCGGGCTCCTGCAGGCGCTGATCGCCGCGCCCCTCACCGCCCGCCACGCCCCCGCACTCCGGGCCCGGCGCGGCACGGTCCTGCTCGGCGCGGTCGCCGTGGCCGTGTACTCGCTCGCGTTCTACAGCTCGATGCGCCTCGCCGGTGTCGCCGTCGGCACCGTCGTCTCCCTCGGCACGGCGCCGCTCGCCTCCGCCGTCATCGAACGCGCCCTGGACCGACGGAACTTGACGCTCCGTTGGAAGATCGGCGCGATCCTCGGCCTCGCCGGGACCGTGCTGCTCTGCCTCGCCGAGTCCGACCACGCCCCCGGCGCCGCCGACGGCCGCACCCTGGCGGGCACCCTCGCCGGTGTGGCCCTCGGCCTGCTCGCCGCCACCACGTACGCCCTCTACGCCTGGGCCGCGCACCGGCTCATCACCCGCGGCGTGCCCTCGCGCGCCGCGATGGGCGCGGTGTTCGGCGTGGGCGGGCTGTTGCTTGTGCCGGTGCTGGTGCTGACCGGCGGCCCGCTCCTCGCGTCCTGGTCCAACGCTGCCGTCGGGGCGTACATGGCGCTCGTGCCGATGTTCGCCGGGTACGTGCTGTTCGGCTGGGGGCTCGCGCGGGTGCCGGTGAGCACGGCCACGACGCTGACGCTGCTCGAACCGGCCGTCGCGGCGGTCCTCGCGGTCCTCGTCGTCGGCGAACGCCTGCCCGCCTCCGGCTGGGCCGGCGTCGCGCTCGTCGTCTCCTGCCTCGCCGTGCTCACCGCGCCCGCGCGCCGCCCGCGCAGGGTGCGTGTGGAGCCGGGGCCGGCGGAGAGAATCAGGGACGCAACCCCGTCGTCGTAGCACCGTCGCCGCAGGCGGTGGACAGGAGTGACCGACCATGACCATCCGCCGGGCCATGCCCGACTTCCGTACGAAGGACATGGAGCAGAACCGGGACTTCTACGGGAAGCTCGGCTTCGAGGAAGTCATGAACCAGGGCTGGATCATGACGCTCGCCTCGCCGTCCGAACCCACCGCGCAGGTCAGCTTCATGACGCACGATCAGTCCGCGCCCGTCGTGCCCGACATCAGCGTCGAGGTCGAGGACGTGGACGCGGTCCACGCGGCGCTGCGCGACAGCGGCGCGGAGATCGTGCACCCGTTGCAGGACGAGGAGTGGGGCGTACGACGGTTCTTCGTACGGGACCCCGACGGGCGCGTGGTGAACGTGCTCACCCATCGGCGCTGACCGGCCTCGGCAGCTGAACCTCCGTCACCACGCCGTCGGGCCACGCGACTTGGACCCTGTGGTCCAGATGCAGGTGGACGGCGGGGTGGTGTGTGGGGGCCTCGCGGGACAGGGTGACTGCAGCCGCGAGGACGGTTCCGGGTGCGGGGACTGCGGCAGACAGCCACGGGATCGCCGTGAACCGGCCGAGCGGGCCGGTCTCCTCCTCCGTGTGCACGCCCGCGTCGTCGAACCCCGCGAGCGCGTGCAGTCGCGAGGCGAGCCGGTCCGTCTTGAGGGTCACGGCGAACGGCGACGTCCCCGTGACAGCCGCGGGCCGTACGTCCGAGGCCAACGGCCAGCCGCCCAGGCGGAGTCGGACCGCAGGCCCCGGTGGGCCCTCGACGTGGACGAGGCGCACCTCGACCCCTTCCCGTACGACCGAGGCGACCGTGACCACCGGGCCCGGGACGGCCGGACCGGTGCGGCCCGAGCCGTGGTCCGGGCCCGTGTCCGCCGACGTGTCCACCCAGTGGACGCGGCCCGAGGAGGCGGCGAACAGGGCGCCGTGCGGGAACTCCCGCGTGCCGAGCGCCTCGAATCCCGTGCGGTGCGAGGCCCGGCCCCGCGCGTCCAGGAGGGCGACCGTGTTGTCCAGCGGGTCCGCGACGGTCGGCCCGGTCGGCGGCGGCAGCGTGGCCGTGGAGTAGCCGATGCGGGCGTAGAGCGGGGCGTCCGCGCGGACCGTGCCGGGCAGGGCGTGGTCCGTGCCGTGGTTGAGGACCGTGACCAGGCCGTCCTCGCGCCGCCCGGACAGCAGCCAGCCCGGCGCCTCGACCGTCCGGAACTGGTCCGCCTCCTCCAGCGGCAGCGGCTCCTCCACCGCCGTCCACACCGGATGGCCGGCGGGCAGCGCGAGCCCGAGCATGCCCTTCGCGGCCCAGTACGGCGACCCCGGACCGGAGTACGACTGCCGCATCGCGGGCCACGCGTGATGCCAGCCCAACGTCAACAGGCCGTCGTCGTCCGGGACTTGACGCCGCGTGAAGTGGTCGAGCATGCCGCTCGCCGCACGGCGCGTGAGCCCCGGCGGCAGTCCGGTCGCGCCGGTCAGGGCGCCGGTCCACAGCGGCGCGGCGGCCGCGTACCGGTAGACCAGGCTCCGCCCCTGCAGCAGCGGCGCACCGTCTACGCCCACCAGGCGGACCGCGTCGTCCAGATACCGGGCCAGGTCGGCCTCCCAGCGGGCCCGCACGTCGGCCGGGCAGAGCGTGCCGGTCACGTCGAAGAGGTGCGTCCACAGCAGCGGGTACGTGTGCAGCGCCCAGCCCACGTAGTGGTCGTAATTGCGCTCCGCGCCGTCCGACAGCCAGCCGCCCGCGCGCCGCATCGACGCGTGGAACGCCAGGTCCTCCTCGACGTCCGCCGCCGACCAGGGCCCGCCCGCCTCCCGCAGGAACGACTCCGTCACGATCCGGAACCACACCCAGTTGTTCCGTACGTACGGTTCACCGACCACCGTCGACAGCCACTCCACCGTCGCCTCGCGCACCCGGTCGTCGAGCCGGTCCCACAGCCACGTCCGGGTCAGCTGGAGGATCAGGGCGAGGGACGCGGCCTCCACCTTGGCCTGCGGCAGCCGGTCGGGGCGCGGCCAGGCCTCCGGGTGGTGCGGGTCGGTGCCCGCGGTGAGGCCGGCCGCGTACCGCTCCAGGACGTTGCCCGGGTCGGCCCCGCCCTCGCCCGCGATCCGGAACCCGGCGAGCAGCAGCGACCGCGCGTACCCCTCCAGGCCGTCGGAGTCCGGGCCGGAGATGCTGGGCGGGCCGGGCAGCAGGATGCGGGCGCCGCCGGGGGAGCGGTGGGCGTCGAGCGCGCCGAGCATCCGGTCGGCGAGCGCGGCCCAGTGCCGCCGCTCCCAGCCGGTGTACGGGGAGAGCGCACTGCTGCCTGAAACCCCGTCAACTGCCTTACGGATCATGGGACTCATGCCTGCACCGCCAGGGCGTCCCGGCTGACCGGGGCGAGTGGGGGACGGCCGCTGGTGAGTCGGTCGAGTTCGGTGAGGGCCATGGCGGTCATCCGGCGCGACTCCGAGCCGAGGGAGCCCGCGATGTGCGGGGTCAGCATCACGTTCGGCAGGTCGTACAACGGCGATTCGGCGGGCAGGGGTTCGGGTTCGGTGACGTCGAGGATCGCGTGCAGGCCCGCCCGGCACGCGGCTTCGAGGGCGCGGGTGTCGACGAGGCTCCCGCGGGCCGTGTTGACCAGGACCGCGTGCGGGGGCAGCCGGTCCAGTTCGGCCGCGCCGATCAGGTGCCGCGTCTCGGGCAGGGCCGGGGCGTGCAGGGTCAGCACGTCGGCCTGCGGCAGGGCGTCGGGGAGGCTCGCGGGCTCGGCCCCGGCCGCGCGCACGGCCTCGGGGTCGGCCACCGGGTCGACGACAAGGACGCGGGCCAGGTCGAGTTCGCGCAGCAGCCGGACGACCCGGCCGCCGATGCGGGAGAAGCCGACGACGACCACCGTCCGTCCCACACCGCTGAGTTCGCCGCGCCCGTCCAGGTAACTCAGGTCCTCCCGGTGCGTACGCGCGTCCTGCGCGAGGAACGGGGCCTTCTTGAACGCCCACAGGACGGCCGCCAGGGTGAAGTGGGCGACGGGCTCCGCGTTGGCGTCCGCGGCCGTCGTGACGAGGATGCCGCGGTCGAAGACGGCGTCCGTGACGTGCCCGCGCACGGATCCGGCCGCGTGCAGGACGGCCTTCAGGCGCGGGGCCGCGGCGAGGACGTCCGCGTCGAGCCGCGGGCAGCCCCAGGAGGTGATGAGCACCTCGGCCCCGGCCAGCCGGCGAAGGGCCTCCGCCGAGCCCAACTCGCTGACGGACAGCGGCTCCTGGACGTCGGCGAGCGAACGGAGGCGGGACAGCTCGGCCGGGCCGAACTGCATGGCGAGGGCCCGGTCCTCCATGACGAGGAGAGTGCGCGGGCGGGGCGCGAGGCGCAACTCGGGGCGGTGATCGGTCACTTGGTGCACACGTGCTCCCTTGCGAGAGGCCGACGTGGTCGTCGGTGGTCGTCGGGGACCAGTCTGGGGCGCGGCGGGCCCGGCCGGGCGGAGATCGGGAGGGCCGGTGCCGGCGGGGTGGGGCGCGGGCGGTCCGGGGCGCCGCGTACTTCGTCTGGCCCTCGCCGGGCGGCGGTGGGGCGTGCGGCTCCCTAGCGTCACTTGAGGCAGGGGCATGCCGCGACGGCGCGGGGGTGCCCGCGGAAGTCCGGGCAGAGGAGGACACGGGCTGTGCGAGCACGGGTACAGGAGCGGGTACGGCGCCGGGGTGCGGCCGGGGTGCTGGCCGTGGCCTGCACGGTGACGGCGACGACGGCGGTGATGGCGGTGTCGGCGCCGGGGGCGTGGGCGCAGGCCGACGGGGCTCGGACGGCGCCGGGGGCCGTGGCCGACAACAGCGGCTGGCGGGTGAGCGTCACCCCGACCACGGTCAAGCCCGGCGGGCAGGTCACGCTCAGCTCCAGCGGCTGCCAGGTGCCGACGGTCACGGTGGACGCGCCGATCTTCGACCCGGTCGAGCTGAACGAGGGCCAGTCGGCCACCGCACACGTCTACCCGGACGCCAAGCCCGGCGCCGAGTACGAGGTGACGTTCACGTGCAACGGCAAGCCGAAGTCGGTGCCGCTGATGATCGCCGGAGGGCAGGGCCACACGGGCGGGCAGACCGGCGGCCACACGGGCGGGCACACCGCAGGACACACCGCCGGGCACACCGGCGGCCTGCACCACGGCGTGAAGGCGGGCGCGGGCGGCACGTTCGCCGACGTCAGCCCCACGCAACTCGCCCTGGGCGGCGCCCTGGTGGCGGGAGTCATCGGCTTCACGCTGCTGCAGGTGCGGCGCAGCAGAGGAGGCGGCGCGGAGTAGCCCCACGCGGCCCTCGCCTACGCGGACGTGGTCCCGGCGGCGCGGTCGGAGTCGCTGCGCAGGACGCAGAACTCGTTGCCCTCCGGGTCCGCGAGCACCGCCCACCCGGAGCCGTCGGGCTCGCGGCGGTCGGCCACGTACGTGGCGCCCAGCTTCAGGAGGCGCTCGATCTCCTCCTCGCGGGAGGTCGTCGGCCGCAGGCACAGGTGGACCCGGTTCTTGACCGTCTTCGGCTCCGGCACCTGGTTGAAGTACAGGTCCGGGCCGTCCGGCAGCAGCACGCGGGTCTCCTCGGCGCCCGGGCCGTCCTCCGGGTCCACCGGGCAACCCGTCACTTCGCTCCAGAAGCGGGCCAGGGCATAGGCGTCCGCGCAGTCGACCGCCACGTTCTGCACCATCGAGACCATGGGCGTGAGCATGCCCCAGCGCTGGGCGCGCCGCCAGTGGTTTCCTTCCGGCTTCCTTCCGGCCCTGCCGCTTGTGGGCGCCTTCTCTGCCTCGCCCTGCGGGCTCGCGTCCTCAATCGCCGGACGGGCTCGATCCTCTGCCCCTCCCCGCCCCTTCCCGAAAGCCTGCGGCGGTGTTCGTTCGGCTTTCCCGCCGTCGTGGTTGCTCGCGCCCCGCGGCGAAGCCGCAAATGTCACAGCCCCGCGCCCCTTTCGGGGCGCGTCAGTCCAGGGTGCGGATGACTCCCCGTACGTCCTCCGCCAGCTCCTTCGGGAGTGGGGCGTAGTGGCGGCGGGGGAGGGCGGACTGGCCCTCCTCGCTGGACGTGTACGTGAGGAACGACTTCAGCGCGGGCAGGGACTCCCGCGGGTTGCCGCGGTCGCACACGATCTCGTACGTGACGAGCACGATCGGGTACGCCCCCTCCGCCGACGTCCCGTAGTCGAAGTCGAGCGACAGGTCCTTGCCGCGCCCCGCGGTCCGCGCCTGAGCGATTCCCTTCGACGCGCTCTGCGGTGTGGGCGCCACGGGCCGGTCGGCGCCCGTGTCGACGCTCACCGTGTCCACGTGCCGCTCCACCGCGACCGACAGGTCGAGATACCCGATCGCCCCGGTCGTCGTCGTGACCGCCTGCGCCACGCCCTTCGAGCCGGACGCCGAACTCCCGCCCCGCGCCTGCCAGTTCTTCGCCACCGGGTACGGCCATGCGGCCCCGGCCGCGTCCGACAGGTACGACTGGAAGTTCTCCGTCGTGCCCGAGTCGTCCGAGCGGTGCACCGGGTGGACCGGCGTCGACGGCAGGTCCACGCCCGGGTTGAGCTCCGCGACGCGCGGGTCGTCCCAGCTGTCGATGCGGCCGTCGAAGAGCTTGGCGAGGGTCGGCGCGTCCAGGACCAGCTCGTCGACGCCCGGCAGGTTGAAGCCGAGCGCGACCGGACCGCCCGCCATCGGCAGGTTGATCGCCCGCCCGCCCGCGCAGGTCCTCCCGGAGAGCCGCACCTCCTCGTCCGTGAGCGCGCTGTCCGAGCCGCCGAACGCGGTCGCACCCCGCAGGAACTGCGCGACCCCGGCGCCGGAACCCAGCGGGTTGTACGCGATCTGCACGCCCGTACAGGCCCGTTGGTACTCCTTCATCCAGTACGTCATCGCGTTCTGCTGCGCGCTCGACCCCGCGCCCGCGACCTGTCCCCGCTCCGCGCAGTCCAGCTCGACGACCGAGGCGGGCGAGGCGGCCGGCCGTTTCGCGTCGTCGCCGGACGACGGGCCGAGGAGCCCGCAGCCCGTGAGGAGCAGGCCGCCCACCACCACGGCACTCGTGCTCGAAACGGCCTTGCGGCTGCTGCGTACGCTGCGACGGAGCTGCACCTGTGTCCTCTTGTCCCCTCAGAGTCTTCTGATCGATCACGGATGATCACGGACCAGGGGAGCCGGAGGGCGGAATCCAGGCGAACGGAAGGTTACGTACGGTTCAAGGGCGAGTGCCGCCCGCGCCGCGCGCCCCCGCGTCCGTCCTGGTCAGCCGGTCTTCCGAACGGCGAGATGCAGGCCCTTGCCGATCCGTGCCGTCGTCGCCGACGTGAACTCCTCGTCCGCCTCGACCAGGGCCAGGAACTCCGCCACCTCGTCCGGGTGCGACAGGACGTTGTCCACGATCAGCAGGCCGCCCGGCCGCAGCACCCGGCGCGGATGCGGCCACCAGCCCGCGTACTCGGTGCGCTCCGCGTCCAGGAACAGCGCGTCCAGACCGCCGTCCGGCAACTCCCGCAGCACCGTGCCCCCGTCGGCGGCCCGCAGCTCGACGTGCGCGGCGAGCCCGGCGGCCGCGAGGTTGGCGGCGGCCTCGCGCTGCGCGGGCGCGTCCAGGTCGACGCTCAGCAGCGGCTCGCCGCCGTTGGCGCGCAGGGCGTCGGCGAACCAGATCGCCGAGTAGCCGTTCGACGTGCCGATCTCGGCCATCCGCCGGGCGCCCATGGCCCGCAGCGTCACGGCGAGCAGCGCGGCCGACTCCGGTTCGAGGTTGCGGCGGCGCAGCAGCCGGTCGCTCTGCGCCGCGTCGTGCTCGACGCCGGAGGCGTGCAGCTTGCCGAGGAGGTCCGGGTCGAGCTGCGGGTGTGTGGTGTGGTCGTCCATGAACGGCCAACGTACGGGCGGGAGTTGAGGTTTCCCACGTCACCCCCATGTCGCGCCCGTTCGGCTCAGGAGTGCCAGGGTTCGCCCGTGACCTGGTGGTCGGCGTGGCTCAGCGCCTCGACGACCAGGCGGCGCAGATGCCCGTCGGTGAGGGCGTACACCGCGCGCCTGCCCTCCTTGCGGGCGTGCAC
The DNA here is from genome assembly GCF_046098215.1 of Streptomyces sp. Da 82-17. Lineage (NCBI taxonomy): Bacteria > Bacillati > Actinomycetota > Actinomycetes > Kitasatosporales > Streptomycetaceae > Streptomyces > Streptomyces sp. Da 82-17. The sequence continues at coordinate 149,948 of NZ_JBJURH010000013.1, forward strand.
CAGGCCCGCGAGGCGCAGCTTGGCCAGGTGCTGGCTCACCGCGGTACGGGCCGCTCCGCTCGCGGTCGTCAGGTCCGTCACGTCCCGCTCGCCCTGCGCGAGCAGCCAGAGGAGATGCAGCCGGGTCGGGTCGGCCAGGAGCGCGAAGACCGACGAGGCCGCGCGCAACTGCGCGGGCCCCGGCGCGCGTTCGTGCGCACTGCTTGCAACTGAGCTCTGTTCGCGTCCTGGCATGCGTTCATCGTAGACCGCTCGATCCATCGGATGCATACGTGCGCAGTTGCGCACATGTCGTTATGGTGGAGGGGTGCGCAGGGCCGTTGTCCCGTCTCCCTTGCCCGTCTTCTCCGACCCGAGAGGCCGTGACCGTGCTGGACGTGCTACGTCACCGGACTTACCGCCGCCTGTTCGCGGCCCAGGTCGTCGCCCTCGTCGGCACGGGCCTCGCGACGGTCGCGCTGGGACTGCTCGCGTACGACCTGGCGGGCGCGGGGGCGTCGGCGGTCCTCGGCACGGCGCTCGCGATCAAGATGGTGGCGTACGTGACGGTCGCGCCGCTGGTCGACGCGGTCGCGCACCGCATACCGCGGCGGACGCTCCTGGTGGGGGCGGATGCGGTGCGTGCGACGGTCGCGCTCGCCCTGCCGTTCGTCTCGCAGGTCTGGCACGTGTACGTCCTGATCCTGCTGCTGCAGACCGCGTCCGCCGCGTTCACGCCGACCTTCCAGGCGGTGCTGCCGGACGTGCTGCCGGACGAGCGGGACTACACCCGGGCCCTGTCGATGTCCCGCCTCGCGTACGACCTGGAGTCCCTGTTCAGCCCGGCCCTGGCGGCGGGGCTGCTGTCGCTCGTCGCGTACGACTGGCTGTTCGCGGGCACCACGGCGGGCTTCCTCGGTTCGGCCGCGCTGGTGCTGTCGTGCGTGCTGCCGGGGCGGTACGGGGGCGAGCGCGGCACGGGCGGCGGACTCGCGCGGGCCACGCTCGGCCTCCGGCTGTTCCGGTCGACGCTCCGGCTGCGGGCGCTGCTCGCGCTCGACCTGGCGGTGGCCGCGTCCGGGGCGATGGTCATCGTGAACACGGTGCTTCTGGTGCGCCATGACCTCGGGCGGTCCGCAGGCGCGGTGTCGGTGGCGCTGGCGGCGTACGGGGCCGGGTCGATGCTGGTCGCGCTGCTGTTGCCGCGTGTCCTCGACCGGGTCGGCGACCGTGCGGTGATGCTGCCCGCGGCGTTCGCGCTGCCGGCGGTGTTCGCCGCGTACGGGCTCGCCACCCTGGCCGGACCGTCCTGGCCGGCGCTGCTCGTGGCATGGTGCGCGTTCGGCGCGGCCGGCTCGGCCCTGCTCACGCCGACGGGCCGCCTGCTGCGCCGCTCCGCCCCGCCCGGCGAACTGCCCGCGGTGTTCGCGGCCCAGTTCTCGCTGAGCCACGCCTGCTGGCTGCTCACCTACCCGCTGGCGGGCTGGCTGGCGACGACGGCCGGAGCGGCAGCGGCGACGTGGACCCTGGGCGCGCTGTCCCTGACGGCGGCGACGGCGGCGACCCGCATGTGGCCGAGCGGTGACCCGTCGACGACTTCGGCGAGGCGGGAGCGCACGGTGCCGCTCCGAACCCACGCGTAGTGCAGCTTGTAGCGGGCCACGCGTAGACACACATGCGCTCACCGTACGGGCCAATACCCACGCTCCTCAAAGGAGTTGGAGCCCGCCCCCCCTAGGCGACCTCACCGCAGGTCCAGCCGCATCAGAACCCGTGGGTGGCCGTTCAGGACCGATGTCGTGTCGGCGGCGTGGGTGAAGCCTGCTCGTTCGAAGTTCTTGCGGAGGCCGGGGTAGGCCATCGTCAGGTCCACCTTCGCGTCGCCGTTGTCCAGGGGGTACGCCTCGATCGCCGGGGCGCCCTGGGCGCGGGCGTAGGCGACCGCCCCGGCGATCAGGGCGTGGGAGATGCCCTGCTTGCGGTGGCCGGGGCGGACGCGGATGCACCACAGGGACCAGACCGGCAGGTCGTCGACGTGCGGGATCTTGCGGCTGTGCGCGAACGCCGTGTCCGCGCGCGGGGCCACCGCCGCCCAGCCGACCGGCACGTCACCGTCGTACGCGAGCACCCCCGGCGCGGGGTCCGCACGGCAGAGTTCCGCGACGTACTCCCCGCGTGCCGGGCCGCGCAGCTCGTTGTTGAGCTTGGCGGGGATGCGGTAGCTGAGGCACCAACAGACGTTCGCCTGGGGCGACTTGGGGCCGACCAGGGCGCGTACGTCCTCGAAGACGGAGGCCGGGCGGACTTCGACGGTCATGACGTCAGCCTTTCACGGTCCCGGGCGGGACGCTCCGGGGGAAGCGGGACAGCAAGGCGCGCAGGCCGTCCGCGAGTTGCCCCGGCCCGCCCTGCTCCGCGAGGTCCGCCGCCGTCGCGCGCAGGCGGGGGAGTTCGTTCGCGGGCAGCCGGTGCAGGCCCAGGCGGAACGCCGGGTCGGGCTCGTCCGGGTCGTCGTCCATGGCGCGCAGTTCCACCGTGAGGTAGCCGAGCAGCCAGGCCGTGAACGCCCGGTGCACCCGCACCGCCTCCTGGGTGCTCAGGCCGGCCTCGTCGAGCAGTGCCAGGATCCGCTCGTCGCTGCGCAGCACCGCCGCGGGCCGGCGGGCCAGGGGAGTGGAGTGCAGGCGCGTGGACAGCAGCGGCACCACGTGCGGGTGCCGCAGCGCGACGCGGTACGTGGCGTCCGCGATGCGCAGCAACTCCCCGTGCCAGGAAGGCAGTCGGGCATCGCCCGCGCCCTCGCCCGGCCCTTCCGCAAGCCCCTCCAGCTCTGTCTCCAGCTCCACGCAGAACGCCTCCACGAGCCCGTCGAGCAGCCCGTCCTTGCCGTTCGCGTACCGGTACAGGGCCATCGCCTCCACGCCCAGCTCCGCGCCGAGCTTGCGCATGCTCAGGCCCGAGAGGCCGTCGCGGTCGACCACCTCAAGGGCCGAGGCCAGGACCCGGTCGCGGCTCAGCCGCCCGTAGCGGCCGCGGTCGGAGGCGCGGCGGCCCGGGCGTTCGGGTGCGGGGTTCGGCATGGCGGCCTCCCGGTCGGGCTTGCCGGTCAGTCTGCGCGCCTTCATTCTCGCTCGCGCTTGACGCCGTCGGCGGATGGGTTCAAAGTCGTACATATACGTCGTAAACGTACGTATTCAGCGTACAGCGTTCGGCCTCGGCAGGAGCGTCACCATGGCGCAGAGCGAGCCCGTGGCGTCGGACCGTGTGCAGGTGGCGCGGGACCTCGCCCGGATATCGGAGGGCAACGTCGTCCGGGTCGCCCCGGGCGGGCCCTCCTTCGGGCACCCCTACCGGGCCCGCCGCGTGCGGCCGACGACCTTCGTGCCCGCCCTGCCCCGCAGGGACCGCGCGCTGCTCCTCGGCATCGCCGCCGGCTGGGCGCTGAGCTTCGTGTGGTTCTGGACCTGGTGGCTGCAGCCGCAGCACCGGGTCGGCTGGGCCGGGCTGCTGATCAACAGCGCGCTGCTGCTCTACCTCACCGGCCTGCCCTGCTACTTCTTCGCCACCGCCCTGCGCCTGCGCCGCGTCGACCCCGCGCTGCCCGTGCCCGCCCTGCCCGTCGCCTTCGCCGTGACCCGCGCGCCCAGCGAACCCTGGGACACCGCCCGCCGCACCCTCGAAGCGATGCGCGCGCAGGACTACCCGCACCCCTACGACGTGTGGCTCTGCGACGAGGACCCGTCACCGGACATCGTCCGCTGGTGCCTGCACCACGGCGTGCGGATCTCCTGCCGACGCGGCGTCACCGCCTACCACCGCGCCGACTGGCCCCGCCGCACCCGCTGCAAAGAGGGCAACCTCGCCTACTTCTACGACCGTTGGGGCTACCGCGACTACGCCGTCGTCGCCCAGCTCGACTGCGACCACGTGCCCGCCCCCGGCTACCTCGCCGAGATGGTCCGCCCCTTCGACGACCCCGCCATCGGCTACGTCGCCGCCCCCAGCATCTGCGACGCCAACGGCGCGCAGTCCTGGTCCGCGCGCGGCCGGCTGCACCGCGAGGCCGTCTGGCACGGCGCCGTGCAACTCGGGCACAGCGACGGCCTCGCCCCCATGTGCATCGGCTCCCACTACGCCGTACGCACCCGCGCCCTGCGCGAGATCGGCGGGCTCGGACCCGAACTCGCCGAGGACTTCTCCACCACGTACCTGCTCAACTCGGCGGGCTGGCACGGGGCGTTCGCCATCGACGCCGAGGCGCACGGCGACGGCCCGCTCACCTTCGCCGACATGATCACGCAGGAGTACCAGTGGTCCCGCAGCCTCACCGCCATGCTGCTCGACCTGCTGCCCCGGCACCTGCACCGGCTGCCGCTCCTGCTGCGGCTGCGGTTCGCGTACGCCCTCGCGTACTACCCGCTGCTCGGGCTGATGATCGTCGCCGGACTCACCCTGCCGCCCATCGCGATCCTCACCGGGCTGCCCTGGATGAACGTCAACTACTTCGACTTCCTCGTCCACTTCTGGGCCATGCCCGTCTGGCTCACCCTGACCCTCCTCCTGATGCGGCACCGCGGATTGCTGCGTCCCCGCGGTGCCCCGCTGTTCAGCTGGGAGACCTGGCTGTTCGCCCTCGCGCGCTGGCCGTTCGTGATCCTCGGCCTGTTCGGCGCGGTCGGACAGCGGTTCCGCTCCCGGCCCGTGACCTTCAAGGTCACCCCGAAGGACAGCGGGGGACCGCGGCCCCTCCTCGCCCGGCTCGTCGCCCCGTTCGCCGCCCTCGCCTGCGCGCTCTCCGCCGTCGCCATCGTCGGCGAACTCACCGGGCCCGCCGCCGGATACGTCTTCCTCTGCCTGCTCGCCGCCACCGGCTACGCGGCCGTCGCCCTCGCCGTGCCCCTGCTGCACATCCACGAGGCGGCCCGCGCCGCGCACCTCGGCTTCCGCGGCGCCCTGCCCACGGCCCGGCTGCCGCTCGCCCTCGGCGCGCTCTCCACCCTGCCCGTCGCCACCGCCATCACCTTCTACCCGGCCTACGCCCTGGCCGTCCTGAACTGGTGAGCCGCCATGAACACCGCACCCTCCACCATCCTCGTCACCGGCGGCGCCGGCTTCATCGGCAGCCACACCTGCGTCGAACTCCTCGACCACGGCTACGAGTTGATCGTCGTCGACAACCACTGCAACAGCACCCCGCAGGCCCTCGCCCGCGTGGAGCGGATCACCGACCGCTTCGTCGGTGCCGCGTACGAGCTGGACATCCGTGACCGGCGCGCCCTCTCGGCCGTCTTCGACACCCACTCCGTGGACGCCGTCGTGCACTTCGCCGCGCACAAGGCCGTGGGCGAGTCGACACGGATGCCCCTCGCGTACTACGACACCAACGTCGGCGGCACCCTCGCGCTGCTGCACACCATGCACGAACACGGCGTGCACCGCCTGGTGTTCTCCTCCTCGTGCTCCGTCTACGGCGACGCGGGCCACGGCCCCCTCGACGAATCCACCCCCGCCCGCCCCACCAACCCGTACGCCGCGTCCAAGTGGCACTGCGAGCAGATCCTCGCCGACGTGTGCGCCCGCATCCCCGAGTTCACCGTCCTCGCCCTGCGCTACTTCAACCCCGTCGGCGCCCACCCCAGCGGCCTCCTCGGCGAGGACCCGCAGGGCGTGCCCGACAACCTGATGCCGTACGTCGCCCGCGTCGCCCTCGGCCAACTGCCCCTGCTCCCCGTCCACGGCGGCGACTGGCCCACCCCCGACGGCACCGCGATCCGCGACTACCTGCACGTCATGGACACCGCCGAGGCCCACCGCGTCGCCCTCCGCCACCTGTCCGACGCACCCGGCCTGCACGTCTTCAACCTCGGCGTGGGCCAGGGCAGTTCGGTCCTGGAGGTGATCGACGCGTTCCGCACGGCCAGCGGCCGCGACATCCCGTACGAGATCGTCGGCCGCCGACCCGGCGACGTGGCCGAACTCGTCGCCGACGCCCGCGCCGTGCACCGCGCCTGGGGCTGGCGGCCCACCCGCGACCTCGCCGCCATGTGCCGCGACGCCTGGCGCTTCAACCAGCTCAACCCGCACGGGTACGAACGGCCCGCCGCACCGGGACACCGCCGCCGCACCCCGCGCCCCACCGCCCCGCTCCACCGCACCTACGGCGACGAGCGGCACACCCCGCACGCACCCGCCGACCCGGCGACGTGCGGCACCCCGCACGGAACCGAAGGCTCCGCGCGACGTCCGGACCACCAGCAGGAGCAAGACCAAGGAGTGACGTCATGCGGATGACCGTCATCGGCACCGGATACGTGGGAACGGTGCACGCCGCCTGCATGGCCGACATCGGCCACCACGTCCTCGGCGTCGACATCGACCCCGACCGCGTCGCGGCCCTGTCCGCCGGCCGCGCCCCCATCCACGAGGAGGGCCTCGACGCCCTGCTCGCCCGCACCGTCGACTCCGGCCGGCTGCGCTTCTCCACCTCCCTCGCCGAGGCCGCCGCCCTGGCCGACGTGCACTTCGTCTGCGTCGGCACGCCGCAGCGCCCCGACGGGCAGGCCGCCGACCTGCGGTACGTCGAAGCCGTCGTCGACGGGCTCGCCCCGCACCTGCGGCCCGGCGCCCTGATCGTCGGCAAGTCCACCGTGCCCGTCGGCACCGCCGCCCGGCTCGCGGCCCGGATCGCGCCCGTCGCACCCGGCACCGAAGTCGCCTGGAACCCGGAGTTCCTGCGCGAGGGCAACGCCGTCGCCGACACGATGCGGCCCGAACGCCTCGTCGTCGGCGTCACCTCCGCACACGCCGACACGATCCTGCGCGCCGTCTACGCGCCGATGCTGCAAGTCGGCGTCCCGTACTTCAGCACCGACCCCGCCACCGCCGAACTCGTCAAGGTCGCCGCCAACTCCTTCCTCGCCACCAAGATCTCCTTCATCAACGCCATGGCCGAGGTCTGCGACGCCGCCGGGGCCGACGTGCGGCTCCTCGCCCGCGCCGTCGGCGCCGACTCCCGCATCGGGCCCCGCTTCCTCGAACCCGGCCTCGGCTTCGGCGGCAGCTGCTTCCCGAAGGACATCCGCGCCTTCGCCGCCCGCGCCGAAGAACTCGGCGCCGGTCCCGCCGTCGGCTTCCTGCACGAGGTCGACCGGATCAACACCCGCCAGCGCCGCCGCACCGTCGACCTCGCCCGCACCCTCACCGGCGGCGCCCTCGGCCGGCGCCGGATCGCCGTCCTCGGCGCCGCCTTCAAGCCCGGCAGCGACGACGTCCGCGACTCGCCCGCCCTCGCCGTCGCCGAGGCCCTGCGCCGCGAGGGCGCCGCCGTCCGCGTCCACGACCCGGAGGCCCTCGACAACGCCCGCGCCGCCCACCCCGCCCTCACCTACGCCCTCGACGTGGAGAAGGCCTGCGAGGACGCCGACCTCGTCCTGCACCTCACCGACTGGCCCGAGTACCGCGCCGTCGACCCCGCCGCCCTCGCCGCCCTGGTCCGCACCCCGGTCCTGCTCGACGCCCGCAACAGCCTCGACCCGTGGCCCTGGCACGCGGCCGGCTGGCGGCTGCACGCCCCCGGCCGCCCCCACCTCGCCGAGACGGCGGCCCGCGCGTACGAGACCCGCGAGGGCACGGACTCCGCGTACGAGACCCGCGGGGGCACGGGCCCCGCGTACGAAACACGTGGGCAGACCGCGCCCGCGCCCGCCGGAGGTGCGTCATGAGAGTCGTCGTCACCGGCGGCGCCGGATTCGTCGGGTCGCACCTCTGCGAGGCCCTGCTCCGCCGCGGCGACACCGTGTGGTGCGTGGACAACTTCGCCACCGGCGAGCCCGCGAACGTCGCCCCGCTCATCGCCGCCACCTCCCGCTTCCGGCTCCTGCACGCCGACGTCACCGAGCCCTTCGACCTCCCCGGACCCGTCGACGCCGTCGCCCACCTGGCCAGCCCCGCCTCCCCGCCCGACTACCACCGCCTGCCCCTGGAGACCCTCGCCGTCGGCAGCCGCGGCACCGAGCACGCCCTGCGCCTCGCCCACGCCCACGGTGCGCGCTTCGTCCTCGCCTCCACCAGCGAGGTGTACGGCGACCCGCACGTCCACCCGCAGCCCGAGGGCTACTGGGGCAACGTCAACCCGCTCGGCCCGCGCAGCGTCTACGACGAGGCCAAGCGGTACGCCGAGGCCCTCACCGCCGCGTACCGGCGCAGCCTGCACGCGAACACCGGCATCGTGCGGATCTTCAACACGTACGGCCCGCGCATGCGCCCGTACGACGGCCGCGTGGTGTCGACGTTCGTCCGGCAGGCCCTCGCCGGCAGCCCGCTCACGCTGCACGGCGACGGCAGCCAGACCCGCAGCTTCTGCTACGTCGACGACCTGGTCCGCGCCCTCGTCGCCATGCTCGACAGCGACTGCGCAGGGCCCGTCAACCTCGGCAACCCGCGCGAGTTCACGGTCCGCGAGCTCGCCGACCTGGTGCTCACGCTCACCGGCTCCGCCTCCGCGATCGTGCACCGCCCGCTGCCCGTCGACGACCCGACCCGGCGCAGGCCCGTCATCGCCCGCGCCGGTCAACAGCTCGGCTGGCGGCCCGAGATCGGCCTGGAGACCGGGTTGCGCCGCACCATCGACTGGTTCGCCTCCCAGGCCGCCCGAGCCGACCGAGCCATCGAAGCCGCCCGAGCCGAACGAGCCGAACGAGCCGACCGAGCCACCGGAACCACCGGGTCCGGCTCCTCCGGCCCGTCCGGCTCCTCCGGCCCGTCCGGCCCCTCCACCCCCGCCGCGCACGCCCCGGCCCGCGGCCCCGCGCCCGTGGAGGCCGCCCGATGACGACCCGCGCAGGCCGCCCGACACCGCCGAGCCGCAGCCCCCGAAGCTCCCGTCGGCTGCCCCTGCTCGGCCTGTCGGCGGCCCTCGCCCTGCTGCTCACCGGCGCCGGCACCGGCTGCACGGCGACCCCGCACTACGCGCCGCCGCAGGACCGCACCTTCCACGTCGGCGCCGACGGCGACGACGGGAACGACGGCCGCTCGCCCGACACCGCCTGGCGCACCCTCGCCCGCGCCGAGCGCGAGGGCCTCCGCCCCGGCGACCGGCTGCTCCTCGAAGGCGGCGCCCGCTTCCCCGGCACCGTCACCCTCGGCGAGGGCGAGGCGGGCAGCGCCGACCGGCCCGTGGAGATCGGCTCGTACGGGGAGGGCCGGGCGCGGATCGTCGCCGCGGACGGTCCGGCCGTCTCCGTGCACAACACCGCCGGCGTCACCATCCGCGACCTCGACCTGACCGGCGGGCAGGGCGCCTACCGGCGGGACGGCGGCATCAACCTGTACGCCGACCGCCCCGGCACCGGCACCCTCGACCGGGTCACCGTGAGCGGCGTCGACGTGTCCGGCTTCCGCATCGGCCTCGCCGTCGGCAGCGCCGCACCCGGCACCGGCTTCAAGGACGTCACCGTCCGCGAGACCCGCCTGCACGGCAACAAGGACGCCGGGCTCCTCACGTACGGCCCCGACTTCGACGCGAAGCGCCCCGCCTACGCGCACGAGAACGTCACCCTCGAACGCGTAGAGGCCGACCGCAACACCGGCGACCCCGAGGAGGACCGGACGCACTCCGGCAGCGGCATCATCCTCGGCGGCGTCCAAGGCGCCGTCGTCCGCGACTCCACCGCCCACGACAACGGCGCCCGGGGCAACGAGCGCTCCCCGGCCGGACCCGTCGGCATCTGGGCCTACGACGCCACCCGCGTGCTGTTCGAGCACAACACCGCGTACCGCAACCACACCGGCTCCGACGTCGACGGCGCGGGCTTCGGCATCGACTCCAACGTGTCCGCCTCGACGCTCCAGTACAACCTGGCCTTCCACAACGACGGGCCCGGCTTCTACGTGTTCACGCGCTACCGCAACGGCGCCCACACCGACAACACCCTGCGCTGGAACATGAGCGCCCACGACGGCCGGAAACTCCCGCTCAAGGGCGGGATCGCGGTCCTCGGCGTCGACATCAACAAGCTCCGCGTGTACCAGAACACCGTGCTCATGACCGCCACCGAGCACGAGCAGGGGCCCGCGCTGCGGCTCCAGGACGACGAGAAGGACATCACCGTACGCAACAACAACCTCATCACCGACGGCTCCCCGCTGGTCTTCGTCGAGAAGGAACTCGACGCCCCCAACGTGCTCCTCCAGGGCAACAACTACCGCGCCCCGCAAGGACAGTGGACCGTCACCTGGGCCGGCCGCACCTACACCGGCCTCGCCGAATGGCGCGCCGCCACCGGCCAGGAACAGCTCGACGGCGAACCCACCGGCCGCACCCTCGACCCCTGCCTGAGCGGCGGCGAACTCCCCGAGGTCGACGAGCCGTCCGACGCCCGCCGCCTCGTCCCCGACTGCCCGAACCTCGCCGGCAAGGGCCTCGACCTGCGCGAGCGGTTCGGCCTCGACCCCGGCGCCGAGGACTACTTCGGGCGCACCGTCCCCGACCCGCCCCCGATCGGCGCCGCCCAGCCCCGGACCTGACACGGCACGCCGGGCCCGCGCCCGGCACCGTGCCCCGTACCCGCGCGCCCGTACCGACCGAGATGCACCCCAACGGCCCCCTGCCTACGATCGAATGACCGCGGCCGACGCACCGCACGGCCGCCCCGCGGTACGGCCCTGCCATGCAGGGAGGCAGTCTGATGCTCCGGGCACATCGGCCGATGGCCGCGTTCGCAGGGCTCGTCGCCGCTGCCACCGCCGCGTTCCTCATCGACCCCGCCCTGCGCACCCCGCTGTCCGCGCTCACCGGGATCGCCGGAGTCGCCGCCATCCTGTACGGCGTGCACCGCAACCGGCCCGCACGCCGCTGGCCCTGGTGGCTGCTCGCCGCGGGCCTCACCTCGTTCGCCGCCGGGGACGCGTTCTACAACCTGCTCGCCCTGGACACCGACAGCGCCGAAGCCTTCCCCACCGCGGCCGACGCCTGCTACCTCGCCGCCTACCCGCTGTTCGCCGCCGCCTTCCTCGGCCTCGTCCGCTACCGAAGAGCCGACCGCGACCTGCCCAGCCTCCTCGACGCCCTCATCGTCACCGCGGGCCTCGCCCTGCCGCTGTGGGTCCACCTCGTCCAGCCCGTCGCCCGCGACGACCGCCTCATGGGCCTCGGCCACGCCGTCAGCGTCGCCTACCCCCTCGCCGACGTCCTCGTCCTCGCCCTCCTCGCCCAACTCCTCACCCCCGGCACCGAACACGGCGCCCGCAACCGCTCCGTGCAGCTCCTCGTCCTCGGCACCGTCGTCCTCCTCGGCACCGACATCGCGTACGGCATCCTGCAGATCAACGGCGTCTGGCAGGCCGGGACCGCGTTCGACACCGGCTGGGTCGTCGTCCACCTGGCCTGGGGGCTCGCCGCCCTGCACCCCGCCATGGCCGCGCTCACCAGCTACGACCACGGGCGCCAGACCCTGCTGCCCCCGCCGCACCGGCTCGTGATCCTCGGCGCCGCGACCCTCGTACCGCCCGGCATGCTCCTCGCCGAAGGGCTCAGCGGCGGCGCCCGGGACGCCCTCGTGATCGCGGCGTTCTCCGCCATCGTCTTCGTCCTCGTCGTGCTGCGCCTCGCCGGGATCGTCGTCGCCCACCGCAAGGCCGTCGCCCGCGAGCAGGCCCTCCGCTCCGCCGGCGCCTCCCTCGTCGCCGCCACCAACGAGGAACAGATCGCCGTGTCCTGCGACGCCACCGTCGGCCGGCTCCTCGGCGCCGTCTCCCCGCCCCTCACGGGCCCGCCCCGCGGCTCCCGCAGGCCGTACGGGACGCTGTTCCTCGTCGACGACGCCGAGAGCCCCGCCGGGCACCTCGTCGCCGCCGCCCGCGAACCCCGGATCGTGCCCGCCGCCGAGCTGCCGCCGGACGTCGAGGACGCGTTCTACGGGCTGCCCGCCGTCGTCGTCTGCCCGCTGACCCCGCCCGACCGGCCCGTCGGCGACGACCCTCCCGGCGTGCTCCTCGCCGCCGGGCATGAGCGGCAACTCGCCGAGATCCGCGGCTCCCTGGAGATCCTCGCCGCACACGCCGGGCTCGCCCTCGAACGCGTCCAGCTCCGCCGCCAGGTCACCCGCCGCGAGAGCGAGGCCTACTTCCAGGCCCTCGTCCGCAACGCCTCCGACGTCATCCTGATCGTCGACGACGACGACACCGTCCGGTACGCCAGCCCCGCCGCCGACACCGTGTTCGGCGAGGACCGGCTCACCGGGCGCCGCCTGCCCGACCTGGTCGACCCGCGCGACCGGGACCGCGCCGCCCACGTCCTCGCCGGCCTGCGCGACGGCACCCGGCCGGAACCGCACGACCACTGGTGGATGCCCTGCGCCGACGGCCGCATCGAGGCCGCCGTCCAGGGCAGCGACCTGCGCGCCGACCCCACCGTCGCCGGACTCGTCGTCACCCTGCGCGACGTCACCGAACAGCGGCAGCTCGAACAGGAACTCACCCAGCGCGCCTTCCACGACGGCCTCACCGGACTGCCCAACCGCACCCTGCTCCTCGAACGCGTCGAGCGCGCCCTGCTGCGCGGCGACCGCGAGTCCACCCTGACCTGCGTGCTCTACATCGACCTCGACGACTTCAAGCTGGTCAACGACACCATGGGCCACGCGGCCGGCGACCAGCTCCTCACCGCCGTCGGCCACCGCCTCTCCCGCACCCTGCGCCGCACCGACACCGCCGCCCGGCTCGGCGGCGACGAGTTCGCCGTCCTGATGGAGGGCGTCGCGGAAGCCGGCGACGCCGAACTCCTCGCCGCCGAAGTGGTCCGCGAACTCGGCCGCCCCTTCCGCCTCGGCGACGACTCGGTGAGCGTCTCCGCCAGCGTCGGCGTCGCCACCGCCCTCGACAGCTCCGACGCCGAGGAACTCCTCGGCCACGCCGACCTCGCCCTGTACGCGGCCAAGTCGGCGGGCAAACGCCAGTGGCGCCGCTTCCAGCCCTGGCTCGACATCCGCGTGCGCAAGCGCCACGAACTGCAGGCCGCCCTCGAACAGGCCGTCGCCGACGAGGAGTTCGCCGTCCGCTACCAGCCGGTCGTCGACCTGGAGATCGGCCGGGTCGTCGGCTTCGAGGCGCTGCTCCGCTGGCACCTGCCGGGGCGCGACCCGGTGCCGCCGCGCGAGTTCATCCCGCTCGCCGAGGAGACCGGCCAGATCATGGCCCTCGGCGCCTGGACGCTGGCCCGCGCGAGCGCCGACATGGCCGAGCTGCAGGAGAGCACCGACACCGCGCACCCGCCGTTCGTCAGCGTCAACGTCTCCGCACGGCAGTTCCACGAGAGCGGCTTCCTGCACGAGGTCGGCCGCGTCCTCGACACCGTGGCCCTGGCCCCCGGAACCCTCCAACTGGAGCTCACCGAGAGCGTGTTGATGCGCCGCGACGAACGCACCCAGGGCGTCATGCGGGCACTGCGCGAGTACGGGGTGCGCATCGCCCTCGACGGCTTCGGCACCGGCTTCTCCTCCTTCGGCTACCTCCGCGAGTTCCCCGTCGACGTCGTCAAGATCGACCGGACGTTCATCGCCGACGTCCCGCACGACGCCCGCCAGTCGGCCCTGGTCGCGGGCATCGTGCGGATCGCCGACACCCTCGGCCTCCAGGTCATCGCCGAGGGCGTCGAGGAGCCCGAGCAGTGCGACGCGCTCGCCGGAATGGGCTGCGGCTTCGGCCAGGGCTTCCTCTTCGCGGGCCCGCTCACCGCCCGGCAGGGGGCGTTCCTGCTGCGTCGGCCCCCGCCGCATCTGCCCCTGTCCGCCGCAGTGCGAACGCCGTCTCCACCAGGGCGACATGGCTGAACGCCCCGGGCGCGTTGCCCCGTTGCAGCCCCGCCTCGGGATCCCACGCCTCGGCGAGCAGCCCTACGTCGCTGCGCACCGCGAGCACCCGCTCGAACGCCGCCCGCGCCCGCCCCGCCCGCCCGGTCGCGGCGAGCGCGTCCGCGTACCACAGCGAACACGCCACGACGGCACTCCCGGCCCGGCTCTCCTCGTACGACCCGACCTCTCCGTATGACCCGACCTCCCGGTACGACCCGGCCTCTCCGTGCGACCCGACCTCCCCGTACGACCGCACGAACCCGCCCGTGCGCAGCCCGCGCAGTGCGCCCAGGGTGGTCCGGGCGCGCGGGTCGTCCGCCCCCAGGAAGCCGACCCTGGGCAGCAGCAGCGCCGACGCGTCGAGGGCCGTCGAGCCGTACGACTGGACGAACGTGCGGCGGCGCGGGTCCCAGCCGTCCCGGCAGACCTCCCGGCGGATCGCCGACCGCAGCGCGCGCCACTCGGCCGTAGAGCCGTTCCTGCCGAGCGCCCGGCCGAGCCGCAGCGCCCGGTCGGCGGCGACCCACGCCATGACCTTCGAGTGCACGAACTGCCGTGGCGCGCCCCGGAGTTCCCACAGCCCGTGGTCGGGGCCCCGCCAGCGCTCGGCCACGCCGGTCATCAGCGCGTTCACCAGGCTCCACAGGTGCGGCGGCAGCGGAATCCCGGCGCGCTGCGCGACCAGCAGGGTGTCCAGGACCTCGCCGTACACGTCCAGTTGGAACAGCCGCGCCCCGAGGCTGCCGAACCGCACCGGCCGCGCGCCCGCGTACCCCGGCAGCCACGGCGCCTCGGTCTCCGGCAGCAGCCGCTGGCCCGCGAGCCCGTACACCGCCTGCAGCTCGCCGGGGTCGCCCGCGACCGTCCGCATCAGCCAGCCGAGCCAGGCGGCGGCCTCCTCCCGGTAGCCGCTGTGCAGCAGGCAGGACAGGGCGAGCGTGGAGTCGCGCAGCCAGCAGTAGCGCCGGTCCCGGTTGAGGCCGCCGTCCGCGGACTGCGGCAGCGAGGTGGTCGGCGCGGCCACGATCCCGCCGGTCGGCGCGTACGTCAGCGCCTTCAGCGTGATCAGCGAGCGCCGCACGGCCTCCTCGTACGGCCCCCGGTACCGGCAGCGCGCGGCCCACCGCCGCCAGAAGCCGACGGTCGACGCGAGGGCCGACCCGGCCGGTACGGCGAGAGGCGCGGGCGGCGCGGTCAGGTGCGAGGGCGCCCACACCAGGCGCAACGCCACCCGCTCGCCCGCCGACAGCGTGAACACCCGGCCCCCGGGCGCCGCGCAGCCCACCCCGTCCGGCCCGCCGCCGTCCGCGCGCGCCCACACCGCGTCGGGCCCGGCGACGGCGACCGTGCAGTCACCGGCCTCCCGCACCCACGGCACGACCCGCCCGTGGTGGAACCGCAGCCGCAGCTCGCTCCGCATCCGGACGGTTCCGCGCAGACACACGACGAGCCGTACGAGACAGGGCAGTCCGTCGCGCGGAGGCATGAAGTCGGTGACGCGCACCGCCCCGTCGCCGGTCTCCCACTCGGAGTCGAGCACCAGCGTGTCCCGCCGGTAGGCCCGGCGCGCGCACGTCCCGGAGCCGACGGGCGCCACCCGCCAGCGCCCGTGCTCGCGCCCGCCGAGCAGCGCGGCACAGCAGGCCGGGGAGTCGAAACGCGGCAGGCACAGCCAGTCGACCGATCCGTCCCTGCCGACCATCGCGGCCGTTTCCAGATCGCTGAGGAGGGCGTATTCCTCGATGTGCGTGCTCATGACGGGCTCATGACCGGAACACGCCGTATGCGCTTCGCCGCCCTTCCATCGTACGGCGGCACAGCCCTGGCCGCCCGGCCGTACGAGGCCCGCTGCGGCCCCCGTAAATCGATGGCCCCCGCACCGGCACGCGGCTAGCTTGGCCCGATGCCAGAGATCCGAACCGACCGTCTCCTGCTGCGCAGTTGGCGCGACTCCGACATCGCGCCGTGGGCCGCCCTCAACGCCGACCCCGAGGTCCGCGAACACTTCCCCGGGGTGCTGACCGCCGAACAGAGCGCGCTCTCCGTGGCCGACTTCCGCGCGGAGCTCGCCGAGCGCGGCTGGGGCTGGTGGGCCGTCGAGGTCGTCGAGTCGGGGGAGTTCGTCGGCTTCGCCGGGCTCGACCCGGTCGAGGAGGGCCTGCCGTTCGGCGGCGTCGAGGCCGGCTGGAGGCTCGCCCGCTCGGCCTGGGGCCACGGGTACGCGACCGAGGCGGGCCGCGCCGTCCTGCGGTTCGGCTTCGAGACGGTCGGCCTGGAGGAGATCCTCGCCCTCACCGCCGTCGGCAACACCCGCTCCCGGGCCGTGATGCGGCGCCTCGGCATGACCCACGACCCGGCCGAGGACTTCGACGACCCGACCGTCCCCGCGGGCCCGTGGCAGCGCAGCGTCGTCTGCCGCATCAGGCGGGAGGACTGGCGCCGGGCCGAGCACCGGGCGGGGGAGGAGGCGCCTGCCCGCGCGGGGGAGGGCCGCTCCTGACGTAGCTGCCCGGAGTGGTCCCGGTGAGCCGCTTGAAGTGCCGGTTCAGATGCGACTGGTCGTAGAACCCGGCCTCGGCCGCCGCCTGCGCCGGGCGCATCCCGTCGAGCAGCAGCCGCCGGGCCCGCTCCAGGCGGCGGGACGTGAGGTACTGGTGCGGGGCGATGCCGTACGCCGACGTGAACGCCCGCACCAGATGCGCCGGGTGGGCGTGCAGCAGCCCCGACGCCTCCTCCAGGCTCACCCCGTCGAGCAGCCGCGCGTCCAGGAGCTCCCGCAGCTCACCGGCGACCCCGGGCTCACGCTCCGGCGGACGGGCGCCGAGCCGGGGCCGCAGATGGGCCCGCAGCCGCTCCCCGATCAGCGCGAGCCGGCTCTCCGCCTCCAGCTCGTCCCCCCGGTACGCGAGCGCCGCGTGCACCTGGCCCACGCGCCGCCGCAGCAGCGGGTCCGCCAGATCCGGGCCGTCGACGGCCGCGCCGATCAGGCTCTCGTCGAGCGCGGGCAGGTCCAGGTACAGCACCCGCTTGCGGAACCCGCGCTCGGTCGCGGGCGCGCCGTTGTGCGGCACATGCGGCGGCAGCAGCGTCACCCGGTCCAGCGGGGTGCCGTGCTCGCGCCGGTCCAGGTCGTAGCGGACGGCCCCGTCGTCGACGATCAGCAGCGTCCACACGTCGTGCACATGCATCGGGTACGCGTGCTCCGTGAACCGGGCGTGGAAGACCTCCACCACCCCGGGCACCTCCGGCCGCCACGCCGACACCCGCTGCCCGCCGCCGCCCGCTCCCGCGACTCCACCCGGCCCCGCCACCATGCAAAGAACGTACAAGAGCCGCGCCGGGCCCGGTCGACAGGATCGGAGCATGACGACCGAGCACACCACCGCGGTACCGGCCTCCGCCGAACCCGCCGCCCCCGCCGCCCCCGCCCCCGTACGCTTCGACACCAAGATCGCCGTGCTGCTGCGCGAGGACCTGGAGTCCTGGCAGCGGCTCAACGTCACCGCGTTCCTCGTCAGCGGACTCGGCAGCCGGGCGCCAGAGGTGATCGGCGAGCCGTACGCCGACGCCGACGACACCCCGTACCTGCCGATGTTCCGGCAGCCCGTCCTCGTCTTCGAGGGCGGCAAGGAGACGCTGACCGCCGCGCACGGGCGGGCCCTCGCCCGCTCGCTGCCCCGGTCCGTGTTCACCTCCGACCTCTTCGCCACCGGCAACGACCGCGACAACCGCGCCGCCGTCCGCGCCGTGCCCACGTCGCAGCTGGACCTGGTGGGGATCGCCGTGTACGGGCCGCGCAACGCGGTCGACAAGGTCCTCAAGGGGGCCCGCATGCACCCCTGACCTGCGCCGACGCAGGGCGGCATGGTCGGGCGCCGGACGGGCTGTGTAGCATGGGTGGCCGCGAAGGGGAGTAGTCCCGAGAACCGCTGGTCGACACACTGGACGTCGCGAGACGACCCGGCCACCGGGCCACCGCACCGAGTGCGGGGCGGACGAGACCTTCGGCCAGGCATGACCCTGCCCGCACCACCGTGCGGGCGGATCCGTCGTGCCGGGCCGAATGGGTTCTCCCCGTCGCCCGCCTGGGTGCCGTTCGAGCCCGTCGGCCCGGCCCCAGCAGAAAGCACCCGTACCGGCATGACTCTCGACCCCCTGGCGATCCTCACCGCCTTCGGGCTGATCTTCCTCGCCGAACTGCCCGATAAGACCATGTTCGCGTCGCTCGCCATGGGCACCCGCATGCGTCCCCTGTACGTCTGGTTCGGCACGTCCACCGCGTTCGTCGTGCACGTCGCCATCGCCGTCGGCGCCGGCAGCCTCCTCGGGCTCCTGCCGACGATGGTGGTCAAGCTCGTCTCGGCCGCCCTGTTCGCGTTCGGCGCGTTCGTGCTGCTGCGCGGCGGGGACGACGATGACGAGGAGGGCGCCGGCCGCACCGTCACCGGGTTCTGGCCCGTCTACACGGCGGCGTTCATGGCGGTCTTCATCAGCGAGTGGGGCGACCTCACGCAGATCACCACCGCCAACCTCGCCGCCACCAACGGCTGGCTGCCCACCGCCATCGGCTCCGCCGCCGCCCTGATGTCGGTCTCCGCGCTCGCCCTGCTCGTCGGCAAGTTCATCGCGCAGCGCGTACCGCTGAAGACCGTGCAGCGCATCGGCGCGGCCTGCATGGCGGCGCTCGCGATCTGGACGCTGATCGAGGCGTTCACGGGCTGAGCGGCGGTTCAAGGCCGGGCCGGGGTTCAGGGCCGGGCACGGTTTCGGGATGCCTTGTCGGCTCCCCGGCCGCCCGCCCGGACCCCCTGCCCGCCGCGACGACGGCAGCGGGCGCGGCCACGAGGGCGAGGGCGCCGCACAGCACGGCGAGGGCCGGGTAGCTGGTGACGGCGACGACGATGCCGGAGGCCAGACCGCCGACGGCGCCCGCGACGGCGACAGCGACGTCGACGAGTCCCTGGACCTTGGCGCGGGCGGCCAGGGTCGTGCTGTCGGTGACGATCGCGGTGCCGGTGACCAGGCCGCAGCTCCAGCCGACGCCGAGCAGGACCAGGGCGAGGACGATCAGGGCGAGGGAGCGTGCGGGCGCGAGGGCGGCGACCACTCCCGCGGCGAGCAGCACGCCGGCCGTCACCACGCTCATCGCGGTCGCGCCGAAGCGGTCGACGAGGCGGCCGGCCAGCGGCGACGGCAGGTACATGGACCCGGTGTGCAGGGCGATGACCAGGCCGGACGCGGCGGTGCCGAAGCCGTGGGCGTGCATGTGGACGGGCGTCATCGTCATCACGGCCACCATGACGAGCTGGCTGAGAACGAGCACCACGACGCCGACGAGCAGGCCGGGGCCGGACCGGGAGGGGGAGCCTGCGGTCGCGGCCTCGTCCGGGTGCGCGGGCAGGGTGCGGGCGAGCACCAGCGGGTCCGGGCGCAGCCATACGTGGAGGGTCAGCGCGGCCAGCGTGAACGCGGCCGTGGAGAGGAGGAACAGGCCGGTCAGCTCGGGCAGTCGGAGCGCGGTCGCGAGGCGCCCGGCCGGGGCGGCGAGCAGAGGCCCGGCGACGCCGCCGACGGTGGTGGCCACGATGACGGTGGAGGTGGCGCGGGCGCGTCGGCGGGGCGCGGCGAGGTCGGCTCCCGCGTACCGGGCCTGGAGGTTGGACGTCGTGCCGGCGCCGTACAGGAACAGGGAGAGGAACAGCAGGGCGGGGCTGGCGAACACGGCCGCGACGACGACACCGGCACTGCCGAGGGCGCCGGTGAGATATCCGGCGGCCAAGCCGGGGCGGCGGCCGAAGCGCTGGGAGACGCGTCCGACGACGACGGCGGCGACGGCCGAGCCCGCGGTGAGCAGGGCGATGGGCAGCCCGGACAGCGAGGTGTCGTGCAGCATCTGCGCGGCAAGGAGCCCGGCGACGGTGACGCCGGCGGCGAGACCGGCGCCGCTGAGGACCTGGGAGACGAGCAGCACGGTCAGGGTGCGTCGTTGCACCGCCGCTGGGGAAGGGGCGGGCGCCGAGGTGGAGGGGGTGCGGGTCGGAGTGAGGGGCGGGTGGCCCATGGGGACCGTACCTTCGGGTTCGCGGGGCGGGGGAGCAGGGGAGACGAGGCCGGTGGTGGTCAGGCGGCGGTCAGGCGCGCGCGGGACCGGGGCGCCGGGACCGGGAGAGTCCCTGCCGAACTGGTCGGCGACGTGGGCCGGTTGACGCTCGTCGTGGTGGTCGATGCCTGCCGCGCCGGGCTCCGAGCGCGGTGAGGACCGGGCGCGGCGCGTGGTCGAGGGCGAGGACGGGGTGCCGCCTCCGGTGAGGGGTGGCACCGCATTCACCGCGCGGGACGGGCGACGCGTCCCGAGCGTCCCCGGAGAGCAGTGGCGCGTCGGGGCAGGTCGCACAGGGCGAGTGCGTGGGCCTGGTGGCCGCGGTCCCGTAGCCCCGCGCCGGTGTGCACGGCCGGGAGGGCGGTACGGGACGTGGCCGTACGGGACGTGGCCGTACGGGAGGTGCCCGTACGGGGCGGGCTGTCGGTCAGGGCGAGGAGAGCGGCCACGGCGGACTCCTCGTAACTCCTGGAGAATCAGGGGAACTCGGCGGTGGACGACGGTCTGCGTCAGGGGGCGCCGTCGGGCATGCCGTAGGCGTCGGCGATCAGCTCGGTGGAACGCAGCCGGGCCTCGGCGGAGTGGCCGACGCTGCCGATCATGAGCTCGTCGGCGCCGGAGTCCCGCTGCACCTGGTTCAGGTGGGCGGTGACCTGCGCGGGCGTGCCGTGCGGGACGTGGGTCAGCCAGCTGTCGACGGCCTGGCGCTCCTGGGCGTCGTAGGCGTAGGCGTCCACTTCCTCGGGGGACGGCAGGAGGTAGGACTTGCGCTGGAACATGCGGAGCATGGCGTGCGCGAGGGTGCCGGCCTGGCGGCGGGCCTCGTCCTCGTCGTGGGATGCGGCGACGGTGAAGCTGACCAGCGCGTACGGCTCGGCCAACGCCTCGGACGGAGTGAACCGTTCGCGGTACAGGCGCAGCGCGGCCACGACGTCGCGCGGGTTGAAGTGCGCGGCGAAGGCGAACGGCAGCCCGAGCCGGGCGGCGAGCCGCGCCGAGTAGCCGGACGAGCCGAGCAGCCACACCGGCAGGCGGCCGGCCGGCGGGGTGACGCCGTTGAACCGGTCCTGGGCGGGCCCCGGCACGGCGTACACGCGGTCCGCGTAAGGGTGTTCGGCCGGGAAGTCGTCGCCGAGGAAGTGCAGCAGCTCGACGACCTGCTGGGGGAAGTGCTCGGCGTCGCTCGCGCCGCGGCGCAGGGCGGCCGCTGTGGCGTGGTCGGTGCCCGGCGCGCGGCCCAGGCCGAGGTCGATGCGGCCGGGGGCGAGGGCGTCCAGCATGCCGAACTGTTCGGCGACGACCAGTGGCGGATGGTTGGGCAGCATGATCCCGCCCGCGCCGAGCCGCAGGCTGCTGGTCTCCGCGGTGAGCCGGGCAAGCAGGACGGGCGGGCTGGAGGTGGAGACGCCGGGCATGGCGTGGTGCTCGTTCATCCAGTAGCGGCTGAAGCCGCGCCGGTCGGCGAGCCGGGCGAGTTCGATGCTGGCGGCCAGCGCCTCCGCGGCGGTCTGACCGGTGCCGGTCAGGGCGGAGTCCAGTACGGACAGGGCGGCGGGGGCGGTGCCGTGGCGGGTGCCGCGGATCGGGTCGGTCATGGTGCTGCGGTCCTTCGGTGGTACGGGAGTTGAGGGCGGGGCGGGCGCCGGCCGGCGGTCGCGGCGGGTCTCTGCGGGCCGGCGCCCGGCTGTGTCCGGCGTACGTGGGGGACGTACGGCCCTGCGGACGCAGGGCGCACGTGCCGTCAGCCGCGGACGCCGAAGTCGACGCGGTCGGCGAGACCGGCGGCGGTGAAGGCGGCCGCCAGCGCGTCGCGGCCCTCCGTGAAGTGGGCCCAGCCGTCGTAGTGGACGGGAACCACGCGGCGGGCGTCGAGGATCTTCGCGGCCTGTGCGGTCTGGGCGCTGTCCAGGACGATCAGCCCGCCGTCGAAGACCTCGGAGAAACGGGGCGCTCCGGCGAAGAGGAGGGCTGTGTCGACCGGGGCGAAGTGCCCGGCGATCTCCTCGACCGCGTCGAGGGAGGCGTTGTCGCCGCTGACGTAGACGGTGGGCAGGCCCTCGCCGGTCAGGACGAACCCGACGACCTCGCCGCAGATCGGCTCGACCTCCTCGCGCGGGCCGGGGCCGTGGATGGCGGGCACGCCGGTCACGGTGACCGTGCCGGGCCCGCCGTCCCGGCGCTCCAGCTCGACCGACTGCCAGTCGGCGAGGCCGGTGGCCGCCTCCCCGAGTCGCTCCCCGCCGCCGGGGGTGGTGAGCGTCAGGGGTACGTCGGCGAGCAGGGCCCGGCCGGAGGTGTCGAGGTTGTCGGCGTGCTCGTCGTGCGAGAGCAGGACCACGTCGACGTGGCCGAGGTCGGCGGGGCTGCCGGCGGCCGCGGCCGTCTTGGTCAGGACGACGGCCGGTGCCGGGTGGTCGCCGGGGCCGTCGAAGGTCGGGTCGGTGAGAAAGCGCAGGCCGCCGTACTCGAAGAGGGCGGTCGGGCCGCCGAAGACACGGACGGGGAACGCGGCGGTCTGCGGGGTCGGGGAAGACACGAGAAGATTTCCTCACGGATAGATGGTTCGTTAACCGTGAAGTGACTGTACGCATGTCTCACGGATAGGCGCAAGCCGTACCATGAGAGCCATGGAACAGCTCCTGACGGAAGAAACCGCCCTGCCGTCGGCGCCGGGCGAGGCGGAGCACCCGGCCCTGGCCCTCGCCAACAGCGCCGTCGCCCTGCCCGGCGGACACACGGCCGACCTCCTGGGCACCCCGGCACAGGCCGAGCTGTGGCTGACGCAGCGCGACCTCGCGCCGGAGGGCACCGGCCTCGCGGAGGTGTGCGCGACGCAGCTGCGCTCGCTGCGCGAACAGGTCAGGTCGCTGCTGGCCTCCCGCGTCGCCGGCGCACCCGCCCTGCCCGCCGCCGTCACGGCGGTCAACGACGCGATGACCCGCGTACCGACCGCGTCCCTGCTGCTGTGGGACGAGAAGACCGGGCCCTACCGTGCCGCGCCGCACCCCACCACCGCGATCGTCGAGCACGCCCTGGCCGTCATCGCCGCCGACGCCGCCGACCTGCTCACCTCCGCCGACGCGGACCGCCTCACCGCCTGCGCCTCGCCGCCCTGCAACCGCTTCCTGCTGAAGCACGGCCGCCGCCAGTGGTGCTCCACCCGCTGCGGCGACCGCGCTCGCGCCGCCCGCGCCTACGCCCGCCGCACCACGACGGACTGAAGAGACCTGGACGCGTACGGCGGACGGGCCCGGGGCACCGCCGTGTTCGCCGGACCCGAAGCCGGCCCGACATCGCGCGGCGAACGGTCCCGCCGCCGCCCTCGGACGCCCCCGCGCCCCACGGCATTCTCGGGATCGGGATGGTGGGAGCTGCCAGCTCATCAGGGGAGGGCGGTTTCGTGGTGTTCGGGAGCCGTGCGCCGAGCGCCGCCGTCGTCACCCCGGGCGCCTGCCCACCGTTCCGGGCCCCTCGCCCGTCGGCAACGCCCGTGCACCGCACCGGGATTCGCCCGCACACCCCTCGACCCGTTCGGTGCGGGTGCCGGTGTGCGCACCCGGGGCCGTTGCCGCGAGGTGCTCGGCCAGGATGCCGCGCATGGGGCGGCCGGCTCGGGCGGCCGGCTCGGGGCAGGCCCGGCTCCAGAACTCGCCCAGTCCGCCGATGGTTTCGCCGCCCGCGCGTATCGGCCGCTGCCGCTTCGGCTTGTGCCGCGGTGGCTCGTCCGTGCCGTCGAGGTCGCTCAGTCGAGGACCGCGAGGTGGTCGGCGGCGCCGCCGCGCCACTCGATCATGAAGAGGGTGGCGTCGTCGCTGGTGTGGCCGCCCCGTTCCCGCTTCAGGGTGTGGGAGAGGCGGCGCAGATCCGCCCGGACTCCCTCGGAGGGTTCCTGTGCGAGGCGGTTGACGCAGTCGATGAGGCGTGCCTCGCCGAACAGTTCCTCGGGGTTGAGGTGTTCCTCGATGATGCCGTCGGTGTAGCACAACACCCGGTCACCCGGCTGGAGTTGGTGTTCTCGGATCCGGGGCTCCTCGCCGCCGAAGCCGACGGGCAGCGTCGTCGCACTCTCCAACTGCCGCTCGACCCGCCCGCCGCGGACCAGCAGCGGCGCGGGATGGCCGGCGTTGACCAGCTCCAACTCCCCGGTGGCGATGTTGAGGTGCATCAGCTCAGCCGTGACGAAGTGATCGGGGCCGAACTGCTGGGAGACGGCATCGTCCATGTACGCGTACTTCTCGGCCAGGCTGACGAACACGCGCCGGGCATGCCGGTACGCGCCGATGGCGACGGTCGCCATCGCGGCCGCGTCCAGGCCGTGGCCCATGGCGTCGATCACCGCGATGTGCAGGATGTTCTCGTTGAGGGCGTAGTCGAAACTGTCGCCGGCGACGCGGTAGGCGGGCTCCAGGTTGCCGGCCAACGCGACCTGCGGCACGGTCATGCTCAGCGGCGGCAGCAGGCTCCACTGGATCTCCGCCGACACGCTCATCGGTTCCCGGCGCCGGGCCAGGAAGAACTGGTCGGTGTACGCGTTCTTGGTGACCAGCATGTCGGCCACCAGACCCGCGAGCCGACGCAGGAGACGCCGGTCGTCGTCGCCGACGGAGTCGATGGTCAGAGCCAGCACGCCCACTGTGTCGCTGCCGTCGAGGAGCGGCAGATACATCCGCACGCCGCCACCGACGGCCGGCGCCTCGACGACATCCGCGAGCAGGAAGGCCCGGCCGGCAGGTGTACCGGCCATCGGCTCGGGGTGGCCGACGTGCAGCTTCCGGCCCGGCAATGGCACCAGCACTTCCTGCGCGTAGTCCTGGAGCAGGATGGAGACGTCGCGGCCGCCGATCCCGGCCACCTCCTCCGCGACCAACGGGGCGATCAGCTGCGGCGGCACCACCCGCGCCCGGTCGAGGAGCAGGCCGAGCAGCCGCTCGCCGAACCCCTCCGACCGATCCACGTCGTCCCTTTCCATGACCAGGCTGCCGCTGCCCTGACCCGCCTGCCGTCCGCACCCGCTCTCCGCCGCGCTCGGCGCGACGTGGGGATCGGCCGGGAACGGCGCACTCCGTCATGCCGTGCAGGCCCACTCCGCCGCCCGGGGGCGGGCCGGAATGCGGGGCGGTGCCGCTGTCGAGCCCCGGTGAGCGGTTGCCCTGTTCACATTCTGAGGGGCGGGGCGGTCGGGGGCACGTCGTCGGCGAGGATCAGCTCGATCCTGTCGGGGTGCTCGGCGTCGCCCCGGTCGACCGGCTCGTTCGCGTCGTACCCCCCCCATGTGATCGTCCACGTTCGGAGCGCGGGCAGGGGGCCTGGGAGTGGGGCGGCGCGCCCCGCGGGTGGGCCGTCATGCCCGCCCGGGGGCAGTCGGCACGTCGGCGACTTCGTGGCCGTGCGCCCCGTCGGACATCCCGGTGCCGGCCGGCCACGAGTGGGGCGATCCGGCGGCTGCGCCGGTGTCGACGGTCAGGTGGAGCCGAGTGCCGCCGGCCGGCGCCGGGCAGCTGCGCGGTTCCCTGCTCGCGAAGGTGTGGCGGAGCAACTCGGCTACGGCGCGGGCGGTTTCGGGGAGGGGGCGGCGACGATCCGTATTCGGCCGGCCCGGTCGGCGGGTCGGTCGCGGTCACGGTACGGACCTCCGTACCGGATGCGCTGCCGGTCGTACTCGGATGTCCCGTCAGGGGCGGCGAGCGGGCGGCGGGCCTCTTCTGCGCCCTGCTACCAGGCCCGGCGTCCTGTGCCGGTGGTAGCCGGGAGGGCGGCGGAGGGGCGGGAACGGGTCGCTGAAGCGGTGGGCCGCGATGCGCGCGTCGTGCTGGGCGTTGAGTCGGTGGATCAGGCCGATGCCCAGGGCGATGACGAGGGCGATCGCCGTGATCAGCAGGAAGACGTCCATGCCGTCACCAACCCCATCTGGTCTTGCGCAGGGGAATCATGCGGGCCCCGACGACCGGACTCTGCCGGGGCGGGGGCACGAGTGCTTGTGCAGCCCCGCCGTCGGTGTCCCAGTCGGCCCGGCCCCGCTCGTCCTGCCGCGGCTCGTCCCCGTCGGTGCCGGCCGCTTCCGCCTCGTCGGCCATGAGGTCGCCGGCGGTGCGGAGGCCGCCCGGAGCGGAGGCGGCGCTCATCAGCCGGGCGGCCGCGGCGGGCTCGGTCTCCGGCGGGACCACGAGGAGGTCGTACCGCCCCACGGTGTAGGAGCGCAGGATCACCTTGTCGGGCCCCAGCTCGGTGAACCAGCCCACGTGCACGACGCGGCCCGGGACGGGCACCTTGCGCGGGACGACGGGCCAGCGGACGGGGTTGACTAGGACGCGGGTGATGCGCCCCCAGGTGCCCTCCAACGCGTCGAGGAGCAGCGGCAGTTCGGCCGCGAGGTCCCGCGAGCGGGGCCACCAGGCGCCGTCCAGGAGACCCGTACGGGCCGTGCCCGGCGTCAGCGCGACACGCGCCTGCGCCGTGGGGCCGACAGGGGTGGGGAAGGAAGTGAACGAGGTGGCCATGACGCGGACCAGTCTCCAGGCCGCCTGTGAGCGGCCCGGCGTATCGATCGCCGGAAACGACGTCCGCGTGGGAGCGGGTGTACGAAGAACTCCCGGTGTCTCCAGCCTACTCCGCCACACCCTCCGAAAGCCCCTGTTCAGCCGTTCCTCCGGCCGGCCCGGGGGCGGCCGGAGGCGCCGGGCCGCAGGGCCGGGAACGTGTGCCGCGGGCATCGGAGTACGGTGAAACAACGGCGGCGTCCAGCCGGCGAAGCGGTGTCGGCAACCCCGGCAGGCAGGTGGAGCACCATGGCCGAATCCGACAACCCCAGGCCCGTCCCCACCGTCCGGAAGCTCCTTCCGGACGAGATCCATCAGGCCGTGAAGCCCGGTGCGACGCTGTTGCGGCTGCAGACGACGCGGTCACGCGAAGGCGCCCTCGACGGCGCCTGGTGGCCCCGCTCCCGTGATGTCGACGCGGAGCTCCCCGCGCTGATCCGGGCCCTCACCGCACACCTCGGCCCCATCACCAGGGTCGGCCTGGACAGTGCGGCCTGGACGCAGATCCCCACCCGTCTGGTCGTCGACGACCGCGTGGTGCACCTCGACTCGTTCCCCGTGGGCGACGACACCGTCCTGATCACCCGCGGCGGCAGCGACCACTTCGCCCTCCTCGTGGTCCCGCCGCAGGCCGACGCGGAGGCGGCCCGCGAGGCGATGGCCCGCGCGGTCGACGCCGGCAGCGCCGCCCAGGCCACCGAGATCCTCCTCGCCGTACTCCCCGAGTCGACGGCGGCCGAGAAGTAGTGGCTCTGCGCCACTCGTGACGACGGGATGCACGGGGACGTGCGCCTGTCAGGATGCGCGGCGGCCTGTGCTCGTCGATCAGGCCGTGGACGGCCGAAATGCACGCCAGGATAGGCAGGTGTCGGTGGCCTCGACTGCGCGAGCCTCAGCCGTGCGCGCCCAAGGACCGCGTGCGGTGCACCGGCCCGTAGATCAGCGTGTGCGGACCCCGCCTGTCGAAGCACGGGAAGAACCGGGCACGGGGCTGCGGGGCCACTCCGCAGGCCGTGGCGGCGCTCCGTGAGGACGAGCCCATCCGTACGAAAGGACCGCGGGGAAACGGATGGCAGGCTCGGCGGTCGGCCGCTTGGGAAGGTGGGAGTGACCGTTCTACGGTGGCCTCCGGGACCGTCGGCAGACGGGGGTCAGTGGTTGAAGGGGGCTTGGTGGAGGCTGAGTTGACGGCTCTCGCGACAGCGGGGGCGACGACGATGGTGGGCCTGATGGTCACGGAGTCGTGGACGCATGCGAAGCAGCGACTGGTCGGCTTCCTCCGCAGACGCCGGACGGACGCCGACACGGAAGGCGAACTTCAGGCGGCGAGCGACGAGTTGACCGGAGCGCGGGAGTCGGGGGAGCGGGACGACGGGGAAGCAGCGGCAGCAGTCGAGGCCGCATGGCGTGCTCGACTGCTGGAGCTCCTGGCCGAGGACCCCGCTGCCGCAACGGAGTTGCGTACCCTGATCGCGGAGCTGGGCGACATGCTGCCTGCCGCTGCGGCGCGCGGCGGCAGCCATTACGGCCCCGACCTCCAGGGCGCACACATCCACGGCGGCATCACGTTCAACGTCCCGCCGACAGAGCCCGACGGCAGTGCGCTGCCCGACCAGGTTCCCCCGCTGACCGTGCGGTTCAGCAACCGCGTCGCCGAGCTCAGGGAGCTCAGTCGAGGTCTGGCCGCGGCAGGGCACAGCCAGGGCCGGGCCGCGGTCGGAGTGGACGTGCTCGACGGACTCCCGGGCGTCGGAAAGACGGCACTGTCCTGGCACTGGGCCGACTCGGTCCGCGACCGGTTTCCGGACGGTCAGCTGTACGTCGACTTCACGGCGCTGCAGGGCGAGTCGCGCGGCGGTGACGTCTCCGAGGCCCTGGCCATGCTGCTCAGGTCGTTGCAGGTGAAGGACGACTGCATCCCCAGGTCGCTCGAGGAACGGGCGGCCCTGTACCGCTCCCGCAGCGCGGACCGCAGGCTGCTGCTCGTACTCGACGACGTGACCCGGCCGGCACAGGTGCGGGCGCTGATCCCCAAGGGGACCGGCAGCGCAGTCCTGGCCACGAGCCGGCGTCGCCTGGCGGAACTCGCCCTGGACGGCGCCAGGTTGATCTCCGTCAAGCCGCTGGACGAGGAGGGCGGCCTCGCTCTGCTGCGCGACCGGCTGGGCGAGGAGGCGGTCTCCGCCGAGCCCGCGGCCGCGGCACGCCTGGTGTCCCTGTGCGACGGGCTTCCCGTGGCCCTGCAGATCGTGTCCGCCCGCCTGCTCGTCGACGAGCACCTGACCATGGCGGAGCTGGCGGAAGAACTCACCGACGAGGCCCGCCGCCTCGCCGGACTGTCCCTCGACGGAGGCCACCGCGAGGACGGCGAGAACGAGGAGCATTCGGTGTCGGCAGTTCTCGATTCCGCCTACCGCGCCCTCAGCCCGGACGCGGCTCGGATCTACCGTCTCCTCGGCCGGCTGCCGATCAGCACCTTCGACGCGGGGGTCGTCGCGGCAGCAGCCCGACTCGACACCGTGGCGGCACGGCAGGCGCTGGGATCGTTGGTGGCTGCATGCCTGCTGGACCGCACGGCCGACCGCCGATACCACCTGCACCGTCTCGTCCGGCTGCACGCGAAGAAGCGCGCTGCCCAGGAGGAACGGCCCGACGGCGAGCAGAGGGACCTGCCGTCCGCCGAGGAACGGACGGTGACGGAGCGTGTGGCGAGGCACTATCTGGCTCTCACCGCGTTCGCCGACCGGGCCATTCGGCTGGACCGCCTGCGCATCGCCGACCTCTCCGCACTCCTCGCCCGCGCCACCGACCCCTTCGCAGCCCCCGGAGGCCCTTCGCCTCTGGAGTGGCTGGAGGCCGAGCGATTCGCGATCCTGGCGGTGCTGCGCGCAGGACGCCGTCACGGACTCGACCACCTGGTGTGGCCGTTGGCCGAGGCGTTCACCGCGTACTTCCTGCAGCGCCGCCACCTCGCGGGATGGCGCGAATCGCTCACGCTGGGGGTCGAGGCCGCCGTCGCGTCTGCCGCAGTCGCAGAAACGGCGGAGGACGTCGCGGTGGCGGCACAAGCCGAGGCACGGCTGCGCAGTCTCCTCTCGCGGCCCCTGATGGACCTCGGCGAGCAGGAACGCGCCGGTGCGGAACTGCGCACGGCCGTCGCCCGCGCGGACGTCACCGATCATCTGGTCCTGCGCGCATCCGTGCAGGAGTTCCTGGGCCGCTGCCTGGAACGGACCGACGCGGACCAAGCCGTTACGGCCTACCGGGCGTCGCTCGACCTCAACCTGAGGGCCGGCGAAGCCCGAGGCGCTGCCATCGCCCGGTACTTCCTCGGCAGCGCCCTGCACACCCGCGGCGAGCACACGCAGGCCCTGGAAACTCTGCGGAGCGCCCGTCAGGAGTTCCTGGGCCTGACCGAGCCCGACGCGCGCATGGCGGCCCGCGCCCAGGCCGCGATCGGTCAGGTCCTCGCCCGCCGGGGCGACACCGAGGACGCGGTGAGCGCCCTCAGCGAGGCCGCACGGACCCTGCACGACCTCAAGGCCACGCACTACGAAGCGCAGGCGCTGGTGATGCTCGCCGAGACGGTGCGCCAGGAGGAGGGCGGTACGGCGGAGGTGCGCGCATGGCTGTCCAGGGCGCTTGAGATTCACGAGGAGAACGGCAGCGGCGAGGCGGAAGCCGTGCGCCACCGCCTGGCCGAACTCGACGAGTGAGGCGCCGAAGCCGTGTTCAGTCGTCCCCGGCCGGCAGCCGGGGACGCAGCCCGACCAGCACGTTCTCGTCACCGACGCCCGTGATCCGCAGCTTCAGCCAGACGTCGTCGAGCGCTGCCCCTGCGCGTACGCAGGCGTACACAGCGGCCGCGGCCAGACCGGGGTCCCTGCCGACACCGGTCGGTGTCGCCTCCACCACCCGCCCGTCCCGCAGCCCGACGAGACAGCCGCCTCCCCGTACGGTGGTCGCCGCGGCGAGACAGCCCGGCAGGCGGGCCAGCGTCTCCCGGATCCACCGCTGTGCGCCGCCGGCGGTGGACGCCGGGCGGGCCCCGAGAACCACCGACGCGCTTTCGACAAGCCTCGAGTCGGACTCCGATTCACAGCAGGCGAGATGGGTGAAGGAGCCGGGCATCGCGGCAGCGTCCTCCCGGGCGGGCGGCGCCACGGAGGCGGGGAAACGCGTGACCTGCACGGCCGGCTCGTCCGCGCCCCATGCGGCCGAGGTGACCACCTCCCAGGCGGTGACCGGGGTGGGGACAACATCCGGAACCGGCAAGGTACGGGCGGCCGGTGGCGGTGAGGAAGGCTCCGGCAGCTTCAGCAACTCGTACAGGAGCGCGCGCATCCGGGGCAGTGCCCGACCGGGGTCGGCGAAGGCCCGCTCGGCCAGCCGCGCGTAGGTCTCGGGCCTGTGCTCCCGTACGGCGTCCTCGATCTGCTGGGGCACGTTTCCGTGGAGGTCGAGGTGGTGAGCCGTCGCGGCGAGGTCGGCGGCCGCCGTGCCCGCCACGGAGTCCTCGCCGAAGGCGGCGAGCAGAACGGGCCGGCCCGACGCCGCGGCGTACAGCGTGACCGATCCGTGGTCGCCGACGACCACGTCCGCGGCGGCCACGGCAGCCCGCCACGCGTGTACAGGGGGCATGAGCAGCAGGCCGGCGTCGAGAGCCGCCGACTGATGAGCGCGAATCTGCCAGGCGCCGTGCGCCGACCACACGTTGGGATGGACAACGGCCGCGACCCGGTGGCCGTCGTAGCAGAGTCCAGCCAACAGGCGTGCGGGCAGGTCGGGTTGTCGGCCGAGCAGCGACGTGGGCCCCCACGTGGAACTGACGACCACCAGGCGCTGGTGATCCGCGACCCCCAAGGCTTTCCGGTATGCGCGACGCAGGGGCCTGCTCGCCACGATCTCGTCCAGACACGGATCTCCGACCAGGACCGTGCGCCCCGCGCTCTCCGGGTGGGCGGAGCGGAGCTGCTCGCGTTGAGCCGGGTGGGAGACGGCCAGCCACGCCCGGCCCGAGGCCAGCAGGGAGTCGCTCACGACTCCTGACAGCCGGGTACGGGAACTGCGCGAGTCCGGCACGTACTTCTGGAACCCGACGCCGTGCGGCAGCACCAGGACCGGGTAATCGCCCTCAGGCACCTCGATGTTCTCGCTGGCGGTGAGAACCAGGTCGGGGCTGATGTCCCGAAGCTGCCCCCACGGCATGACACGGCAGCCGGCATCGTGCAGCACGTCCAGGACGCCGGCGTTGAACGCGGACGTGTCGTCGTACGCGAACACGACGGCCACGCGTGGGTCTCCGCGCAGCAGCGACGGCAGTGCTTCGAGGGTGCGCACGGTCGAGGTGACGGTGCGCGCGGCGACGACGAGAACCCGCTCCGCCGGGAACGTGCGCCAGCGGTGGGCGTCGGCGCCCACCGGCACACGAAGGTGGTGGTCACCGAACACGGAGACCACCACCGGCGGCCCGCGCCTCGGAGTCAGTCAGTCGTGCGCGGTGCGCGGTGCGCGGTGCGCGGTGCGCGGTGCGCGGTGCGCGGTGCGCGGTGCGCGGTGCGCGGTGCGCGGTCATCGTGGGCCTATCACAGTTCAAGCTGCGCATCAATCTCTCTGGGTTCATGCCGAGGATCGGTCCACCGTAATGGGCTTGCCCCGCGGACGACATCCTCGCCCCGGTCGAGCGGCTGGAGCGGGCTGCGTCTGCGCGTGGTGGTCCGTTGGCTCTGCTGTGGCTGACCGCGGCGCGCCGCGCTGTGCCGTTGGCCTAGTGAAAGTGGTGGCTGTTGAACCATCGGTCGCCCTCGTGCTGAGATGTTCGGGCGATGGCGCTGCGGATCCTGAAGGATCTCCGCGGCGCCTTTCTCATGTCGGAACTCATGTAACCGCGCAGCTGGTGCGCGGAGCGGGCGGGGCAACTTGCTGAAGAGAGCGTTCGTGGCGCCGGATCCGGGGCGGATCCGGCTGCGGTTCGCGAGCCGGGCCGTGCTGGGCATCGGGCTCGCGGTGGCGTTGTGCGGAGCGGTGGGGTACTCACTGGTGGCTGCCATCACCGGGGGACTGACGGCGCTGCTCGCTCTGTTCACGGTGACGGACGCGACCGTCCGAGGGCAGGCGCTGACGACTGCGCTGATGCCGGCTGTCGGATTGCCGGTGCTCGCGCTCGGGGCCGTCCTGCACGACGAGCCCCTCGCCCTGGACGCGGTGTTCCTGGCGGTCGTCGGAGCCGGGGTGTATGCGCGCCGCTGGGGACCGCGCGGGCACTCGCTCGGCGTGTACGCGTTCATGACCCTCTTCGTGGCCCAGTTCCTGCATGCCGTGCCCGGCCAACTGCCCGAGCTGTACGGGGCCATGCTCCTGTCTCTGGCGGCGTCGTCCGCGGTGCGGTTCGGAGTGTGGTGCTACGAGCGCCGGATTCCCGCACCGGCCGTGGTCGCCGCCCCGACCGGGGGCGAGGGGCTCGCTCGGATGACGACCCGGCAGGCCGTACAGGCGGTCGTGGCCACCGGCATCGCGCTCACCGCGGGGCACGTCCTTTCCGATCAGCGTTGGTACTGGGCTGTCGGCGCCGCCTGGTGGGTGTTCGTCAACACGACCTCGCGCGGCGAGACAGTGGTGCGCGGTTTCAGGCGGTTCCTGGGAACGGTGCTGGGGGTGGCCCTGGGTCTGGCCGTCGCCGTCCCGCTGCATCACGTGCCGGCGGTCGCCGTGGTCGTCATCGCGATCTGCGTGTTCGGCATCTTCTACACCGCTGCCGTCTCGTACACGTGGATGATGCTCGCCGTGACGGTGATGGCGAGCATGCTGTACGGGATGCTCGGCGTGCTCGACACCGGGCTGCTGGCGCTGCGCGTGAGCGAGACCGCGGTCGGCGCGCTCGGAGCCGTCCTGGCTGTGCTGTTCGTGCTGCCGGTGACCACGCATGCCGTGACCGAGGCGTGGGTGGAGCGCGCGTTGCACTGTGTGCGCGCCTGCACGGCGGAGGCGGCGGCGCGGCTCGCCGGCAGCCCGAACGCGGATCCGGCCCCGCGCGTGGCCGAACTGGAGGCGATTCTGGGGCGGGTACGACAGTCGCTCGCGCCGCTCGTGCACCCGCTCAGCCCGATGCGGGCTCGCAAGGGGCGGGCCCGGCAGGTGCTCGCGCTGCTCGACGAGTGCGCGCGTGAGGTGCGTGGCCTCGCGTCGGTGGCTGCCGACCCCGAGGCCTCGCACGACGCACGGCTCGCTGCCGCGTGCTGGCGGGTGGAGGCCGCAGTCGAGGCACTCACCGACGCGCCGACCGTCCGGCGGCGCGTCCGCCCCGACGACGCAGAGGCCCCCGAGCCGACCGGCGTCGAGCCCGTCCTGGCCCACCTCCACGCTCTGGAGCGCGCGCTGCTCGACCTGGCTGTTCCTTTGCGCAGGTCCAGCGAGCTGTCGGTTCGCACCTGAGGTGCTGAGGCTGCGCGGCACTTGGCAGGACGACCGTGTCGAGCAGCCTCGCGGACTTCCCGGTCGAGCACGGCATCCACACCGGTAGACGGCATCCATACCGATAGGTGGCGAGGGCTCCTCCTTGCCTTCCCCGGCTCCCTCTGCGCGGGCGTCGCCGTGCTGCCCCACCTGCCGGTCGCCACGCACTGCGTCACCGACGCGCGAGTCGAGCGCGCTGCGGTCCGTGCACGCCGGCACCGCCGAGGCCGCCCTCGCCGGCACCGCCGAGGCCGAGCCGGCCACGCGTCGCCGAACTCGACAGCACCCGGCCGGGTACGACTCCCCCTCGCGCCCCTCGGCCCGCTCGCGCCCTGCTCAGCCCGATGAGGGCCCGCAAGGGGTGCACCCGGCCGCGTCCTCGCTCTGCTCGACGCCTGTGTGCCGGGGGGGGGGGCGGGCGCGGCCTGACGCCGCCGAACCGGTCCTCGCCCAACCCGGCGCCGCGGAGCACGCCCTCCCCGTACCGGCTGTCCCGCTGCGGCGATCGGACCGGGTGGCGGTGGGGCATGAGCCCAGGCTCCGGCGGTCGACCTTCGGCGGGACCCTCGAACTCCGCCCCTTGGTCTAGACCCCCTGCTACCGTCGCCCCCGGCAGGCACCTCACCGGCAAGGGGTTCAGACGTGGGCGACGCGCGGGCGTACATCGGTTCCTTCACCTCCGCCGGAGGCCACGGCGTCACCGTCGCCCGGCTCGACGCCGACAGCGGCGCCCTCACCCCGCTGGCCGCGACCGACGCCGTGCCCGACCCCTCGTACCTCGCGCTCGCACCCGACAGGGGCGTCCTGTACGCGGTGAGCGAGACCGAGGACGGCGCGGCCGCCGCGCTCTCCGTACGCGACGACGTGCCGGAACTGATCGCTCCGCCCGTGCCCGTGCGGGGCTCGGGGCCGACGCACCTCGCGCTCGCCGACGGCCGGCTGCTCACCGCCAACTACGGCTCGGGCAGCGTCTCCTGCCTGCCGCTCGGCGCCGACTCCGCGCCCGCCGGGCCCGTCCACGTCCTGCGGCACGAGGGCACCGGCCCCGACCCGGACCGGCAGGAGGGCCCGCACGCCCACCAGGTGCTGCCCGCCCCGGCCGGCGGCTTCGTCCTCACCGTCGACCTCGGCACCGACACCGTCGGCGTCCGCACTCTCGCCGACGGCGCCCTGCGCGTCCACCGCGACGTGCCGATGCGCCCCGGCAGCGGACCGCGCCACCTGGCCTTCCATCCCGACGGCCACACCGTGTACGTACTCAACGAACTCGCCCCGACCCTCACCGTCTGCGCCTGGGACCCGGTTGCCGGACAGCTCACGCCCCGCGCCGAGATCCCCGTGCTCGACGGCGACCCGAGCGGCGACGCGTACCCCTCGGAGGTCGTCGTCGCGCCCGACGGGCGGTTCGTGTGGACCGCCACCCGCGGTCAGGACGTGATCTCCGTGCTCGCCGCCGATCCGGACGCGGCGGACGGCTCGGGGCTCCGGCTCACCGCCACCGTCGACTGCGGCGGACACTGGCCGCGCGACCTGGCCCTGCACCCGTCGGGCCGTTTCCTGTACGCGGCGAACGAGCGGTCCGGCGACGTCACCTGGTTCACCGTCGACCCGGAGACGGGCCTGCCCCGGCGCGGCGGCTCCGTCCCCGTACCGGCCGCGTCCTGCGTCGTCTTCGGCTGACGCCCGACGACCCGCCCCCGGCCTTCGCGAGCGGCGGTCGCGGGCATGCGAAGGGCCCGTCACCCGGAGGCCGGGGGACGGGCCCTTGGAGGTCGGACAGTTCGGACAGGCCGGACCTGTGCGTGCTAAGTCGCCCAGCTCGCCGCTCAACGCGACTGGGGGGCGCCCTGGCCCTGCGGCGGTGTGATGCCGAGCGCGGCCATGTACTGCGACAGCGCCAGCTTGCCGATCGCCGGGTACGCGCCCAGCGCCTCCGCGTACGCGCAGCCCGCGTCCTTGGCGGCGGCGTCGAGGAGGCCCTCGGGCACCTCGGGGCCGATCAGGTGCGGGGCGAGCGCCAGGTGCGCGGAGCCGGAGCCCCGCAGCTGCTCGGCGGTCGCGGCGATCGCGCCGTCCTGGTCGAGCGCGGCGGCCATCACCGGCACGGCGAGGCGCGCGGCGAGCAGCAT
Organism: Streptomyces sp. Da 82-17; assembly: GCF_046098215.1. NCBI lineage: Bacteria > Bacillati > Actinomycetota > Actinomycetes > Kitasatosporales > Streptomycetaceae > Streptomyces > Streptomyces sp. Da 82-17. The sequence goes on from NZ_JBJURH010000013.1 coordinate 185,991, forward strand.
GCCGGTGATCCCGGCGGCCTGCACGGCCTCCTCGCCGCCGATGGTCGCGAGGATGATGCCGTCCGCGGCCGTGGCCACCGTGAACAGGCGCGCGCGGTCGGCGCGGGCGAGCCCGGCCTCCGACAGGCGGACGTGCAGCGCCTCGGCGAGCAGCGGGTGCGGACCGAGCACGTCGGTCAGCTCGGCGGCCACGCGGCTGTCCATGACGGCCTGGCGGACCTGGCGCATCAGCGCGTTGTCCGGGCCGGCGAGGAGCGGCACGACGACGGCGACGGGGCCCTGCGGGGCGGGCACGTCCTGGCCGGCGGCGAGCGCCTGCTGGTGGCGGGCGGTGCGCTGCTCGGCGGCGTGCGCGAGCACGGCGGGCAGCGTGGGGTACTCGGCGTCGTCACCGTCGAGGTAGCCGATCCGGGCGTCCAGGCCGGGCAGCTCGGAACGGGCGATGCTGACGACCTCTTCGGCGAGGCCGCGCGTCGCCGAGGACGGCGCGCCGGGCACGGCGAGAACCAGTGCGGGTGCTCCCTCGGGAGCCACCGCGGGTTCCGGGCGGCGGTGCCGACCGGGCTGTCGAGGTCGCGGCATTCGTACGGGCAGGCCGTTGTCGGGCCCAGTGGGGGAGCTCATGGCGCCGCATGCTACTGGTTTCCGGCGTGGCGCTGTTCGGGCAGGTGCCACCTGAGTGGTATCCGTCCGGTTTTATCCGTTGAGCGGCGAATTCCGTGACTGTCGGATTCCAGGCGCTAGTTGACACCCCTCGGCACACGCGCAGGTCAGACCGTCGACGCCGGTGCCGCTGGGGCGACGGGGCGCGTGTCCCGGTGCCGTCGGGGCGATGGGGCGCGTGTGCCGGTGCCGCTCGGCCCGTCGGGCGCTCGCCTCGGCGGCCACGGGGCGCGCTCAGGGCAGGTGCAGCATGCGCCCGTCGTGCGGCAGCCGCAGCTCACCGGCCGCGAGGGCCCGCGCGAGGACCACGGCGCCGTCGAGCGGATCGCCCTCGGCCGGGACGGCCCGCGTGCCGGGCCGTCGGGCGGCCAGCTCCTCCTCCAGCGGTACGAGCAGGGGCGCACCCATCTTGAACAGGCCGCCGGTGAACGCCACTTCGGCCTCCGGCCCGCTCGGGCAGGCCGCGACGGCCGCTTCCGCGATGTGCCCGGCCGCCTCCCGCAGGATGCCCGCCGCGACCGGGTCGTGCGGTGCACAGCGGGCCACCTCGGGCGCGAACGAGGCGAGCACCGCCGGACGGTCGGACCGCGGGTAGAGCTTGCCGGGCAGTTCGTGCGCCGGGCCGTCGAAGCGCGCCTCGGCCGCCGCGAGCAGCGCCGGCGAACCTCCGCGCCGCCCGTCGTACGCGCGCATCGCCGCGTCGAGTCCGGCCCTGCCGATCCAGGCGCCGCCGCCGCAGTCGCCGAGCAGGTGACCCCAGCCGTCGGCCCGGCGCCAGCTCCGCAAGTCCGTGCCGAGCGCGATCAGGCCCGTGCCCGCGGCGACGACCGCGCCGGGCCGCTGCCCGAGCGCCCCCGCGTACGCCGTCACCGCGTCCGCCGCGAGCGCGACCCGGCGCACGCCGAAGGTCTCGGCGAGCGCTGCGGGCAGGCGGGCGCGCAGATCGCCGCCCAGGGTCGCCATGCCCGCAGCGCCCACGGCGACGGCGGAGATCGCCGCACCGGCGTCCGCCGCCCCGCCGACCGTGCGCTCGCGCCCGGCGTCGGCGTCGGCATCAGTATCGGTATCGACTTCGACTTCGGCGAGCAACTCACGTGCCATCGGGGCGAGTTGGCCCATCAGATGCCCGGCGTCGATGCCTGCCTCGCCGGTGCGTACGGGTTCGCGGGACACGCGCGTGTGCCGTCCCGCGGCGCCGACTGCGGGCGCCAGCGTCACGCGCAGGCCGGAGCCGCCCGAGTCGACGCCGAGCACCCAGGGCGCGGCGGCGGTCACGGCAGCCGCCAGTCCACGGGCTGCGCGCCCTGCCGTACCAGCAGGTCGTTGACCCGGCTGAACGGGCGCGAGCCGAAGAAGCCGCGGTCGGCGGACATCGGCGAGGGGTGCGCGGACTCGACCGCCGGCAGGTCGCCGAGGAGCGGGCGCAGGTTGCGGGCGTCCCGGCCCCAGAGCACGGACACCAGCGGGCGCCCCCGCGCGGCCAGGGCGCGGATCGCCTGCTCCGTGACCTCTTCCCAGCCCTTGCCGCGGTGCGCCGCCGGACGCCGGGGCGCCGTGGTGAGCGCCCTGTTGAGCAGCAGCACGCCCTGCCGCGTCCACGGCGTGAGGTCGCCGTTGCTCGGCTGCGGCACGCCCAGGTCGGAGCCCAGCTCGCGGTAGATGTTGATCAGGCTGGGCGGCAGCGGCCGCACCTCCGGCGCGACGGAGAAACTCAGCCCCACCGCGTGCCCCGGAGTGGGGTACGGGTCCTGCCCGACGATGAGCACCTTCACCTCGTCGAAGGGCTGCTGGAACGCTCTCAGGACATGCGCCCCGGACGGGAGGTACGTACGGCCCGCCGCGATCTCCGCGCGGAGGAAGTCCCCCATCCCGGCGACGCGTTCGGCCACCGGCTCGAGAGCCGCGGCCCAGCCTGGTTCGACGATTTCTTTCAACGGTCGTGCTGCCACGGCGTCACCCTACTGGTGCAACGGACGTGGCGATCAACCCCGAGACCGACATACGACCATCCCCCCTGCGGCGGCCGGAGCCCCTCGGCCCCGGCCGCCGTACGCTTCCCCCGAGCCCGGCACACGCACGGCCGACGCCGCCGAACTCCCTTGATCCCCCTGGCACTTCGCCCAGTACGCGCGATACGCACCGGTACGCGTGGTACGGCGCGGTTCCCCGCCGCTGCTCAGCCGATCACCGCCGCCCGTACGCACAGCACGTCCGGCAGGTGCGTGGCAAGCGTCTGCCAGCTCTCGCCGTCGTCCGCGCTCGCGAACACCTCGCCGTTGCGGTTGCCGAAGTACACGCCCGCCGGGTCCGCGTCGTCCGTGCAGAGCGCGTCCCGCAGCACCGTGCCGTAGTGGTCGGTCTCCGGGAGGCCCTCGGTGAGCGGCTCCCACGTCTTGCCCGCGTCCTGCGTACGGAAGACCCGGCAGCGATGCTCGGCGGGGACACGGTCGATGTCGGCGTTGATCGGGAACACGTACGCCGTGTCCGCGCGGTGCGGGTGGGCGGCGACGGCGAAACCGAAGTCCGAGGGGAGGCCCTCGCCGATGTCCGTCCAGCGGGCGCCCCCGTCGTCGCTGCGGTACACCCCCCAGTGGTTCTGCAGATACAGGCGGTCCGGGTCCGCCGCGTCCCGGGCGACCTTGTGCACGCACTGGCCGAACTCCGGGTTCGGGTCGGGCAGGAACACCGCCGACACCCCGGAGTTGGACGGCTGCCAGCTCGCGCCCCCGTCCTCGGTGCGGAACACGCCCGCGGTGGACACGGCGACCGTGATCGCGTTCGGGTCCCGGGCGTCCGTCAGGATCGTGTGCAGCCCCTCGCCCCCACCGCCCGGCACCCACTGCGAGCGCGTCGGGTGCTCCCACAGCGGGCGGACCAGCTCGAAGCTCTCGCCGCGGTCCTCCGAGCGGTACAGGGCGGCGGGTTCCGTGCCCGCGTACACCACGTCCGGCTCGGCCGCGGAGGGGTGCAGCTGCCAGACGCGCTCCAGTGAAGTCCCGGTGTCCTTCGGGAACTTGACGGGTGGCTTCGTCGGCTCGGTCCAGGTGGCGCCCAGGTCGTCGGAGTGGAAGACCGACGGACCGTAGTGCGCACTGTCCCCGCCCGCCAGCAGGCGCGGGGTGTCGCCCCGGGTGTCGATCGCGACGGAGTACACCGCCTGCGCGTTGAAATGCGGTCCGTCGAACTCCCAGGCGACGCCTCGCCTGTGTCCCAGGAAGAGTCCCTTCCGGGTGCCTACGGCGAGCAGAACATCGGTCGGCATGCCGACCACCTCCGGTGCATGTCGGTTGACCTCGTTGTCCACGACATGGGTCAGTCTGCACCCGGGCACTGACAACGGCCCGGGAAACACCCCGGACCTGCGGTGATCCGCCGCCCCGGGGCTCCGCCCCGGCCCCCCGGCCCCACGGGTCCTCGTTCGTCTGCGGCTTCGTCGTGGCTGGTCGCGCAGTTCCCCGCGCCCCTTTTTTCGGGGCTGCGCCCCGACGGGCCCCGTTCGGCTGCCGCGTCGTCGTGGCTGGTCGCGCAGTTCCCCGCGCCCCTTTTCGGGGCTGCGCCCCGGGCCCGGGCGGGCGCGCGGCCCCGTGCCCCTGGGCTAGGAGGCGTTGCCGGGGGGTGCCACCAGGGAGCCGATTGTGGTGATCTCGGCGGGGCCCACTCGGCAGCAGCCGCCCACCAGGCGGGCGCCTGCGTTCACCCAGCTCAGGACTCGTTCGGACGAGAACGTCGGTGGGCCCTGCCAGGTGCGGGACTCGGCGTTCCAGGTCTCGCCGCTGTTGGGGTAGACCACGACTGGCTTGCCCGTGACCTGCGCGGCGAGCGGGACCGCGACGTCGGCGTCCTGCGGGCTGCAGCAGTTCACGCCGACCGCGAAGATCTCCTCGCACTCCGCGGCCAGCGCGAACGCCTTCTCCAGCGGCTGCCCCGCCCGCGTCCGCGTTCCCGCCACGCTGAACGACAGCCATGCCGGCACGCCCAGGCCACGCACCGCGCGCACCAGTGCCTCCGCCTCGTCCGTGTCCGGAACGGTCTCCAGGGCGAGCGCGTCGGGGCCGGCCGCGGCGAGGGTCTCGAGGCGGGGCCGGTGGAAGCGTTCCAGTTCGTCGACCGTCAGGCCGTACCGGCCGCGGTACTCCGAACCGTCCGCGAGCATCGCCCCGTACGGCCCCGCGGAGGCGGCCACCCACAGCGGACGGCGCACTCCGGCAGAGACGGCGCGCGCTGCGGCCTCGCGCGCCGACTGCACACTCAGGCGCAGCAGTTCGCTCGTACGTGCGGAGTCCAGGCCGTACCGGGCGAAGCCCTCGTACGTGGCCTGGTAGCTGGCCGTGATGGCGACGCTCGCGCCGGACTCGTAGTACGCGAGATGCGCGTCCGTGACGGCGTCGGGCTGGTCGGCGAGGAGGCGGGCGGACCAGAGGGCGTCGCTCAGGTCGTGCCCGGCGGACTCCAGCTGGTTCGACATGCCGCCGTCCAGGACCACCGGCCCGGTGGCGACGGCCTCGGGCAGTGAGGGCTGCACGCGCGGTGCTTCGGTTGCTCTTCCGATACGTCCCATGTGTCGAAGCTAACCCGGACGCCCGTCGGACGACCCCGTCCGACCTGGCCGTACGCTGGGCGCATGGCAACGGTACTGATCCTCAACGGCCCCAATCTGAACCTGCTCGGCACGCGTGAGCCCGGCATCTACGGGGCGCAGACCCTCAAGGACGTCGAGGCGCTGTGCGCGGAGACCGCGGCGGGGCTGGGCCTGACGGCGGACTGCCGGCAGTCCAACCACGAGGGCGAGTTGATCGACTGGGTGCACGAGGCGGGCCGGGCGCAGGCCGAGGGCGAGCTGATCGGCGCGGTGATCAACGCGGGGGCGTACACGCACACGTCGGTCGCGCTGCACGACGCGATCAAGGGCGTCGGCCTGCGCGCCATCGAGGTGCACATCTCCAACGTGCACGCGCGCGAGCCGTTCCGGAACCACTCGTACCTGTCGCCGGCCGCCGCGGGCATCGTCGTCGGCTTCGGCACGGAGGGGTACCGGCTCGCGATCGAGGGCCTGGACCGCCTCGCGAAGGCGGCCTCTGCCTGAGCTGCGGATTCCCTGTACCGACGGCGGATTTCCGTACGAACGCGGCGCGCCCGCCCGGTCCGTGGAGGCCGGGCGGGCGCGGCTGTGCGCGGTGGGGGAGGGCGGCTCAGCAGCGGGCGGTGAGCTGCACTCCGCACTTGGGGTCGAGCTCCGGCTCGTCGGGCGCGGGGCCCACGCGGGAGAGCAACACGAGCCAGCCGTCGGGCACTTGGACCCACGTGCGGGTGCACAGCACGCGCGCGTGGAACGGGTTTCCGAGCCAGTTGCCCTCGGCGGTCAGCGTGCGGCGGGTGATGCCGGCGCGGCCGTTGACGGTCGCGAGGGTCTCCTCGGGGACGAGGTCGGCCACGACCAGGCGTCCCGTGGACAGTTCCCTTATCTCCTCGCTGCGGTCCAGGCTGCGGCCGTCCGGGCGGACGGAGACGAATTGCGGGTGCAGCATCCGGTCGAGGGCGTCCATGTCCCGGGCCAGAACGGCGGCGGCCAGCCGTCGTTCGGCACCGATCAGGGCCTCAGCGGGGAAGATGTCGTCCATTGCGCAGATCGTACGGGCCTGTCGGGGTCCGCGGGAGGGTGTGCGAGAACGCGTCCGGCGCGTCCGGGCGGCCGGGAGGGCCGGTGGGACGCGACCGGGCGGGCGCGGGCGCGGTCGCGGAGGCCCGCCTCCGGGTCCGCGTCAACTCCGTTGTTCGGAGGGTGACATGCGGTACGCGAGGGCGATCGACGCACCCCTGAGTGGCTGCCGGGCGGGCCCGGAGCGTGTTTCGGGGGTGCGTCGACCGCCTCGCCGACGTGTCGGACCGCCTCAGATCGCCCAGGCGTACTGGTTCGGCACCTGGATGTCGGCGTCCAGCTCGCGCGCCGCGTGCAGGGCCCAGGAGGGGTTGCGCAGCAGCTCGCGGCCGAGCAGGACCGCGTCCGCCTCGCCGTTCTTCAGGATCTTCTCGGCCTGCTGCGTGTCGGTGATCAGGCCGACCGCGGCGACCGGCAGGTCCGTCTCGTTCTTGACGCGGGCGGCGAAGGGCACCTGGTAGCCGGGGCCGACGGGGATCTTGACGCCGGACACGTTGGCGCCGGAGGACACGTCGAGCAGGTCGACACCGTGCTCCTTGAGCTGCCGCGCGAACCGGACCGTGTCGTCGGCCGTCCAGCCGCCCTCGTCCAGCCAGTCGGTGGCCGAGATGCGGAAGAACAGCGGCTTGTCCTCGGGCCACACCGCCCGCACGGCGTCGACGACTTCGAGCGGGAAGCGCGTGCGGTTCTCGTACGAGCCGCCGTACTCGTCGGTGCGCTTGTTGGAGTGCGGGGAGAGGAACTCGTGGATCAGGTAGCCGTGCGCGCCGTGCACCTCGACGACCTCGAACCCGGCGTCATGCGCGCGCCGCGCCGCGTCCGCGAACTGGCCGACGATCTCGTGGATCTGGTCCACCGTCAGCTCGGCCGGCACGGGGTGCCCCTCGTGGTACGGCACCGGGCTCGGGGCGAGCGGCTGCCAGCCGTGCTCGTCGGGGCCGACCGGGTTGCCGCGGTTCTTCCAGGGGCGGTCCGTGGAGGCCTTGCGGCCGGCGTGCGCGATCTGGATGCCGGGCACGGTGCCGCGCTCCTTCAGGAACGCGGTGATCCGGCGCAGGGCCGCGACCTGGGTGTCGTTCCAGATGCCGAGGTCGGCGGGGCTGATCCGGCCCTCCGGGCTGACGGCGGTGGCCTCGACGAGGACGAGCCCGGTGCCGCCGATGGCGCGGGCGCCGTAGTGGGCGAAGTGCCAGTCGCCCGCCACGCCGGCGTTCGGGCCGAAGACCTCCGCGGAGTACTGGCACATGGGCGCCATCCATACGCGGTTGGGGATGGTCACCGACCGGAGGGTGTACGGCTCGAACAGGGCACTCACAACGGACTCCATTCGTGGATGGGGTGGCACGCCGAGCACGGCGCTCCGGCGCCACCAGGAGCGGCGCCGGTTAGTACGATACCCACCGTAGTACGAGACCTGTCAAACTACGAGGGTTCTCGTACAATGAAGTTCCCGATCGAGCTCTCCCCGGAGTTCTCGACGACACGAAGACCGGGCCGATGGAGTGGAGCCGCAGTGACCCCCGCCGCCGCGAAGAGCACGGGCAGCAGCCGCACGCTGGAGCACCCCGCGCTCGAAGAGATCCGACTCGAAGGCGTGCTGCACGCCCTCTCCGACCCGATGCGGCTGCGCATCGTCACCGAACTCGCCACCGCCGAGGACGAATTGGCCTGCTCGTACTTCGAACTGCCGGTCACCAAGTCGACCACCACGCACCACTTCCGGGTGCTGCGCGAGAGCGGTGTGATCCGGCAGTGCTACCGGGGCACGGCCAAGATGAGCGGCCTGCGCCGGGACGACCTGGACGCGCTCTTCCCCGGACTGCTCGACAGCGTCCTGAGCGCGGCGGCCCGCCAGACGGAACGCCTCGGCGCGCACTGAGCCGGGCGGTTCGGGCGACGGCTCGGCCTCAGTCCAGGTCGAGCGTGTCCAGCCACTCCACGAGGAGCCGGTTGACCTCGTCCGGCCGCTCCTGCTGCACCCAGTGGCCGCAGCCGTCGAGCAGCTGGGCCGCGTGCAGGTTCGGCACCGTCTTCGGGAAGGCGTCCACCGCGTCCGCGAGCCAGCGCGTCGACGCGTCCAGGGCCCCGGCGACGTACAGCGCGGGATGCGTGAGCGGCGCGCCGTCCCAGGGCGCGAGGTCCTGCCAGTCGCGGTCGACGTTGCGATACCGGTTGAGGGCGCCCGTCATGCCCGTACGGCCGAACTCCGTTGCCCTGGCGTCGAGTTCGGCGTCCGTGAGCCAGGACGGGAGCGGCGGGACGGCCGGGAAGCGGTCGGCCATGCGGGCGCCGCGCGGCACGAAGAACGGGGACGGGCCGTCGTGCGCCATGGTGTCCGCCGAGAGCGCCGCGTAGAAACCGCCGAGCCAGGACCGCACGTCCGGCGCGATCTCGGCCTCGGCGCGGCCCGGCTCCTGGAAGTACGCGACGTAGAACTCCTCGTCCCCGCCGATCCCCGCGAACGCCTCGCCGGGCCGCACCGGGCCGCGCGGGCCGTACGGCACGCCCAGCATGCCGACGCCCGCGCACAGCTCCGGCCTGACCAGCGCGGTGTTCGCCGCGATCGGCGACCCCCAGTCGTGCCCCACGACGACCGCGCGGTCCGCGCCGAGGGCCCGTACGACGGCGGCGTTGTCCTCGACGAGGTCGAGCATGCGGTACGCCGCCGGGTCGTCCGGCGCGGCGGAGCGGCCGTAGCCGCGCACGTCCAGGGCGGCCGCGCGGTACCCGGCCGCGGCGAGCGCGGGCAGCTGGTGGCGCCAGGACGAGGAGGTCTCCGGGAAGCCGTGCACGAGCAGCACCAGCGGCCCCGAGCCCTGCTCGACGACATGGACAGGGCCTGCGGGACCTTCGATCAGACGGTGTGCGGGCTCGGCGTACGGCATGCGGGGCTCCTCCTGCGGGGCGGGTGGACGCGGTACGTCGATGGTGGGCGCACCGGTCGCGGGGTGGCGAGCGTCTTTGCCGGCCCGGCAAATTCTGTACGGACGGGCCGAGCAGGCGCGCCGGCGGTGCCTGGCGATTCCTGCCGATTCCTACTGACGCCTACCGGCCTTCCGCCTTGTCGGCCGCCGCGAACAGGCCCTCCCAGTCCGGGATCTTCACCGGGCCGCGGCCGAGGGAGGCGCCCAGATCCGCCTCCGCGCGTTCGATCGACTCCCAGCCCGTCCACTCGACCGGCCGCACCCCGAGGGAGCGCAGCCCGTCCAGCGGGTCGCGGGTACGAGCGCCGCCGCCCAGGGGACGTGAACGCACGTCCGCCAGCAGGGAGTTGACGGTCTCCTTCGCGCACGGGCGGTTGGTGCCGATCACCCCGGTGGGCCCGCGTTTGATCCAGCCCGCCACGTACTCGCCGGGGGAGACACGGCCCGCGCGCAGCACCCGGCCCGCCTCGTGCGGCACCGTGCCCGACTCAGCGTCGAACGGCAGCCCCCGCAACGGCACTCCGCGGTAGCCGACCGAGCGCAGCGCCAACTCGGCCTGGATGTCCTCGAATTGGCCGGTACCCCGCACGCCTCCAGCCCCGTCCGGTGCGGTTCGCTCGAACCGCACCGCGCCCAACCGCCCGCCCCTGTCGAGGAGTTCGACGGGCCGCAGGAAGAACCGCAGATGGATACGGCGTGCCGCCCGGCCCTCCCGCGGCCGCTCGGCCCACTCCTTGAGGACCTCGACGTTGCGACGGTTCGGCGCGGGCAGCGAACCGGGGTCGGCGCAGGCCGGGTCGAGCGCCAACTCGGCCGGATCCACGACGACTTCGGCGTCGGCGAGCGTGTCCAGCTCCCGCAGCTCCTTCGTCGTGAACTTGGCCTGCGAGGGGCCGCGCCGGCCCACCATGTGCACGTCCCGCACCCCGCTGTGCGCCAACGCGTCGAGGGCGGCCTGCGGCATGTCCGTCGGCCGCAGCTCGTCGGCGCCGCGCGCGAGGATCCGGGCCACGTCCACGGCCACGTTCCCCGCGCCCAGCACGACGGCCGACCGCGCGTCCCGTACGAAGCCGTCGTCCGCCGCGTCCGGGTGCGCGCTGTACCAGGACACGAACTCGGTGGCCGAGCGGCTGCCCGGCAGGTCCTCGCCCGGGACGCCGAGGCGCCGGTCGGCGGCGGCGCCCACGCAGTACACCACCGCGTCGTACCACTCCAGGAGCTTGGCAGGGGAGACGCCCGCCGGGCCGACCTCGACGCCGCCTAGGAACCGCACGTGCGGGTCGTCGAGGACGGTCCTGAGGTTGTTCTGCAGTGACTTGATCTTCTCGTGGTCCGGTGCGACGCCGTACCTGACCAGGCCGTACGGGCACGGCAGCCGGTCCAGTACGTCGACGCGCACGTCCTCGCCACGGGGCGGGCCGGGGTCCCGTGCGTGTTCCAGCAGGGTCTGCGCGGTGTAGACCCCGCTCGGCCCCGATCCGACGACGGCGACATGCAGCACGGCGGGCTCCTTCCGGGAGACGGTGCCCTGGGAGGTCCCCCAGCATGGCACCGCCGCCCGGCCCGACCGGCGGGCACACGCGGCCCGGCCCGAAATCGCCGCACGGTTCGGGCATCGCGGCCCGGTCCGGAAATCGCGCCACGGTTCGGGCATCGCCGTACGGCCCGTGGATCGCCGTACGCCACGGAGGCCGAGGCCGGCCGGTCAGGACATGCCGCGCATCCGGCTGATCTCGGCGCTCTGCTGGGCCACCGTGTCGTTGGCCATCTCCTCGATCTGGATGTTGTTGCCCTCGGCGAGAAGGTCGGTGGCCATCGTCACGGCGCCGTCGTGGTGCGTGATCATCAGCTTCAGGAACAGCTCGTCGAACGCCGCGCCCTTCGCCGCGCGCAGGCTCTTCAGCTGCGCCTCGGTGGCCATGCCGGGCATGGGGGCGCCGCCGTGGCCGTCCGCGTGGCCGTCTCCGTCGCCGCCCGCGTGGCCGTCGCCGTGGCCCTCGTGGGAGCCGCCGTCCTTGCCGTGACGCTTGTGTGCGTCGTGCTTTTTCAGCCAGCCCTTCATCGCGTCGATCTCCGGCCCCTGGGCGGCGCCGATGCGTTCGGCGAGGCCCTTCACCTGCTTCGACTGGGCGCGTTCCGGGGCGAGTTCGGTCATCACGAGCGCCTGCGCGTGGTGCTCGATCATCATCTCGGCGTAGGCGAAGTCAGCCGAATTGGGGGTGTCGTCGTCGCTCTTCGCGGCCGCTTCCGCTGGCGAGATCCGCTCGTTGTCCTCGCCCGGTTTGCCCGGCGCGATCACCGCCGGACCGTCCTTGCCGGAGCCCTCGGCGCCCGCCCGGTCGCTCGCCGACGAGGAGTCACATCCCGTCAGGGCGGCCCCGATCAGGGTCACCGCGGCGAGGGCGGTGAGCACGTGGGTGCGCGGCGATCTGCGGCGTTTCGGCACAACTGCCTCCAGTGGCACACGTGTTGACGGGCGTGACGACAAGGGTGTGCCGTCCACGACTTACATGACAAGTACGTTGCCATCTGTTGATATGGGCATGGCGACGACGATACTGCGGGTGTCCGTGAACCGTTCAACTCTGAACGGCTACAAGGGAGGACACGCAGTGACCCTGTTGACCGAACCCCGAGCGCGACGCAGACGCCTGGGCGTCTTCGCCGCGGCCGCCGGGCTCGCCGCAGCACTCCTGACGGCAGCACCTGCCGCGGCCACCCCCGACCCGGGCGACGCGCCCACCAAGCGCGAGGTCTCGAAGAGCGAGCAGGCCGAGGCCGAGCGGGCGATAGAGAGCGGCGAGATACCCGCGCCGAACGAGATCGTCCACTCCGACAACATCGAGCACCTCGGGAACACCCCCAAGGACGCGCTGAAGGGCACCAATTCGGACCTGGCCTTCCAGGGCAAGTACGCGTTCGCAGGCAACTACGACGGCTTCCGCATCTTCGACATCAGCAACCCGAAGGCGCCCAAGACCGTCGCCCAGGTGCTCTGCCCCGGCTCGCAGAACGACGTGTCGGTCTCCGGGAACCTGCTGTTCCTGTCCACCGACTCCTCGCGCAGCGACAGCAGCTGCAACAGCACCACGCAGCCGGCGACCGAGAAGTCCTCGTGGGAGGGCATGAAGGTCTTCGACATCAGCGACAAGGCCAACCCCAAGTACGTCGCCGCCGTCGAGACCGCCTGCGGCTCGCACACCCACACCCTGGTGCCCGAGCGCAAGAACGTCTACGTGTACGTCTCCTCGTACTCGCCGAGCGCCACCTTCCCGGACTGCCAGCCGCCGCACGACGGGATCTCCGTCATCAAGGTGCCGCGCAACGCGCCGCAGAAGGCCGCGGTCGTCGGCTTCCCCGTGCTGTTCCCCGGTGACGGGCCGGACGGCGGCGGCAACCCGGGCGGGCCCACCAACCCGGGCGTCTCGAAGACCACCGGCTGCCACGACATCACCGTGCTGCCCTCGAAGGACCTCGCGGCCGGCGCGTGCATGGGCGACGGCATCCTCTTCGACATCGAGGACCCGGAGCAGCCGAAGGTCATCGACCAGGTGCAGGACAACGTGAACTTCGCGTTCTGGCACTCGGCGACCTTCAACCAGACCGCCGACAAGGTCGTCTTCACCGACGAGCTCGGCGGCGGCGGCGCGGCCACCTGCAACGAGGCCACCGGGCCGAACCGCGGTGCCGACGGCATCTACGAGATCCAGGGCAAGGGCGACGACCGCAAGCTGGTCTTCAAGAGCTACTACAAGATCCCGCGCCACCAGGCGGACACCGAGAACTGCGTCGCCCACAACGGCTCGCTGATCCCGGTCAAGGGCAAGGACCTCATGGTGCAGGCCTGGTACCAGGGCGGCATCTCCGTCTGGGACTTCACCGACTCCGCCAAGCCGAAGGAGATCGCGTACTTCGAGCGCGGCCCGCTGTCCACGGACGCCATCCAGTCCGGCGGCTCCTGGTCCGCGTACTACTACAACGGCCACATCTACTCGAACGACATGGCCAAGGGCTTCGACGTACTGAAGATCAACGACAAGCGTACGGACCCGGCCAAGAGCGTCCGCATGAGCGAGCTGAACGTGCAGACGCAGCCCGACTACTTCGGGTGACGTGCCGGGGCGGGCCGGGGCACTGACGCCGGCCCGCCCGCGGCCGCCGCTGCCGCCCCGGTGAGCGGTTCCGTGCCGCCCACCGGGGCCAGCGTCGTCCGGGGCCCGACGGCGGGCCGCTCGCCGGGCGGGAACCCGGCCTCCCAGTCCAGGCCGTACCGCTGGAACAGCTCGGCGCGCAGCGTGGCCGCGGGCATCGGGGCGCCGGGCAGCAGCACCGCGACGACGGCGCCCATCAGCAGGGCGCGCAGCAGCGGGTACTCGACGTCGACGTCCTCCGCGCCGTACCGCCGCACGGTGTCCTTGAGCAGCTCGGCGAGCCGCTGCTGCTCGGGGCACTGCACGAAACCCTCGGCCTGCAGGATGCCCGCCATGTGCGTCCGCATCAGCACCGGCCGCTCCTGCGCGAGCCCCAGGATCGCGTCGATGGCGCGGGCGAGCCGCTCGCGCCCGTCGTCGGTGCGCGGCTCGCGCTCCAGGGCGGCCTCGAGGGTCAGATGCATCAGGCGGTGCACGGCGGACTGCAGCAGCTGGCGCTTGCCGGGGAAGTAGTACGAGATCAGGCCGCGGGCGGAACCGGCGAGATCCGCGATGTCACCGAGGGTCGTCGCCTCGTAACCGCGCTCGCCGACCAGCGTCACCGTCGCGTCGAGCAGCCGCTCGCGGGACCGGCGCCGCAATTCCTCGTTGACCGCTGCGCTTCGCGGAGACATCCTGAACTCCTGCGTTGACTGGCTCGCAGCCAACTATACTCAGCGCGTACGCCGAGCCCCTCCCGGGCCCGGCCGGCCGTTCGCATTTCGGGCGACGCGGGGGATCGTCCGAAATGCGGGCGGCTTTTTGTGTACGCGGGCGGGTGTCGGGTCGGGTTCGTCGTCCTGGCCGGGCCGGGCCGGGGCTGGGCTGGGCGCGCCCTTGCACGGTGGCGAGTACCCGGGACGTGGTGACGATCACCGTCGCAGAGGATGTCGTGGCCTAGGACGCGGGACGCAGGCGTCAGGTGCGGGTCGGGCGGCTGCTTCTGCGGCTGAGTCGGTAGACGGCGTACGTGATGCCCAGGATGACGTCCACCGCGACCCAGATCGCGACGATCAGCCCCACGCCGATGGCCGTGCCGAGGTTCTCGGCCTCGTTGCAGGTGGTCGAGTCGAGGGTGCCGCAGTCCTCGGGTGTGCCTCCTGCGGACGCGGCGCCGGTGATCACCCACACGAGGAAGAGCAGTTGGATCGCCAGGAACACCCAGAGGAAGACCCGGCGGCGTCTGCGGGGTTTCTCCGCGGAACCCTCGGGCCCGGAATCCCGCTGGGGCCGAGGGTGCTGTGGGACCTGAGGCCTTTGAGAGCGCGGGTCCCAGCCGGGCTGCTGGGAGGGCGGGTCGGTCGACATGGCGGACCTCCTCTGAGAGCGAGGTCGAGTTGTAGATGCCCTGTCAACACTACGCTCCGTGCAGCCCGGCGGCCTGATGGTCCGAGGCCTGGCGCCTCGCCGGACCGCCGAGCTGTCGGCCGGCGGCGTGATGGCCTGATGGCCTGACAGATCGGCAGCCCGACGGCCTGACAGCCGGATGGACCGACGGGCCCGACAACCCGTCGCCTCGGGCCCGTCGGCGGGCCACCTCGGACGGACGCCGTGGCCCCAGCCCGGCGGGGCGGGGCACGCTGGGCCCGCCCCGAGCGCGTCGGCGGGCCGGCCCGGTCCCCCCGGGCCAGAGTGCGGATCAGGTCTCCGGCAAGGACAAGTCCGGGATCGTCAGGGACCCGTCCGCGGACAGCGGGAAGCCCGGGTTGTGGGCGATTTCCCAGGGGTGGTTGTCGGGGTCCAGGAAGACGCCGGTGTAGAAGCCGAGTTCGGAGTGGGTCGCCGGCTTCGTGATGCGGGCGCCGGCGTCCCGGGCCGCGGCCATCAGCTCGTCCACCTCCGCCGCGGAGCGGACGTTGTGGGCGAGCGTGATGCCGCCGAAGCCCGGTTCGCCCGTGTCGTCCACCCCGCAGTCCGCGGCCAGCTTCCCGCGGCTCCACAGGACGAGCCCCTGCCCGCCGGCCTGGAAGAACACCGTCTCCTGGACCTCCTGGCCGCGCCAGCCGAGGGCCTCGTAGAAGGCGCGGGAGCGGGCCAGGTCGCGGACGCCGAGTGTGATCAGACTGATGCGCTGTTCCATCCGGCCACCGTAGCCCCGCAGTTGGCACCCCGCAGGGGATCCGGCCTCAGGCCGCCGGCATGCGGACGCACACCGCGTCGAGCCCCAGCGTGTACGGAGCCGGGTCCGTGACGGCCAGGCCGAGGAGCCGGTCCCGGTCGAGCCCCACCGTCACGTGCACGCAGAACGCCACCACGTACAGGAACCCCTCGGTCGCCTCGTCCTGGAGGGCGAACAGCAGGTGGTAGTCGTACCGCGTGCCCTCGTCCGACGTGTGCAGGACCAGGTGCGGGGCGTCGAGCTGGTCGGCGAGGCCGACGAACGCGCCCGTGAGGGTCTCCTCCACGCGGTCCCAGAACTCCTCGTCGCCCAGCGGCAGCGACAGCGCCTGGCGTACCGCCTGCTTGAGGGTGAGGACCATGACGTGCGTCGGGGCGTGCTCCTGCAGCGCGAAGCCGGGGATGATCCGGACGATCGACGCCCCCGGCAGGTCCCTCGCCGCCGACTGCACCGGGCCGAACCGGAACCCCGACGGGGCGGCGACGGCTTCGGCCAGCGCTTCCTGCAGCCGGGCCTCGGCCGCCGCGGCCTGCTCGGCGTACTCGGGGCCGACCGCGATCAGGGGCTTGAAGGCCGCGCTCACGGGTTTGAACGCAGTGCTCACCGCTGGGTTCGTCATGGGCTCCGTCGTCGGGTTCGTCGTCGTGTCCGTCATCGCCTGCTCCCCTTGCCACCGGCCCTGGTCCGCCCGGGGCCCTCGTGCCGCGCCCGATCAACTAGCGGGCGACAGTATGCCTTTGGCGGTGTGGTGTGCCGCACACCGTCTCGCGGGCCGGACGCCGGGCGAGCCCGCGCCTACCGCTCCGGAACGCCGGGCGCCTACCGTTCCGGAACGCCCCGCGGCGCCGCCGACGCGGACTCCGCCAGGTGGTCCGGCACGCTGTCCGGGTCCGTCAGCCGGCCGAGCCGTCCCGGCACGTCGAGGCCGACGAGGACGACGACCAGCACGGTCCCCGCGAACGTGAGCACCGCGAGCGCCCTCCCCAGGTCCATGCCCGACGCGAGCTGTGCCCCGAGCACCGGCGCGACGGCTCCGCCCAACGCCCCCACGTTGTACGTGAACCCGAGCGCGGCACCCCGTACTTCCGTGGGGAAGTGGCCGCCGATGTAGCGGGGCAGCAGGCCCGAGATGCCGAAGCTGAACGCCTGCAGCACGAACAGCAGCGCGCCCAGGAGCAGCAGGTCGTCCTCGACCGCGAACACGGGGAACACGAACGCCAACGACGCGAGCAGTGTGCACGCGTACGCCTTCTTCGTGCCGATCCAGTCGCCGACGAAGCCCGCGAGCCAGCAGCCCGCCATCGTGCCGAAGCCCGCGAAGTACAGGACGTCCGTGACCTGGTCCGGGCTGTAGCCGAGCTCGGTCTTCAGATAGGTGGGCAGCAGCGACTGGATGGGCCAGGTGTAGAGGAACGCGAAGAACACGGTGACGATCATCGCCAGGTACAGCGGCCAGCCGCGCCGCCCGCCCAACTGCACGGCGAACGCGGCCAGACAGAGCCCCGCGAGCACCGAGAGCAGCGGCACCAGACCCGCGCCGAGCGGTGTGAACACGGCGAACAGGGAGACCGTCGCGGCCACCGCGAGCGCCGTGTTGACCGTCGCCCGGGTCCGGTCGGCGAACAGCGGGCGGAACGGGTTCGGTCTGGCCGCCCGCTCCCCGACGGCCTCGGTCCACTCGGCGGCCTCCGGAAGCGCCCGCCGCATCCACAGCGCCATGACGATCGGGACGAGCCCCACGTAGAACATCCAGCGCCAACCCAGCGTCGGCACCACCCAGTTGTAGACCTGCGCGGCGAGCACCGAGCCGAGGGAGAAGCCCGAGATCAGGAAGCCGCTGGCCCGGTTGCGGACGCGGGCCGGCCAGCTCTCCATGACGTACGTGGCGCTCGCGCTGTACTCGCCGGCCATGCCCATGCCGATCGCGAGCCGCGCGACGAACAGGCTGGTGTAGTCCCAGGCGAAGCCGCAGGCGAACGTGCCGACCGAGAACAGCACGATGCTCAGCACCATCGACAGCTTGCGGCCGTACCGGTCGCCGATCGCCCCGAGCACCGCGCCGCCGAGCCAGCGCGTGATGAACGCACCGGACACGAGGCTCGCCGCCTCGACGGTGCTCAGGCCGAACTCGTCGCTGATCTCGGTCAGGACGAGGGAGATGAGGACGAAGTCGAAACCGTCGAGGACATAGCCGATCCAGGCGGCGCCGAACGACTTCCACTGCGTATGGCCGACTTCGCGGTACCAGGGGAGCGGGCGGGGCGGTGCGGACACGGACACAGGGGCTCCAGGGGGATCGTCGTACGGGTCGAGGGTGCCGGTGGCTGTTCAGGCGGGCCGGGGCGCGTTGGCGACGGCCGTCGCGAAGCGGCGGGTGAGGGCGGTGGGCGCGGTGATGGCGGTGCCGACGACCACGCTGTGCGCCCCGCGGGCGAGCGCCTCGGCGGCCTGCCTGGGCGTGTGCAGCCGCCCTTCCGCGACCACCGGCACGGGCAGGGCCGCCGCGAGCGAGGACACCAGGTCGAGGTCGGGCCCGTCCTGGCGCGGCGAGCCCGGCGCGTACCCGGACAGGGTGGTGGACACCAGGTCGGCGCCCTGCGCGGCGGCCGCGACACCCTCGGCGTGGGTGGCCACGTCGGCCATGACCAGGGCGCCGGCCGCGTGCACGGCGGCGACGAGTTCGGCGAACGTCGAGCCGTCGGGGCGTGGGCGGCCGGTCGCGTCGGCGGCCACCACGTCGGCGCCCGCCTCGGCGACGGCGAGGGCGTGCCGGACGGTGGGCGTGATGCGGACGCCGGTGTCGCCGTCCTTCCACAGGCCGACGAGCGGCAGGTCCACCTCGGCCCGGATCGCGGCTACGGCCTCCGGCTCGTCGGCCCGTATCCCGCCCGCCCCGCCCAACTCCGCGCAGCGGGCGAGGAGTACGAGGGCGTCGACGGTCCGCATCGGATCGCCGGGCGGCGCCTGGCAGGAGACGATCAGCCGCCCGGCCAGGGAGGCGAGGAGAGGCTCGGGCATGCGGGGGTACGGCGGGGGCGTCGTCAAGGTCGCTCCGGTGGGCTGAGGGGGCGTCAAGTGGGGCTGTGAGGAAGGAAGGCAGGCGGGACTGAGGGAAAGTCAGGTGAGGTGGAAGGGGAGTCAGGCGGGGCGGAAGGGCGCTCAGGCGGGGTGGTGCATCGGTGCCGTGGCCGTCAGGAGGGCCGCTCCTCGTACCGCCGCGTCGGCGCCGAAGCGCGGGGGATGCGGGCGCAACTCCCCGATCGGGGTGAGGAGTTCGGCGGTGAACGCCTCCGTCAGCGGGGCGAACCAGCGGTGGCCGAGGCCGGTCACGCCGCCGCCGACGACGACCCGGTCGGGGCCGAGCGCGTTCGCCAGGCCGCCGAGCATCCGGCCCGCCGCGCGTGCGCCGACCGTGATGGCCTGCGCGGCGGCCGCGTCGCCCTGCTCGGCGCGCCGCGCGACCGTCTGAAGCCGCCCGGCGGACCGGCCGGAGAGCCGCTCGTACAGGGCCGTGATGCCGGGCCCCGCCGCGACCGCCTCCAGGTGGCCGACCGCGCCGCAGGTGCACGGCAGACCGTCCGCCTCCGGGCTCGGCAGATGCCCGAGGTGCCCGGCGACACCGCGCCCGCCGTGTGCCATCCGACCGTCGACGGCGACCGCGCCGCCGATTCCGGTTCCGACCGCGAGATAGAGCAGCGAGGAACCGTCGGGCAGCGCGGCGAGTTCCGGACCGGCCGTCGCCCGTACGTCGTTGTCGCAGGCCACCGGTGTGCCGAGGCGGGCGGCGAGGGCCGGGGCGAGCGGTGTGCCGGGCCAGCCGCGGATCGTGTCGGTGGCTCCGGTGACGGTTCCGGAAACCGGGTCGATCACCCCGGCGGCGGCCACGCCCACCGCTCGCGGCTCCGCGCCGGACGCAGCCTCGGACGCCACCTCCGTCGCCGCCGCGGCCAGCGCGTCCAGGACCGCTTCGGCGCCGTCGGCGGCCGGGGTCGGCCGGGTGCGGCGGGTCAGGACGGTCCCGTCGGCGGCGACGAGCGCGGCGGCGATCTTCGTACCGCCGAGGTCGAGACCGACGACGGGCTCGGTGGCCGAGCGGGACGGCAGCGTGCGTATCGCAGAGGGGAGTCGACTCGCGTCTCTCATCGCGTCGGCACGAGTCCGGCGGCGCGCAGACGCTCCGCGACCTCCGCCACCGCCGCCTCGCCGAGCGGGATCTGCGGGCGGGCGGTGGCGGGGCAGTCGACGAGGCCGAGCAGCCACAGCGCCGCCTTGAACGAGCCGAGCGCGGACGAGCTGCGGCCCATCTCCGACTCGGGCCCGCAGTCGACCATCCCGAACAGCTCGACGAGCCGCTCCTGCTCCTTCGCGGCGAGCCCGAAGTCACCGGCGCGGGCGGCCTCGTAGAGGCGTACGTACCCGGCCGGGTCGACGTTGCCGAGGCCCGGCACCACGCCGTCGCAGCCCGCCAACAGGGCGGAATCCACGGTGAGTTCGGACCCGGTGAGCACCGCGAAGTGCGGGGCGGGCCCGGTCGCGCGGCCCTCGCGGCCGCCGAGCGCGACGAGCAGCCGGCGCAGCGAGCCCTCGTCGCCGCTGCTGTCCTTCAGCCCGGCGAGCGTGCCGTCCGCCGCGAGTTCGCGCACGAGTCCCGGCGTGAGCTTGCTGTGCACGGCGACCGGGATGTCGTACGCGAACAACGGCAGGTCGACCGCCGTACGCAGGTCCCGGAAGTGGGCGGCGATCTCCTTCGGGTGGGTGCGGGTGTAGAACGGGGCCGTGGCCACGAGCGCGTCCGCCCCCAACTCGGCTGCGGTGCGGGCGTGTTGGGCGACGCGGGCGGTGGTCGTGTCGATGACGCCCGCGAGCACGGGAACCCGTCCGGCCGCCGCCTCGACCACGGCGCCGAGGGCCGCGGCCCGCTGAGCATCCGTCAGGTAGGCGACCTCGCCGGTCGATCCGAGCGCGAACAGGCCGTGCACGCCGGACCCGACGAGATGCTCGACGAGCCGGGCCAACGCATCGGTGTCGACCTCCCCCTGAGGAGTGAGCGGGGTGCAGACGGGCGGCACGACACCCCGGAGCGGGGCGGCGAGAGGCGAGACAGGGGACATGGCGGTGACTCCCGGAACGGCTCGAGACGACGGGACATGGGACGTAGGATGTCCCATGTCATGGTCACCATAGACCTGCCCGTCCATGGCAGGTCAAGAGGCGGAAGGCGCGGGCGGGAAGTCATGGCGCGAGGCAATCTCAGCGAGACGGCGCAGGCACGGATCAGGCAGCTCATCCTCGACCGGAGGCTCGGCCCCGGCGATCCGCTGCCCACGGAGGCCGAGTTGTGCGAGCTGCTCGACATGAGCCGCAACTCGGTGCGGGAGGCGCTCAAGGCGCTGCAGGCCGTGCGGGTCGTCGAGATCCGGCACGGCTTCGGCACGTACGTCGGCTCGCTCTCCCTCGACCCGCTCGTCGACGGGATCGCCTTCCGCGCGGCGGTGCGGCACCGGCAGGGCGAGCCCAGCCTGTACGAACTCATGGAGCTGCGCGAGGCGTTGGAGTCCGGCGTGATCGCCACGGTCGCCGCGACGGTCCCGGCGGGCGACCTGGAGATACTGGACGGGCTCGTACGGAAGATGGAACAGGAGGCGGAGCGCGGCGCCGTGGACGTGGCGACCGACCGGGCCTTCCACCTCGCGCTCTACCGCTCGCTCGGCAACCACCTGCTGAGCGAGGTGCTCGACGCGTTCTGGGCCGCGATGCGGCAGGTGCGGGACGACCTGGAGGACGACCACCCGGACCCGCACCGCACCTGCGCCCAGCACGCCGAGATCGTCGCCGCGCTGCGGGCGGGCGACGGGCCGCGCGCGGCGGAGGCGATGCGGCACCACTTCGACGGGATCAGGAAGCGGCTGCCGACGGTGTGAGGTCGCGCCGGAGGGGGCGGTGGGCTGGGCAGACATCGGAGCGCTAGGACTGAAGTCCGCCAACTCCTCGCTCTCCATGGCTGGTTGACCCCGTTGACGTCCGATGTATTCGTCTCTACGGTCCCCAGCGATCGGACGACTTCACCCCGGAGCACACCGTCGAACACGGGAGCCGCCCCATGCGCACACCCCGCAGTCGCACCAGGCGAAGAGTCACCGCACTGACCCTGCTCCTCACCGCCGCGCTCGGCGCCTCGGCGCTGCCCGCGGCCGGTGCCGCACCGGCCGAGGCGCGGGCCTCGGCCCCGTCGGCGTCCGGGCCAGGCACGGACCACGCTGTCGACGACCCGTTCACCGCCGGGCGCACCAGCTGGTTCCGGCAGGACCGCTTCGGCATGTTCATCCACTTCGGCGCCTACTCCCACCTGGAGGGCGAGTACACCCGGCCCGACGGCACGGTCTGCCGCAACGCCGAGTGGATCCAGCGGGAGTGCCGCATCCCGAAGGACGCGTACGAGAAACAGGCCGCGACCTTCGATCCGGCGGAGTTCGACGCGAAGGCCGTGGTGGGTGCGGCGAAGGACGCGGGGATGAAGTACATCGTCATCACGTCCAAGCACCACGACGGGTACGCGATGTGGCCGACGAAGGTCAACTCCTGGAATCTGCGCGACCATTCGGCCTTCGACAAGCGCCGCGACATCCTCGCCGAACTGAAGGAGGAAGCCGACGACGCGGGCATCAAGCTCGGCTTCTACTACTCGATCTGGGACTGGCACGACCCGGACTTCCCCGACCCGGCCACCTTCCCGCAGTACGAGAAGCGGATGTACGCCCAGCTCAAGGAGCTGGTCGACGCCTACGACCCGGCGCTGCTCTGGTTCGACGGGGAGTGGGACACCGAGAACCCGCACAACCCGTGGACCGCGCGCGACGGCGAGCGCCTGGAGTCGTATCTGCGCGGCCTCGACCCCGAGCTCATCGTGAACAACCGCGTCGGCAAACGGCGGGTCGTCGACGGCGACTACGGCACGCCCGAGCAGGAGATCCCCGACCGGCCGGTGGACGGCCAGCTCTGGGAGTCCTGTATGACCCTCAATGACCACTGGGGGTACGCCCGTCACGACCAGAACTGGAAGTCGACCACCACCCTCGTCCGCAACCTCCTCGCCACCACCTCCCGCAGCGGCAACTACCTCCTGAACGTCGGCCCGGACGCCCGCGGCCGCATCCCGGAGCCGTCCCTGAACCGCCTTGCCGAGATGGGGAGTTGGTTGCGCGCGGACGGTCAGGGCGAGTCGGTGTACGGGGCGCGGTTCGCCGGTCTCGTCGAGAAGCCCGCCTGGGGAACGGTGAGCCGCAAGGGCGACAAGCTGTACGCGGCGGTCACCGACTGGCCCGCGCCGGGCGGCGCGCTTGAGCTGACGGCGCGTACGGACTTCGAGGTGAAGGCGGCGCGGGTGCTCGGCTCGGAGCAGAAGGTCGACGTGACGAAGACCGCCGACGGGTACGCGCTCAGACCGACCGGGGCGGCGACCAACCCCACGGCGACCGTCGTCGAACTCACCGTGGACCCCGGGCCCACGGCGCCCGAGGGCAGCGGCAAGGGGCTCAGGCAGGAGCTCTTCGACAACGCGGAGCTCGCCGGTGAGCCGAAGGTCACGAGGGTGGACGCGACCGTCAACCACGCCTGGAAATACGCTGGTTCACCGCATCCGGACATCGCGACGGACGACTTCGGTGTCCGCTGGACCGGCACCCTCGAACCCCGCCGCACCGAGACGTACACCCTCAGCACCGTCTCCGACGACCGCGCCCGGGTGTGGATCGACGGGGAGCTGGTCGTCGACGCCTGGGACCCGCACGGGCCGCGCGTCGACAAGGGACAGGTGGAACTGAAGGGGGGCACCCGGCACAAGGTCAGGATCGACTACGCGGAGCAGAGCGGCGAGGCCCATATGAAGCTGCTCTGGTCGAGCCCGGGGACGGAGCAACAGATCGTGCCCCGGGCGCAGTTGTACGAGCGGTGAGATCCGCGGCCGCCGCACCGGTGCGGGTGCGGCGGCCGCAGTCTCGTGTGGGTACGGGCCGTCAGTCGGTGCCGGCGTGGAACGCCACCGCCGACTTCGCCGGCAGTTCGAGCTTCGCCTTGCCGCCCGAGACCGTCACCTCACGGGCCGCGTCGCCGCTCAGCACGTCGCGGTACGTGCCGTCCGGCAGCTGGGTCGTGAACTCGGCCGTGACCCCGCCGCCCGTGTTGTTCACGGCGACGAAGCCCTTGTCCGCGCGGCCGAAGCCGATCACGTTGGCCTGCGGGGACTGGAAGTCGCTGACGTCGGCGTCGCCGACCGCCGCACGCCAGCCGACCATGCCGGTGATCCGCGGGTCCCGCTCCAGGCAGTACCAGGCGCCGTTGCCGCAGTCCGTGTCGGTGACGAACCCGTCCCCGTCCGCGGGCGGCGACGCGTCCTTGTTCTCGTACGTGAAGCCCGCGTACACCGTCGGGTCGGCGTGCTTCCAGCCCAGCTGGAAGACGTTGGCGAGCACCGCCGTGTCGCCGTCCTTGTAGGAGAGGTGGCGGCCCTCGCGCTCGGTGTCGTGGTTGGTGACGAACGACACCGACTTGTCGGCGGGCAGCTGGCCGCTGCCGAAGTCCTTCAGGGACGCGATGTCGCCCTGGAAGGCGGACTTCAGCCGGTCGGCCGCCGAGAAGTCGAGGACCTTCCCGCTGCCGTAGTACTCGTCGGGCCCGGGCGTCGGACCGGGGAACACCTCGTGGAACACGTACGGGCTCGAACCGTCCCCGGTCTTGTCGAGCTTGCCGACGATCGCCTCCAGGTCGGCGGCCGGAATGTGCTTCGACGCGTCGATGCGGAAGCCCGAGACGCCAAGGGCTATCTGCGAGTTGAGGTACCCGGCGATCTTCGAGCGGACCGCGTCACTGCCCGTCTTCAGGTCCGGCAGGCCCAGCAGCTCGCAGTTCTGCACCTCCCACTTGTCGCTCCAGTTGCTGATGGTGCGGTTGCAGGCGTCGACGTTGTAGTCGCCGCGCTGGTACATCGCGGGCCGGTACTTGTCGGAGACCTGCGTGCCGCCGTAGCCGGTGCCGGTGAGCGCGGCGGTGTGGTTGACCACGGCGTCCGTGTACACCTTCACCCCGGCGTCGTTGCACGCCTTCGTCATCGCGGCGAACGCGGCCTTGTCGCCGAAACGGCTGTTCAGCTCGTAGTTCACCGGCTGGTAGATGTCCCACCAGTTGCCGTCCGGGTGGGCGATGGACTCGTGCGGCGGCGCGACCCACACGGCCGCGTACCCGGAGGGGCCGAGGACGTCGGCGCACTCGGCGCCCACCGACTTCCAGTTCCACGACCACAGGTTGGCGATCACGTCCTTGCCCGCGGCGGCCTTCGGCGCCTTC
Organism: Streptomyces sp. Da 82-17; assembly: GCF_046098215.1. Classification (NCBI taxonomy): domain Bacteria; kingdom Bacillati; phylum Actinomycetota; class Actinomycetes; order Kitasatosporales; family Streptomycetaceae; genus Streptomyces; species Streptomyces sp. Da 82-17. Next base: position 210,882 of record NZ_JBJURH010000013.1, read on the forward strand.
GGCTTGCCCTTGGCCTTCGCCTCGGCGGCCGGCGCGGGGCTGGCGTTCGCGGGCTGCAGCACGGCGGCGCCGAGCAGCGCCGCCGAGCCCGCCGCGGCCGCGGCGACCAGGGACCTGCTGAGCTTGCTCATGGAGATCCTTCTCTTGTGTGGGGGAGGTCTGTTCGTACGGAAGGGGCAACTGCTCGGCGGATCACGCGGATTGCGCGTACGCCGGGCCGTCGAGGACGGTGGGGGGACCCGGCGTACGCGCGGTCGTGGTGGCCGGCGTCCGGGACGGCCCGGGTGCCGGGCGCCGACGTGCGGACGCGGCGGAGCGGGCCGGTTCCCGGATCCGGGCAGGCCTGCGGAACGCTGATCGTGCGGGATGAGCCATGCAACCCTCCTCAGCGGGAGGGCCGACGCGCCACGGCCCCATCGTGTGCGGGTGACCACCCGGCTGCAAGGTTTTGCAACCGGATGCACTGTGCGGCGCCGAAGTTAGTCCCGGCCCGGAGGGAAGGTCAACCCTTCGCGCAGGATGCGGCGTTGGTATGGGGACATGTCGGATGAAGGGGGTGCTGCGCGGCGTGCAAGCTTGCGTAAACTTTTGCGGAAGCCGGAGGGGGGGTCACAGTGGACGCCGGGGTGGACTCAGCTCGCCGACGCGTCCTGTGGGCTGACCGGCCGCATTCGGGCGGCGAATTCCGATACGTGCCGGGAACTCAGAAATCGGTGGAGGCGCACGAGATAGGTGATCTCGCGCGGCATCGTGGACTCCGAACCGCGCACTTCGGGAAGCAGCCCGATCCGCACCTCTTCGTGGCGGCGCGGCACTCCGGCGAGCGCCTCGCGGCGGGCCGCCTCGATCCAGCACGCGGTCGCCAACAGCCGTTCTCGTTCGCGCAGTTCGCTCTCCTGCGTATGGCCGGTCGCCGCCCGGAGGAGTTCCTCGGACGCCCAGCCGTCGCGCAGGAAGATGATGCTGTCGCGAATGTCGATGACCCGCTGGTGCAGCAACTCCCAGGAATTGCGGAACGTCAGCAGATCCGACAGCCGCGATTGCGGTGTGACGACGAGGAGTTCCGGAGTGGCCTGCCGCAGCAGCCGCCACAGCCGGAACAGCCGCTGCCGCCGGTACCAGAACAGCGACGCCTTCCGCAGCGGGTCGATCGCCGCGAGCGAGCAGCCCAGCGCGACGAGCACGAACCGCGCGAACGAGCACCAGAACCCCGCGAGCGCCAGCGCCGGCGACGCCTCCGGGTCGAACCAGCGGACGCCCCGGATCACCAGATACGGCACCTCGGCGCTGGTGCCGAGCGCGAGCAGCAGCATGCTGGCGCGCAGCGCGGGGCTCAGCATGCGCAGCCCGTACCGCCAGAACACCGCGGCCGCGCCGACCGCCGTGACCAGGCCGTACCCGACCCAGACCAGCGCGTACGCCACCCACCAGCCCTGCGCCTGCTCGCCGTACCGGTGCCGCTCGTCGGCGAGGGCGAAGAACGCGAAGGCCGCGGCGGCCGTGACGAGCGCGCAGCCGAGGGGCGCGCGGCGCAGCCAGGCGGGCGTGGGCCGGTCCACGGCGCGCAGCGTCAGGGCGAACCACCACACCACGGCGAAGTCGGTGAGCGCGATCAGCGTCACCGCCAGCTCACCGGCCTTCGGCACGCCCGTCACCTCGTCGACCCACGCGCCGACCTGCGCCTGGATGAGGAGCGAACCGGCGGCGAGCACCAACAGCACGGCCCAGACCGGCCGTTGACCGGCGCGCCGCAGCGCCGGGACGCGGAGGATCAGCACCGTCCACACGACGGCGAGGACCACGCCCCGCATCGTCTCCACCCACGCGGGCACGTCATGCACGGTCGTCCACCCCCAGCAACTGCGCCGCGCGCCGCTCGACCGGGCTGAGCTCGCGCGGACGCAGCCGCCCGGCCCGCTTCAGGGCGAGCGACGCGAACATCTCGGCGAGCTCCTCCTCGGCGGGGCTGTGCGCGAGGAGCGGTTCGGGCGTGTCGTCGGCCGTTGGCCGTACGGCGGTCCGGGCCGCGGGCGTGTCGTCGGTGGCGGCGCGCAGGGCCATGGCCGTACGGGCTCCTTCGGTGCGGGGGTCGGAGTCGGCGCGAGGGCCGGTGCCGGGTTCGGGGGATTCGGTGCGGGGGAGGGCGCGTCGTACCGCGGGGTGCTGCCGTTCGCGGGCGACGAGGAGATGGCAGATCTCGTGCAGCACGATGTGGTCCCGGTGATATCCGGCGGCGGACGAGCGATACAGGATGCGGTCGCCGCGCCCGTCGTCGATCCACATGCCGAAGGGGAATTCGGGAAGGTCGACGGCATGCAGGGTCAGCGGACGGCCGTTGGCCCGCGCGAGTTCCGCGCAGAGCACGTCGACATTCCATGGCCGTGGAAACTCGGGCAGGCACGCGAGAAGGGCCTTCGCGGCGAGCCGCATATGCCGGTGAGTTATGGCCCCAGAACCTTCCCTGAGCGAACGGACGCCGGCAGCTCATGGCGCTGGCGAGTTCTCCGCGCAGGGCGACGGAATACGCGATCCGGCGGGCCCCATGTAACCGGCTCGACGAAGCCCGAACCAGCAGAAAATGAGACACGTGTCCCACGGGAAGTGGCAGAAGAACGCTCAGCGGGGGCGGGTGAGCGGTCGCGCTGGCGAGCAGGCGGGCGGGCAGGCGGGCGGGCCCGGCTCGGGCGGCGCTGGGCGCTGGGGGCTGCGTCCCGGTGGGCTCAGGCGCGGAGGGTGAGGGGCGGCGGGGTGCCGTTGAGGTAGTGGTCGCCGATGGCGCGCAGCCGGTGACCGGGGGAGTCGAGCGCGGTCAGCACCCGCGCGTTGCGCCAGAACCGGTCCAGGCCGTCGGTGTGCCCGGTCGTGCCGGCGGCGGCGGTGAGTTCCAGGATGCGCGCGGTGATCCGCAGCGTCGCCTGCGCGGTGACGGCTTCGGCGGCCGCGACCAGGACGGCGATCTCTGCCCGCTCGTCGATCCCGAGCGCGGTCCCGGCGGCGAGCCCGCGCGCGAGCCCCTCCGAGGCCCGCTCGACGACGGCCGCGGCGGTGTGCGCGGAGGTCGCCAACTCCCCGTAGGACAAGAGGAGATACGGGACCTCCGGTACGGGATCCGGGTACGCGGAGTGGCTGGTGTGGGCGGCGTGGTCCGCGAGGGCCGGGTGGGCCGCGTGGTCCGGCGCGCCGGGCTCGGGGAGGCCGGAGGCGGTGGGGAAAGGGGTCTCGCCGCCGATGCGCACCGGTACCGGTGCGGCCGAACCGCCGTGCGGCCAGGCGCGGTTGACGTCGCGGGCCTCGGCGAGCGCGCCCTCGGCGTTGCCCAGGCCGACGTGCGCGAGCATCAGCCGCAGGGCGAGCGGCGCGAGCGCGGTGAACGGCGAGATGGCGTGCTCGTCGCGCGGCACCGCCCCGAGCACGTGCTCCGCGGTCACCGGCACGTGCTCGAAGGCCACCGCGCCTGCCCCGGTGAGCCGCTGGCCGAGGCGGTCGTCGCGGGTGAGCGGGGTGACGCCCGCGTGCGCCGGGTCGACCACGGCGACGAGGGTCTCGCCCGTGTCGGCGTGCGGCGCGGTCAGCACGTACCGGTCGGCGACCGCGCTCGCCGACGCCAACTCCCGCCGCCCGTCCAGGAGATGACCGGCGCGCGTCGGCGTCAGGGTGAGGCGCCCGGCGGCCGGCCAGGGCTCGGCGGCCTCGGTGGCGCCGCCCCACAGCCACTGCTCGGCGACGGCGCGCTCCTCCAGGCGGGCGGCGACCCGGGGCCCGGTGAAGAGTCGCGGCGACCAGGCCAACACGTAGTGCCTGCCGAGGAGTTCGCCGACGGAGCTGTCGGCGGCGGAGATCTGTCGTACGACGGAACACGCCGTCGGCCAGTCCGCGCCGCGCCCGCCCGGGCCCGGCGGCGTGAGGAAGGCGAGCAGGCCGCTCTCGCGCAGCCGCGCCACCTCGTCGAACGGCGGCTTCCCGGCCCGGTCCCGGGCGGCCGCGTCCACCGCGAGATCGTCGGCGACCTCGGCCGCGACCCGCAGCCAGGACTCCAGTGACTGGGGCTGCGGGGAAACGCTGACGCCGGACGCTTCGGACACGGTGGGCCTCCGTGGTGCTGGTGGGGGGTGGGATGCGGCTTGACGGGCGGTCGTACAGGGGCGAGGCAGGGCTTCTCGCGGGGCCACGGCGGGTGGTCGGTGGCGAGGCGGGCCCCGAACCCCCTTCGGTCGGAGGGGAGTTCGGGGCCTGCGGGTGGCGCGGTGGGCGCCGTCGCGGGCGGCCGGGTCAGGCCGAGCCGCTGCTTCCGGTGCGGGCTGTTCGGCCGGGTCAGGCCGAGCCGCCGCTTCCCGTGCGGGCGGGGACTTCGGCCTTCGCGCCGTCGAGGTCGGACGTGTCGGCCTTCGCGGTGTCCGGCTCGTCGCCCTCCGGGGTGCCGGTCTCCTGCGTGCCGGTGCTGGCCTCGGGGGCGATCCGGGTCTGCTTGCGGTGCTCGCGGAAGGAGTGCGCGACGGCGGCGGCCCACAGGACGTAGATGAGCGCGTACACCGTCCACTGCGTGGCGTCGGAGGCGTTCAGCCAGTCGCTCCTGAGCAGCGTACGGACGTTGGTGAGCACGATGATGCCACCGACCGCGGAGCCGAGGAGCCGCGGCGGCACGTGCCGGACCAGCCAGGCGGCGATCGGCGCGGCGATCAGGCCGCCGACGAGCAGCGCGGCGGCCCAGGCCAGGTCGACGCCCTCCGAGCCGAGCCCGAAGAGGAAGCCGAGGCTCGCGGCGATCGCGACGAGGAACTCGCTGGTGTCGACCGAGCCGATCACCTTGCGCGGCTCGAGGCGCCCGCTGGCGAGGATCGCCGGAGTGCCGACGGGCCCCCAGCCGCCGCCTCCGGTGGCGTCGAGGAAGCCGGCGACGAGACCGAGCGGCGACAGGAACCGCTTGCGCAGCGGCTTGTTGAGGTTGCCGGTCGGCAGGCCGAGGAACGTGAACCGGGTCAGCACGTACGCGCCGAGGCCGAGCAGGATCAGCGCCATCGCGGGCTCGGCGAGCTCCGTCGACAGGTTCGACAGGACCGTGGCGCCCGCGAACGCGCCGACCGCGCCGGGCAGACCGATCTTGGCGACGACACGCCAGTCGACGTTGCCGAAGCGCCAGTGCGCCACGCCCGAGGCGAGCGTCGTGCCGATCTCCGCGAGGTGCACGGTCGCGGACGCGGCCGCGGGGTTCGTGCCGAAGGCGAGGAGCAGGGTGGTGGACGTGACGCCATAGGCCATGCCGAGGCTGCCGTCCACGAGTTGGGCGCCGAGCCCGGCGAGGGCCAAGAGGATGAGCGTTCTCACGACGGCACGTACCTTCCCTAGTTTTCCCACTGGATTGATAGGGATAGTGGCCGTGAACTGCCGTACGGGCAAGCGGGAGTTCAGTAAATGGACGCTTCCGTCTTGCTATCCGGGAAGCCGCAGGTCAGCGCCGCGTGCGGAGGGCGCCTCGCGTGTCAGGGGTTGGTCCAGGCTGCCGGGTTCTCCGCCAACTTCTTGACCGTGGACGGCAGTCCGGCGCACGCCACGTCCTCCAGCGAGGTGCCGTCCAGGATCTCCCGTACGTTGGCGCGCAGGGCGATCCAGAGGGGGAGCAGGGACTCGGCCGGTCCTGAGTACGAGAGCTCGGGCGGGCGCACGCCGCGGACCGAGACGAGCGGGCCGTCGACCGTGCGGATCACGTCCGCGATGCTGATCTCGGCGGCCGGGCGGGCCAGTCGGTAGCCGCCGTTGCCGCCGCGCTGGCTGGTGACGAGCCCGCCGCGGCGCATGTCGTTGAGGATGCCTTCGAGGAATTTGTGCGGAATGTCCTGCGACGTGGAGATCGCCTCGGCCTTCACGGGGCCGCTGTCCGTGCAGGCCGCGAGCTGCAGGGCCGCCCGTACCGCGTAGTCCGCTCTGGCTGAGATGCGCATGCCCGCATTATCGCCCACTGGCGGAGCCGCGCCGTTTCCTACTATTCTACTAGGGAACTCGGGTCGGGTTTGCGGCCCTCCCGGTACTTCGAGCTTCGAGCTCCGACCTTCGAACCTCGACTTCGACACTTCGAACCTCGAACTTCGACACTTCGACGCGGGTCCGTGAGGACGCGTAGTGGGGACGCCATGTCACGCAAGCAGCAGCCGCTCGTTCGCCGCCGGCACGTCGACTTCCGTCGCGTGGCCAGCGCGGTGTGCGCGTCCTGCTGTTGCGGCTGCTGACGGGCGGGCCGGACGCCTTGCGGCGTTCCGCCCGGCGCGGCGCTCTTCCGTACGGCCGGACCGCCTCGGCGGCGGTCGGCCCCGCTTGTTCGGCCCCACGACTGGACCCAGCGAATCGAGAAGCCATGACTGTGACCACGCCCGCAACCGTCCCCCTGCCCGCACCCGTCTCCGGGTCGGCGCGGCACCTCCGGCTCGTACGGGAGGACGCGGAGGACGCACGTGAGTTCGTCGGATACCTGGTGTTGCTGCCCGCCGGCGCCGACCCGACGGAACTGTTCGCACGCAACGGGATCCGGCCGGAGGCGCGGGTGCTCGCGCCGGCGGAAGGAGAGGAGGACGGTGCGCCCGACCCGCTGCGGATCGACCCGGAGCGGCGGGTCGCCGAGCTCGACGGGCGTGAACTCGACCTCACCTACCTGGAGTTCGAGCTCCTCGCCCAACTCGTCGGCAATCCGCACCGGGTGTACTCGCGCGAGTACCTCGTCGCCCACGTCTGGGGCTACGGACACATCGGCGACGGCCGCACGGTCGACGTCCACATCGCCCGCCTCCGACGGAAGTTCGGCGCCAGACATCGGGGGAGGATCGTGACGGTGCGGAGGGTGGGGTACAAGTACGTGCCGGGGGTGGATTGAGAGGGAGAGGAGCGGGGGGCTGGTCCACCTCGCTTCTCCCCACCCCGCCCCTTCCCGAAAGTCCTCAGCGGACAGCTCCCGGGCTCCCGCCCCGGCCCCCCCGCACGGGCACCTGCTCTCGGCGGCCCGCCGGGTGTGCCTTTCGATCGCCGCCTGCCCAGCGCCCTGCCTGGGATCGCCACCCCTGAACCTGCTTCGGGGTGCGCCCCACTGGGGCAGGTCGGCGCTCGGACGACCGGCTGAGACTGCATTCCCTCACCGGGCGGATTCGAGGGGCCGCCCCTGGGCCCGATCTCGGTGCCGGGCTTGGGGGTGGCATGGCTCGCGCTGCGTCCGTGCCCGGGGCGGGCGCAGTCGGCCTTTCAGGCCCAATCGGCTGTCGTGCTTCCCCACCAGTGCCAGCCCGCGAAAACTCGGCGGAGGCTCCGGGAATGTCGGCCCCGGGACTCCGCCAGGGCACATACCTCCTGCCCTGCGCCCTCCCTGGGGTTGCTGCCCCCGGGGGTCCGCTTCGGG
>NZ_JBJURH010000014.1:0-209152 GCF_046098215.1 Streptomyces sp. Da 82-17
GGGCGGGGCCGGGGTGGTGCGGTGCTGCGGGGGCGGGGTGGTCTGGCCCTGCGGGGGCGGGGTCGGGGGCGGAGTCGGCTGCCGCGGCCGGGTGCGCCGGCGTGGTCGGGGCGTTGTCCGTCGCGTGGCCCGTCTCGTCGCGGGCTCCCCGGGGGCGCAGCCAGGGCGGCCCCGCGTGCCGCCGTCGACGGCCCGCCCCTCCGGTGCGCTGCTCATCCATACCGGCCACGCTAGACGCCGCCCCGCCCCTGCGGCGTCCGCCGGGCGCAGTGGCCGGACGTACTTCCCCGGGAGTACGTCCGAGGGAAGCCCGGCCCCCCACCCCCTCCGATCGGCCTTCCGGTCCGCTGTCGCGTCAGTCCTCCAGGAGGCCCACTCCTGCGGCCAGTTGGGACACGGCCTGGTCGAAGAACGCCGGGCGGTCCTCGACGACCCGGTTGAACTGGCCGAACACCTCGAACGACACCAGCCCGAACACCTGCGACCACGCCGCCACCAGCGCCGCGACCACGGCAGGCGGCAGGTCCGGCGCCAGATCGGCCGCGATCCGCTCGGCCTCGTCCCGCAGCCCCTCGTTCATCGGCGGTACGTGCACACCGGGGCCCTGAACCGCGTCCCTGACGACGTTCATCAGCAGCAGCCCGACCCGCGAGGCCGGTTCGACGGTGGTCCGCGGAGCGGTGTAACCGGGCACGGGCGAGCCGTAGATCAACGCGTACTCGTGCGGATGCGCGACCGCCCACTCCCGCACCGCCCGGCACACCGCGAGCCAGCGTTCCCTCGGCGTCGCGTCCGCCCGTACGGCCCGGGCGTGCGCGGTCTCGGCGGCGGCGCCGAGGGAGTCGTACGCGTCGACGATCAGCGCGGTGAGCAGTTCGTCCCGGCTCGGGAAGTAGCGGTAGAGCGCCGAGGAGACCATGCCGAGCTCGCGGGCCACCGCGCGCAGGGAGAGTTTGGCGGCGCCCTCGACCGCGAGCTGCCGGCGGGCCTCGTCCTTGATCGCAACGGTCACCTCGGCCCGCGCCCGGGCTCGGGCGCCCAGGGGTTTGCCGGTGCGGGGGGCGGGCTCTTGGCGCGGGGGGCGGGGGTTGTCGCTCGTCATGGGGGCAGTGTGGCAGAGCGGCGCGCCGGGGTGAGAGCAGTGCTCTCTTTCGAGAGCGGTGCGCTGGGATGCGAGCGGTGATCTGGAGCGAGAGCGGCGGGCCGGGCGCGGAGCGGTGCACTAAAACGAGAGCACTGCTCTTGCTTTGGGTGGCACGACCGTGGAACACTGCTCACAAGCGAGAGCAGTGCTCACAGTTTGGCTGAGCTTGGCTTGGCTTGGCTTGGCTTGGCTTGGCTTGGCTGAGCTTGGCTTGGCTTGGCTTGGCTGTGAGCGAGACGAGAACGGATCCCGCGATGACTTCCTCGACTCCGGCGCCCTCCCCGCGCCCCTACTACCTGCGCGCCGGCGCGGTCGCCGCTCGCCTGAACCGGGTGGTCGGCTGGCTGGCCCGGCACGGCGTCAGTCTCGCGGGCTCGGCGGAGCTGTCGGTGGTGGGGCGGAAGAGCGGCAGGATGCTGCGGCTTCCGGTCAACCCGTACCGCCATGGTGGCGAGCTGTATCTGGTGTCGGCGCGGGGGCACTCGCAGTGGGTGCGCAATATGCGGGCGGCGGGCGAGGGCGAGTTGCGGGTGGGCCGCAAGGTGCGCCGGTTCACGGCGACGGAGCTGGCCGACGACGGGGCGAAGGTGGAGCTGCTGCGCGGCTATCTGGAGCGTTGGGGGTGGGAGGTGAACGGCTACTTCAAGGGCGTGACGGCGAAGTCCGACGACGCCGAACTCCTCGCCGCCGCACCGGACCACCCGGTGTTCCGCATCACGGTCCGGGAGTGAGGGGACCGGTCAGAGCGGGGCGGAACGAGGCAGAACCGGCCGGTCCGCGCCCGAGTGGGCTGGGTGGCCGGGAGCAGCCGGTGCGCGGCGGGGGCTCACCGGCCTCCCCAACTTGCCGCTGTGGAACGGCGGTTGGCGGTTGCCTGTTGACTGTTGGCGGTGGACGAGTGAGGTGGCGCCCCCACCCGCCCACCGCGCAGGCGCGCGCGCACATGCCAATACGTGCACATGCCAGCACGCACACGCACACGCACGCACACGCACACGCACACGCCCTAGGCCGAGCCTTCGGCTCCCTGCTTCTCTTCCCGGTCGAGCACCGAGAGGGCGCGTCGGGCGAGCGGGTGGGTGCGGACGATCTCGGTGAGGGAGCTGGAGCCGCGGGTGATGCGGGCGAAGGCGTTCCAGGCGGGGCGGAAGCCGGTGATCGCGGCGTGCAGGAGGCCGGGGCGGCGCTCGAACACGCCGAGCATGCGACGGCCGAGGCTCATCTCGACGCCGAGGCCGGCCCGTACGGCGAAGGCGTAGTTGAGGGCCTGCCTGCGGGCGTCGACGGCGTCGTGGGCCTCGGCGACGCGGACCGCCCACTCCCCCGCGAGCCGTCCGGAGCGCAGGGCGTACGAGATGCCTTCGCGGGTCCACGGTTCGAGGAGTCCGGCGGCGTCACCGCAGACGAGGACGCGGCCGCGGGAGAGCGGGGAGTCGTCGCTGCGGCAGCGGGTGAGGTGGCCGGAGGAGATGCTCGGCTCGAATCCGGCGAGGCCGAGGCGGGCGATGAAGTCCTCCAAGTACCGCTTGGTGGCGGCGCCTTCGCCGCGCGCGGAGATCACGCCGACGGTGAGGGTGTCGCCCTTGGGGAAGACCCAGCCGTAACTGCCGGGCATGGGGCCCCAGTCGATGAGGACGCGCCCCTTCCAGTCTTCGGCGACGGTTTCCGGGACCGGGATCTCCGCTTCCAGGCCGAGGTCGACTTGGTCGAGCTTGACGCCGACGTGGGCTCCTATGCGGCTGGCGCTGCCGTCGGCGCCGACGACGGCGTGGGCGAGGAGGGTTTCGCCGCCGGTGAGGACGACGGCGGCGGTGCGCCGGTCGGGCACTGCGGGGCCGTGCTGTTCGACGCGTGCGACGGTGGCGCCGGTGCGGAGTTGGGCGCCGGCTTTCTGTGCGGCTTCGACGAGTTGGTGGTCGAACTCGGGCCGGTTGATGAGGCCGAAGAGCATCTGCTTGGAGCGGCGCGTACGCGCGTACTTGCCGTCGAGGGAGAAGGTGACGGCGTGCACGCGGTCGCGCAGGGGCAGTTCGAAGCCGGGCGGCAGGGCATCGCGCGAGGGGCCGATGATGCCGCCGCCGCAGGTCTTGTACCGGGGCAGTTCGGCTTTTTCGAGGAGCAGTACGCGGCGTCCGGCGACGGCCGCGGCGTACGCGGCGGACGCACCGGCGGGCCCGGCGCCGACGACGATCACGTCCCAGACCTCACGGTCGGCGCCGGCCGCGGGGGCAGCCTCGACGTCGGCCGCGGGGTCGGCCGCGTCGGCCTCGACGTCAGCCGCGCCGTCGGCGTCGGCGGCCACCGTCTCGGTCTCGCCGGGCCGCCCGTTCTCCGCAGGTCCGGCCTCCGCCTCGGCCTGCGACTCGGCCTGCGACTCGGCCTGCGACTCCGACGGCGGCTCCGGCTCCGCCCCGGCCTGCGGCTCCGCCCCAGCCTGCGGCTCCGGCTGTGCGGCCTGTTCCGGCTCGGGCGATCGGGCCGCCTCGGGGGTCGTTCCGTCCGGTTCCGCGCCCGGCTGGTCCCGCCGCTCGTCGGCCGGCTTCTCGCTCGAGTTCTCGCTGCTCACGATGGGCTGCTGCTCCGATCCAGCTGTCTTCCGCCGCTGTCCACGGCATCCTACGGCGGGCGCCGATCGCACCCTCCTGTGGGAAGATCGGCGCACATATTCGAAGTGCGCACACGCACTCATACGTACTCAACGTCGCACCCACAAGGAGCGTGCCCATGCCGTCGCAGCAGATCGCCGCAACCGTCGCCTCTCTCATGCCGCAGGCGCGGGCGGAGCTGGCCGAACTGGTGGCGTTCAAGTCGGTGGCGGACTTCACGCAGTTCCCGAAGAGTGAGAGCGAGGCCGCCGCGAACTGGGTGGCGGACGCGCTGCGCGCCGAGGGCTTCGTGGATGTGGCGCTGCTCGACACCCCGGACGGCACGCAGTCCGTGTACGGCTTCCTGCCCGGCCCGGAGGGCGCGCCGACGGTGCTGCTGTACGCGCACTACGACGTGCAGCCTCCGCTGGACGAGGCCGGCTGGGCGACGCCGCCGTTCGAGCTGGTGGAGCGGGACGGGCGGTGGTACGGCCGCGGGGCGGCGGACTGCAAGGGCGGCGTGATCATGCATCTGCTCGCGCTGCGCGCCCTGAAGGCGAACGGCGGGGTGCCGGTCAACGTCAAGTTCATCGCGGAGGGTTCGGAGGAGCAGGGCACGGGCGGTCTGGAGCGGTACGCGGAGGCGCACCCGGAGCTGCTGAAGTCCGACTCGATCGTGATCGGGGACAGCGGCAACTTCCGGGTGGGCCTGCCGACGGTGACGTCGACGCTGCGCGGCATGACGCTCGTGCGGGTCGAGGTGGACACCCTTGAGGGCAATCTGCACTCCGGCCAGTTCGGCGGCGCGGCCCCGGATGCGCTGGCGGCGCTGGTGCGGGTCCTGGACTCGCTGCGGGCGGAGGACGGGTCGACGACGGTGGACGGGCTCGACGGCGACCAGTCGTGGGCGGGCCTGCAGTACCCGGAGGAGGAGTTCCGCAAGGACGCGAAGGTCCTCGACGGCGTGGAGTTGATCGGCGGCGGCACGGTGGCCGACCGGATCTGGGCGCGCCCCGCGGTCACCGTCCTCGGCATCGACTGCCCGCCGGTGGTCGGTGCGACCCCGTCCGTGCAGGCGAGCGCGCGGGCCCTGATCAGCCTGCGGGTACCGCCGGGCGCGGACGCCGCCGAGGCGACGAAGCTGCTGCGCGCGCACCTGGAGTCGCGTACGCCGTGGGGTGCTCGGGTCCGCACCGAACAGATCGGCCAGGGCCAGCCGTTCCGCGCGGACACGGAGAGCCCCGCGTACGCCGCGATGGCGGAGGCCATGCGCCTCGCGTACCCCGGCGAGGAGATGCAGTACGCCGGGCAGGGCGGTTCGATCCCGCTGTGCAACACCCTCAGCTCCCTCTATCCGGACGCGGAGATCCTGCTGATCGGCCTGAGCGAGCCCCAGGCGCAGATCCACGCGGTCAACGAGAGCGTCTCCCCGGAGGAGCTGGAGCGTCTGTCGGTGACGGAGGCGCTGTTCCTGCAGAAGTACGCGACGAACTGACGGGCCGACGCCCGAGGTTGAGGGCGCGTCCCGCCGCGAACCGCTGATCCGCACCACCGCGGACCGCTGATCCGCACCACCGCGGACCGCAGATCCGCACCACCGACGAAACCATCGATGCGTCCGCTCGCACAGGGTCATCTGCTGTCAGCAGATGACCCTGTGCCGTGTGCTCCTGCCTGCCTAGGCTCGTGGGCATGAGCGAGAACCAACCGCCCGTCGGCCCCGCACGGCCGCCCGAGGTCGTCGAGCTGCTGCCCGGCCGGCTGCACCTGCTGCGTTTCGTCGTGGGCCAGGCCTATCTGTGGTCCGACGAGGGCGAGTTGACGCTGATCGACACCGGCCCGGCAGACGCCGCGCGCGGCATGGCGGAGGCGGTGACGGCACTGGGGCACAGTCTCGCCGAGCTGCGTCGCATCGTTCTCACCCACTTCCACGAGGACCACGTCGGCGGCGCCGCCGAACTCGCCCGGCGGACCGGGGCGAGGGTGTACGCGCAACCGCGTGACGCCGTGTTCGTACGCGGCGAGAGACCGGGCCCGCCGCCCGTGTACGAGGAGTGGGAGGTGCCGATCCACCAGCACGCGAAGAGCCTGCTCCCGGACCACGCCCCCGCCCCCGTCCCGGCGGACGCGCTGGAGGAGATCGGGCACGGGGACGTGCTGGACTTCGGCGGCGGCGCCCGCATCGTCGGCGCGCCCGGGCACACGGACGGCAGCGTCGCCGTCCATCTCCCGCGCCACGGCGTGCTGTTCACCGGCGACGCGATCGCCGCGTCACCGGAGGACGGGCAGGTGATGCTCGGCGTGTTCAACCTCGACCGGCGGCGCGCCATCGCCTCCTTCCGCGAACTCGCCGCCCTGGAGCCGCACATGGCCTGCTTCGGCCACGGCGACCCAGTGCTGCACGACGCGGGCACGGCACTGCGGGCAGCGGCAGGGAGGTACGAGAACTGAGCCGCCCCGGCCGGCCTCACCCCACCGGCACCCCCGCCTCCAGATACAGCGGGCGGCCCTGGCGGCGGGCGCGCAAGGCCCAGCGCAGGCGCTCGTAACGGACCGGAGGCAGCAAACGGGAGGCCTCCTGTTCCGTGACGAAACGACAGTCACGAAGCTCCGGGCCGGGCAACAGCACACGCTCCGTGGCCGCCCTGTCCAACCGGCCGCCGTCGAACAACAACCGCATCCCACCGAACCCCGGCGGCTGCGGAGCCTCCCAGTCGATCAACAACAAGCTGGGCAGAGAATCGAGTCGTATGCCCGTCTCCTCGGCGACCTCGCGCACCCCCGCCCGCGCGGGCGCCTCCCCGGACTCCACGACACCCCCGGGAAACTCCCAGCCCGCCTTGTACGTGGGATCCACCAACAGCACCCGGTCCTGCTCGTCGAACAACAACACCCCCGAGGCCAGCGTCTCCGACGTGGGCTCCGGGGTCTGCACGATGTCGCACAACCCCGCATCCCCCGTACGCACCGCCTCCGCTATCCGCTCCGCCGTCTCGTACGGAGTGAGGGCACTCGTGTCGACAGGATGGGCGTCCCCCGTGAGCCAACCGGCCAGCGCGGCACGGTACGGCTCGATGTGCTCGTACGCCCACTGCCGGACATCCGCCGAACCCTCCGCCGGCCGGTTCGCTATACGTGCGCGCAGGATCGTTTCGGCCGGCGCGAGCAGCACATGGCGCACGGCTATGCGGCGCGAGGCGAGGCCGCCGAAGATCTCGTCGCGGTACTCCTGACGCAACAGCGTCATGGGGACGACGAGGACGCCGCCGACCTCCTGCAGCAGCGCGGCGGCGGTGTCGACGACGAGGCGGCGCCAGATCGTCAGGTCCTGGAAGTCGGTGACCTCGTCCAAGTGCTTCTGGGGCAACAGATGGCGCAGCCCGCGGCCGATGACCTCGGGGTCGAAGAGCGTGCTGTTCGGGATCAGTTCGACAAGGTCCTGTGCGGCAGCGGTCTTGCCCGCACCGAACGCACCGTTGATCCAGATGATCACGGTTCCCCCTCTTCTCTTGGCCCACTGTGGCTTGCCCGCTCCACCGTGCCGGGAAAACCACGACGCCTCTCGTCCCGTGTTCATCCGGTTGCGGAAAATTCCCCGGCGAGCGGCGAGCGGAACCCGCCGGCACCGGCAGATCAGGGCACACCTTAGAGCTCGTTCCTGGTGAGGGATTCGCGCGGGGGCGGAAACGGCACGTGCCGGAATAGCACGCGGAATGCGCGGTGTTCACAACTCCCGGACAGCACAGTCTTGTTGGGCATTTTCGGTGAGGACGGCGGCACCCGGGAGACAAGTCGCGGGGAATTCGCCGAAGGCACGGCACGCTGGGCATATGCCGTGTGTCCGGATGACTGCAGGCCGTCGGACCAGGCCCCTAGGGTCGAGCACATGTCCCCCGTTTCCGACTCCCGTGATCGCGCGCGCTCCGCGGAAGAGCTCAATGCGGAGATTCGCGCGCTCTGGCCGCACGGCTCGGCGACTTTGTCCGGGGAGCAACGCGCCGAGTACGAACGGCTGGTCGTGGAGTGGTCGGCCCGCCTCGCCCAGGAGCGGCTCGCATTGGACGCGTGAAGACGCGCGAAAGAGTCTTTGGCCATGGGTTCACCGAATTACCCCGGCGAACCTCAGTGCCCTCATCAACTCCTTTATGCACAACGGGAGTTCAGGCCCCCACCGTCCCGTCGACGCCCTCCCTGAGGAAGTCCGCGTGGCCGTTGTGGCGGCCGTACTCCAGGAGGACGTGGATCATGACCATCCGCAGGGAGACCTTCTCGCCCCAGCGTGGCTGAAATCCGGCCACGTCGAGCGAGTCGGCGGCGCGCTCGATCCGGCGTGACGTCTCGACCTCGGTCTCCCAGGCGGCGAAGGCCTCGGCGCGGGTGGCGTCGCTCGCGTCGTACGCGGCCTGGAAGTCGATCTCGTCGGACCAGACCAGCGGGACGTCCTGGTCCTCGAACGCCCGCCGGAACCAGGCGCGTTCGACCTCGGCCATGTGCCGCACCAGGCCGAGCAGCGACAGCGTCGACGGCGGCATGGACTGCCTGCGCAGCTCCTCGTCGGTCAGGCCCGCGCACTTCATGGCGAGGGTCGCCCGGTGGTAGTCGAGGAAGGCCCGCAGCGTCTCGCGTTCCCCGCCGAGCTTGGGCGGCCCGACCCGCGCGTCCAGCTCCTCCGGGCCGGCCACCGGGCCCTCCCCCGCACCGGGCTCCTGCCGTGGCTGCTCGTTCACCGTCATCCTCGCTCCCCGTACCTCGTCCTCGCACTGATGGCGGGCCAGTATCCCGTACGGCATTCGGACGCGACGCGTCCGCTCGGGCGGGACGGGTTACGGAGTCAGCGCTTCCACGAAGGTGAAGCGTCCCTTTCCTGCGCCCGGCCGGTGCAACTGGACGAGGGCCATGGGCCGTTCGACGGGTTCGCCGGTCTGCTCGTGGAAGGCCAGTTCGCCGGTGGCGCCGCGTACGACGTTGCCGTTGTTGAGCTGGCCCAGCTCGGCCCGTACGTCGGCGGCCACGTTCTTGCTGCCCGGGTAGTGCGAGTACGCGGCGCGCGCCGCCCGGCCCACGGCGAGGACCGCGTCGTGCCCGAGCATGGCCTGACCGTCGGCGAGGGAGGCCGGGGTGCCGCCGCGCACGGCGAGATAGTCCCGCTCGAACCGCGGGTACGGGGAGTTGGGGCCGTCGCCGTACGTCTCCGGGGCGACGCGGGGGTGGGTGAAAGCGGTGTAGAGGACCTTGACGCCGGCGGCGGACCAGCGTTCGTCGAGGGTGCGGAGCTCCTCGGTGCGGCTCGCGCCGGTCGTGTCGAAGAACACGCCGACCGCGCTGGAGCCCGAGACGAGGGTGACCGGGCAGCGGCGGCCGCCCTCCCCCGCCGCCTCGATCAGGCTGCGGATCTCCCGGCCGCGGCCCGCGAAGTACACGGCGTCGGGCCGCTGTTCGCCCTCGCGGCAGATCTTGTCGGCGGCGCCGTGCAGGGCGTTGCCCGCACCGCCGCCCGCGTCCGACCAGACCGGGATGAAGCCGGGGCGGACACGGACGCCGAGTTTCCGCGCGGCCTTCTCGAAGTTCTCGCGCAGCGCCTTGTTGTAGCCGTCGTCCTCCTTGCGGTCCCACACCACCTGCACGTCGTAGTCGGCCTTCTTCCCGGACTTGCGGGCGGCGGCCTCGGCGGCGTCCTGCTCCCGCTTGAGGTGGGCGGCTGCGGCCTGCGCCTGGTCGCTCGCCGGGAACGAGACACGGAAGAAGCCGGCCCGGCCGGAGACGAACTGGTCGGCGGCGACGGTCGCGCCGACCGTGGGCACGCCCGCGTCGCGCAGGCGTCGTACGGCCTTCAGGGTGCGGGAGTTGCTCTGCCCGACGCCCACGACGGCGGCGAGGCGTTCGGTGCCACGGAGGGCGAGGACGGCGTCGACGACCTTGTCGGCGTGGGCGTCGCCCTTGCCGGTGTTGGCGAGCAGCAGCCGGATCCGGGGCCGGGTGCCGCGCTCGCGGTTGAGGGTGCGCTGGGCGAGGTGGGCGCCGGTGACGGCCTCGACGGTGGCCTCCCGGCCGCGGTCGGCGGAGCCGCCGGACATGGACTCCATGTGGACGACGGTGACGGGCTTCTCGTCGGCCACGCGCCGGTTCTCGGCGTGGATCTTCGCGCTGATGTCGCCGAGCCCGGGGAAGGCGTGCTCGCCGTCGCTGAGGCCGATGCACTGCCCGTCGGAGGTCTAGACGATGCCGTCGGCGCACTCGGGCTGCCGGATGAGCAGCACGTACGCGGCGACGGCCACGACGAGCACCGCGCACACGGCGACGAGGGCGCGCAGGCCGCGCCTGCGGGGCGCGCTCGGCGGGCGGATGACGGCGGCGGGGTCCGGCTCGAACGCCCGCTGCCGGTGCGGGAGTTGTGATTCCTGGTCGTCACCGGTGTCCACGGCTACCACGGCTCCTTGCTGTACTGCAGGGCCTTCTGCAGCAGGGCCGCCACCCACACGACGTCCCCGGTGTGCGCTGCGGCCAGCGTGTTGAATCGGGCGTTGATCTCCGGGTACAGCTCGGCGTACGGATCGGCGAGCGGGTCGCCGTACGGGTCCCCCACCAGGTCCGTCGCCGCGTCCTCGGGCGGTTCGGGGCTGATCCAACTCGCCGCGAGGAGCCGCGTGATGGTGCGCAGGCGCGGGCCGACCGAGTCGTCGTCGAGATGCCGTACGAGCCACTCGTACCGTCGCCACGGCCGGTGGTCGTCGGCCTCGCGCGGGGCGGGGAGCGGGGCGCGGCGCAGGCGGCAGAGGGCGGCGCACCAGTCGCGGACGTCGCCGGCGCCGAAGGTGTCGTCCAAGTAGGCGGCGGCGTACGGGAGTTCGCCGAGGGCGAGGGCGTGATAGGCCTCGGTGAGGCGGTCGCCGCGGGCGTGGGCGGCGGCGCGGCGGCGGGTGTGCGCGGCGGCCGGGTCGTCGAGGCCGCCGAGGAGGAGGCGGCGCAGGACGGGGTGGGGGACGCCGGGGCCGCCGTCGCGGCGGGGCTCGCCGGTGTCGTGGTGCAGGGTGCGCAGGGGGTCGGAGCAGAAGTCGAAGAGCCCTGCGGGCGGGCCTGCGGCGCTCTCGGACAGGCCGTCCGAGACGAGGGACTCGGCGAGGTCGGGGGCGACGGCGGCCTGCTGGAGGATGCGGCGCAGTTCGTGGGAGAGGCCGAGGGGCAGCAGCCGGTCGAGCAACCGGCCGCTCTGCGGGCCGGGTTCGAGGACACGGCGCAGGCGTTCGCCCCAGGGTGTGGTGGCGCGGAAGTCGTGGAGCCCGGCGAGGACGTGGCTGGTGGCGGCGGGGTGGCCGCGGGTCAGTTCGTGCACGATCCAGCCGAGCCAGCTCACGCCGACGGCGCCGAGTGCGGGCGGTCCGCTGGGCGCGGGCACGGCGTCGAGCACGTCTGCGGCCTGTTCCTGCACTTCGGCGCGGGTGAGGTTGCGCAGCTGCCCGATGACCCGGCCGCCGCCGTCCAGCGGTTCGGGCGCGAAGGGCCGGCCGGGCGGCCAGACTCCGACGGCGGCGGGCCGGTCGGCGTGGCCCGTGCGGCCCGCGGTGGCGGCGTCCGGGTAGCTGCCGGTGGTGGCGAACAGGACGAGCGGGTCGGCGGGGTGCGGGGTGCGGGCGGCTTCGAGGAGGTGCAGGAAACGTTCGCCGAGGCGGTTGTCGACGTTGTCGAGCAGCACCAGACAGCGGGCGGCCCACTCCTTGCCCTCGTAGGCGCGGACCAGGTCGGTGAGGAAGGTGTCGAAGATCTCCTGCTCGGCCCGGTGTTTCCCGCCGCGTTCAAAGACGTGGTAGTCGCTGCTGACGGCGACGAGTTTGTCCAGGGCCGACACGGTCGACGTGAGTCCTGCGCGGGTGCCGAGCGCGGTGTGCAGCCGGCCCCAGGCGCGGGTGCGTTCGGCGAGCGGCACGAGTTGCAGGACGGCCGTGGCGAGCGGCGGCAGGCCGACGAGGGGGCCGGCTATCTGGCCGACCTCGATGGCGGTGGCGAGGCGTTTGCCGAGCGGGATGGCGAGCGCCTCGGCCATGGCGCGGCGGGCGTCCTCGCGGCCCATGTGGTCGACGGGCACGGTGAGTGCCTTGCGCGTCAACTCGTAGCCGCGGAAGGTGAGATGGGGCGGGTGCTCGCGGCGGGCCTGCAGCGTGAACGCCACTTCGTGCAGCACGTCGACGGGCTGTCTGTCGCTCTGCGCGAACCGCATCAGGTCGAGGTGGGCCATCGGCAGCAGCGCGGCGCTGCCCGCGAGCGCGTCGAGCAGGGTGGTCTTGCCGCTGCCGCGCGGGCCGAGGATCAGCGTGAAGGGCTGCCCGGAGTCGTCCTGCCGCTGCGGCAGCACCCGGGCCTCCAGGTACGCGCGTACGGACCGGTCCCGCGCGGACCTGCCCGGCCAGTGCTGCGCCATGCTCCCGCCCTCTCGCGCAGGGCCGCCACGACGCTGTGGCGGCTTCGCAGAGGATCAATATCGCGGGGCGGGGGAAGGGGTGCAAGCGACTTGCGGATGCTCCTGAGTCCATGTCACATGGCTTGTGTCACAACGAAGTTGACCGACTCCTAGGGCACCGGCCGCTTTCGGCCATGCCTGCCCGGTGGTGCCGCCGTACGCGGTTCACACGCCACGGAGCAACTGCTCCAGCCCGCGGTCGAGTTCGCGGCCGACCTCCTCGCGCCCGGCGGCGACGACCGCGTACGTACGGAGCAGGAAGCGTTCGAGGACGGCGCGGTCGAACTGGACGAGCGCGAGGCCGTACGGCGAGTGGAACTCCACGACGGTGCGCGCCCGCCCGCACGGCCAGATGTGCACGTCCCCCGTCCCCGCGGGCACCCGAAGCCCCTGGTCCAGGAGCTGGCGGGCGAACGTCCAGGTCACGTCGGAGCCGTCGACGCTCGCCTCGGCGGGGAAGGCGATGTGCAGGGCGAGCGGGTCGGACGCGACGTACCGCAGCGTGGCGGGCACGGTGCACTCGCGCTCACCGGGCGTGACGAGTCGGGCACGGGTGGGCTGCTGGAGGGTGACGGCCATGATCGGGCTCCCCTTCGACGAGCTCGACGCGCTCAGAGCCTCTGGGTAGGGACTGCGTACGGGCTGCATACGGGCTGTTCCGTGATGGGCTGAGCGCGGGTGGATCCGGACACCTCTACGAGCCCGCGGCGGCGCCGTTCCTTACGGCAGAACACACCCTCCTTCTGTGACCTGCGCCACTCCCCCCTCCAGATTCCGACATTTCCCACCTACGGTGGCGAAGTCCCCCGAACCCCCCGCAGTGGTACGGAGTGCTTCCTGTCATGTCCGACGTCCCCGTCGGCGCCTCCGCACACGCGTCGGTCGACGAGCCCGCGGCCCTGCCCGCCACGGACTCCTACGCCCGCGTGTACGAGGAGGAGCAGCCGCGTCTCGTGGCCTACGCCCGCTCGCTCACCGGCAGCCCCTGGGTCGCCGACGATCTCGTCGCGGAGGCCCACTTCCGGGTCTGGCGGCGGCTGTCCGCCGGTCACCAGATCGACAACGTGCCCGCCTACCTCCGGACCACGGTCCGCCACCTCGCGGAGGCGGTCGGGCGCAGCGCGGCACGGGAGACGCCACGCGACCCGCAGGCGCCGGAGACCCTGCAGGTGTCCGTCTCCGACCCCGATCCGGCAGAGCGCGCGGCGGGCGTCGACCTGCTGACGCGGGTGCTCGGCGAACTGCCCGAGCGGTGGGTGAAGGCGCTGTGGCTGGCCGAGGCGGAGGGCCAGCCCCTGGAGACGGTCGGCCGGCGCATCGGGGCAGGGAGCGGCGCGACGGCGGTACTGCTGCACCGGGCCCGTGAAGGCATGCGGCAGGCGTTCCTGCGCGCCCACCCGGGCAGCCCGAGCGATCCGGCGTGCGCGCCGCAGTGGGAGCTCATACCTGGGCACATACGCGGCAAGCTGTCCGAGCGGCAGTCGAACCGGCTCCTCGCCCACCTCGACGACTGCGCCGACTGCCGCGCCCGTGTCGTCGCCCTGACCAGCGCGAACAACCGCCTGCCGGCGCTGGTGGGCCCGGCGCTGCTGATCTTCGCTCTGGGCGGTGCGGGCAAGTTCTTGCTGCCGCTGGCCGCGGGGGCGGGGGCAGTCGGGGCTGGGGCTGGGGCTGGAGCGGCTTCTGCTTCGGGCTCGGCTTCAGCGTCTGGCTCTGGCACTGCTTCTGGCACTGCTTCTGGCTCTGCTTCTGCCTCTGGCTCTGGCACTGCCTCTGCGGGGCAGGGAGGCGGTGCGCTGCACGGGCTGCAACACCTGTTCGCCGGGGGCGGGAAGACTCCCGTCGCCCTCGCCGGTACGGCCGCGGCAACGGTCGTCGGCGCGGCGGTCGCCGCCGGCCTCCTCCTCTCCGGCCCGGACCCGGAGGCATCCGCCTCCCACCCCCCGAGGCCGACAGCCCGCACGGAATCGGCGGAGCCCGAGCAGCGGAAGGGGGAGGAGTCTCGGGTGGGACCGGGGGCCGGGTCTGGCGTCGGGTCCGGAGGCCGGTCCGGGGACGGATCCGGCTCGGACGCTGGGGCGGGGGCTGGAGCTGAGTCCGGTTCCGGGACTGAGTCCGGTTCCGGGGCGGGGGCTGGTGCCGGGACCGAGGCTGGTTCCGGGGCTGGTGGCGGGGCCGGTTCCGGTGGAGGGGGCTCTGCTGAAGGCGGCGGGGGTGGAGCTGCCGCCGGAGGCGGTGGTGCCGCCGGTGGCGGTGCTGGTGTCGGCGGCAACGGTGGCGGTGGTACCGCCGGAGGTGGGGAGGGCGCCGCGGGAGGTGGCGGCGGTGAGGAGCAACAGGCTCCTGCCGAGGCGGCCCCGAAGTCCGAGCCCGCGGAACCTGCTCCGCCCCAGGCCCCGGCCGCCCCCGCCGAACCGGCCGCGCCGCAACCCCCGGCCGACGCGCCTGCCGAGCCGAACGCCCCCAACACCCCTGACGCTCCAGGGCAACCGACCACACCCGGCGCCCCCGAGGAGCCAGGCGACCCCAACCGCCCAGGCCGCCCCAACCTGCCCGACGCCCCCAACGCCCCCGACACTCCACGGCTACCCGACGCCCCCAGCCTCCCGGACCGCCCAGGCCAACCCAACACCCCTGGCGCCCCCGAAGAGCCGGGCGAGCCCGACCACCCCGGCCGCCCCGACCGGCCGGACGACCCCAACACCCCCGACACTCCAGGGCAACCGACCACACCCGGCACCCCTAGCCTCCCGGACCACCCGGGCACACCTGACGACCCCGCCCGCCCAGATCTGCCTGACGCACCCAGCGCCCCGGCCAAGCCCGAGGTACCAGGTGCCCCCGAGGAGCCGAGCGAGCCGAACCACCCCGGTCGCCCCAACCTGCCCGGCACGCCCGACCAGCCGAACACCCCCGGCAACCCGGGCCTGCCCAACACCCCAGACGGGCCCGACGGATCCGACGACCCCCACGGCTCCGGCGAACCGAACAACTCAGGCGTGCCTGACGAGACAGACCGGCCCAACGCCCCCGGCCTGCCCGACACCCCCGGCACCTCCGACCAGCCCGACTCCCCCGAGGGACCCGACGGACCGGACACGGACACCCCCGGCCTGCCCGACGATCCCGACGACACCGGCACCTCCGGCCGCGCCAACGAGTCCCACGTACGCGACGAACCCGACGAACCCGAAGCCCCTGACAACCCCGGCTCGCCGGACGACGCCGACTGACCAACGGAGCGGACACCCCACGCTCACACAACGAACCCAACACACCAGGCCCGCCCGCCCCCGGCCCTCGTACGACACCAGCGCCCCCGGCCTGCCAAACGGATCCCACGTACGTACCCGAAGTACCCGACCCCCGGCCCGCCGGACGACGCCGACTGACTCGACGGAAGTGGCCCCCGGGCGCACCCAACGCCCGAGGCCCATCCGGCGCCACGGCACCTCCGACCAACCCAACGGGCGCGACGAACCCGACACCCCGGCCTGCCTGACACCCCCAAGGGACCCGCTGAGCCGGAAGCCTCAGGCCTGCCTGACGAACCCAACCGTCCCGGCGCCTCCCGCCTGGCCGGCGAGGCCACCGAAGCCCCGACGACCGGTCGGCCGGACACCGCCGACTGACCCGACCGGAACGGACACCCCGGGCACGGGCACACCGACGACCCTCGCGCCCCAGGCCCGCCTGACACCCCAACACCGCCGACGACCCCGGGACCTACGACCAGCCCAACCGGTCCGACGACCCGCTCCCCACCCCGCCGGACACCACAACCTGGGCCGAACCACCGCCCCGCCGGCCAACTCCCCGGCCACCACTCCCAGTTGCCCGAAACCGCACCGCACGGCGCAGCGACCATCACGAACGTGGGCGCCGCGCCGTGTCAGTGGGCCGGGGCCGCTACCGCCCGTTCACCCGCGGACGAAGTGGAAGATGCCCCACGTCAGGTGGCCGCGGCGGCCGCCTTCGGTCCAGTGGGTGAGGCCCTTCTTCATCTGGGCCAGGTAGTCGTGGCTCACCTCCCGGGCGAGGCCCTCCCGTTCCTGGCGGTTGGTTTCCGCGAGGACGCGTGCGTAGTGCGTGGAGAGTTGCTCGCGGTGTTCCTCGAACCCGTCCTCGACAGCCCCGTCGGCCCCCTCGCTCCCCTCCCCCGGCACGAATCCGAGCGCGCGCAGTTCGCGGCGGTAGAAGCCGGGTGAGCCCATGTCGTCGAGGTGGATGCGGTCCAGGATCGGCTGGAGCACTCCGGGCGGGCAGTCGTCCGCGGCCATCGGGTCGGTGAAGATCAGCCGTCCGCCCGGCTTGAGGACGCGGGCTATCTCCTGCAGCACCTTCACACGGTTCCCGCTGTGCAGGAACGCGTCCTGGGACCAGACGACGTCGACCTCGGCGTCCCCGTACGGGATGTTCTCGAAGGAGCCGTCGACGACCTCGATGCGGTCGGTGAGGCCGCGGGCCGCGTTGAGTTGGCGGTGGCGCCGGTTCTCGACCTCGCTGAGGTTGAGGGCGAGCACCCGGCACCCGTACCGCTCGGCGAGCAGCCGGGCCGAGCCGCCGTAGCCGGAGCCGAGGTCGAGGACGACGGTGTCCTCGGTGAGCGGGAGTTTGCCGGCCATCCGCTCGACCGTGCGGCGGCTCGCGTCGGCGATGGCCTCGCCGGGCTGCTCGTACAGGCCGATGTGGATGTCCTCGCCGCCCCACACCTTGGCGTAGAACGTGTCCGCGTCCGGCGAGTTGTAGTAGGAGCGGGCGGTGTTGACGGCGCCGGAGTAGCGGGCGTCGGACTCCTCGGCGCGGTACTCCTTCTCCGCGACGTGGACGAAGAAGTCGGGCTGCTCACCGCGGTAGGTGTGCTGGAAGTCGCCGTACGTCTCGACGCGTTGGAAGCCCACGTCGGTCATGAGCCTGCGCGTGTACTCCTTGCGCAGCGGGAACATGTTGAGGTGGTACACGGAGTCGTCGGGGAAGTGGTACCGCATGCGGCACAGTCCGTCGTCGACGTACTCCGGCTCGACGGTGACGTCCTCGCCGCAGTAGTAGTACTTGTGCTGGCTGGTGTAGCCGTCGTCGAGGATCGCGTCGTAGTTGCGCTGGTCGAGGACGAGGATGCCGTCGTGCTTGAGCATCGCGTAGAACTCGGCGAGGGCCTTGCGGCGGTCGCGTTCGGAGAACAGGTGCGTGAAGGAGTTGCCGAGGCACACGATGGCGTCGTACTCGCCGTGCACGTCGCGGTTGAGCCAGCGCCAGTCGGCCTGCACCACGCGCATGATGTGGCCGCCGTTCTTCATGCCGTTGGCGAAGGCCTTGGAGAGCATCTCCGCGCTGCCGTCGGCGCTGACGGTCTCGAAGCCGGCGGCGAGCAGCCGCACGGAGTGGAAGCCGGTGCCGGTCGCCACGTCGAGGACGCTCTTCACGCCTCGTTTGCGCAGCAGATCGACGAAGAAGTTGCCTTCGCTCTCCTCTCGTTTCTGCCAGTCGATGAGCGAGTCCCACTTCTCGACGAAGCTGGGGACGTATTCCTCCGTGTAGTGGCCGGTTTGCCTGACTGCGACAGGGTTGTCGCCGAACTCCTGGGCCGGTCGCACGATTCTGGAGAACCCTTCGATCGTCGGTTGCCGAGCGTTCGGGGGATGCTCGGTCCATGCGTCGACGCCTCGGGCGGGCCCCGGGGCGCCCGAGGCATATCGCTATCCAGAGCCTGACGGTTCATCCCTTCAACTGCCGTATACATGACGGCTGTTGGCTGGGCAGCGGGGATCTTCGGGCGTGTCGGCCGCAGTCAACCGGGTTCTCGGCCCCGATGCGCCGCCGCGGTGGCGTCCGCGGGGCGCCCGGCCTCCGCCCGGCGCCGCCGTGGTCACGGACGCGGCGGCGCTCAGCCCTCGCCCACGGGCACGCCCTCCGCCGTCTCGTCGCGGTGCGGCGGCCAGGCGGGGCGGTGGGACTCGGGGAGGTCGGCGAGGGCCTGGGCGACGGTGCGGCGGGCGGGCAGCAGTTCCGTGCTGCCGGTCTGGGCGAGGAGTTCGGCGAGGCGGCGGCCGACCCCGGCGAGGATCAGGCGGCCGCCGCGCCGGGCGAGCAGCCAGCGGATGGCGAGCAGGCAGTTGAGGCCGCGCGAGTCGCAGAACGCCAGGGCCGTGACGTCCAGGACCAGGTGGACGCGCCCGGCGGCGACGCTCGCGCCGAGGGTGGCGAGGAAGAACTGCTCGGCGTTGTGGTCGAGTTCGCCGCTGACGCGCAGCACGGCGGAGTCTTCACGGGCGGCCAGCTCGGTGATGGTCAGGCGGTGGCTCTGCGGGGTCATCGCTCCTCCGTCCGGCTGCCGGGCGCGCGCCCGTGTTCGATGCGCCCGGGCCGCCTTCCGCGTGTGCGCGACCCGTGTGCGTGCGCCCGGGGGTACGGTCCGGCGCCGTACGCCGCACTGCGCGCCGACTGCGCCGTCACACTCCCCCGCACCGCCAACCTACGTCCACATCGGGGACGTTGGGGCGACATCGCGCCATTTCCCGGCCGAACCCCACGCGAACCACTCGCTACCACGCGGTACCCGTACGGACACCGTCGTACGGAAGTCTGCGTCCGTGCGCGCACCCGCCCTCGCTCCCTCGACCCCTCGCGTCCGGTCGGCCCCGACGTACCGTGGAGGGAGACCGTGGGCAGCCCATCTCCGAGAGGAGCGCAAGGTGACCGAGCGGAAACCACCCGGCGTCAGCTTCGAGTCCTGGGTCGACAAGCAGATCCGGGAGGCGGAGCAGCGCGGCGACTTCGCGGACCTGCCGGGCATCGGCCGCCCGCTCCCGGACCTGGACCGGCCGTACGACGAGACGTGGTGGCTCAAGGACAAGATGCGGCGCGAGAACGTGTCGGTGCTGCCGCCCACGCTCGCTCTCCGCAAGGAGGCCGAGGAGGCGCTCGCCGCGGCCGAGGAGGCGCCGACGGAGGAGCGGGCGCGCGGCATCCTCACGGAGATCAACAAGAAGATCCGCGACGCCCTCCTCCGCCCGCCGCCCGGCCCGCCCCTGGGCATCAGGCCGTACGACGTGGACGAGGTGCTCGCCCGCAGACGCGCCCGGCGCGAGCGCTGAGCGCGGCCGGGGAGGCGCACAGGGGGAGAGGCAGGCGAGCCGGGCAGGCTGGGCGTGCTGGGCGGTCCGGGCGGTTCCGTGGTTCGGGGAGAATGGACGTCCGCGTTCCGTCGGAGCGCGGCTCGCCCGTAGCCCTCCCGCCCTGGAGTCCGCCGCCTTGTCGAAGCACTCTGCCGCCACCCCCGACCGCCGTGCCGCAGCGGAGACCGATGCCGCCCGGCACGAGCCGACGGCGCGACTGCGGCAGGAGCTCAAGGCGGACTGCGGCAGCTGCTTCGGGCTCTGCTGCGCGGCCCTGCCGTTCGCGGCCTCCGCGGACTTCGCCGTGAACAAGGCCGCGGGCACGCCGTGCACCAACCTGCGGACGGACTTCAGCTGCGGCATCCACGCCCGGCTGCGCGACAGCGGCTACCAGGGCTGCACGGTCTACGACTGCTTCGGCGCCGGCCAGCAGGTGTCGCAGGTGACGTTCGGAGGCCGCGACTGGCGTGCGGAGCCGGACCGTTCGCGGGAGATGTTCGCGGTGTTCCCGGTGATGCGCCACCTCCACGAACTCCTCTGGTACGTGAACGAGGCCCTCGCCCTGCCGACCTCCCGCCCCGTCCGGGCCGAACTGCGGCGCGCCCTGGACGACGTACGGGAGTTGACCCGCGCCGACGCCGCGACGGTCACCGCGGTGGACGTGCCCGCGCTGCGCGGGGAGGTCAACGTCCACCTGCTGCGGGCGAGCGAACTGGCCCGCGCCGCCGTCCCCGGCAAGAAGCGGAACCACCGCGGCGCCGACCTGATGGGCGCCCGCCTGCGCCGCGCCGACCTGCGCGGCGCCAACCTCCGCGGCGCCCTCCTGATCGCCGCCGACCTCGCGGGCGCCGACCTGCGCACGGCCGACCTCATCGGCGCCGACCTGCGGGACGCCGACCTCACGGGCGCGGATCTGCGCGGCGCCCTCTTCCTCACCCAGGCGCAGGTCAACGCGGCCCGCGGTGACGGTCGCACGCAGCTGCCCGACACGGTGACGCGGCCCGCGCACTGGACGGACTGACCCGCACCACGGCGGCCTGGACCGCACCACGACGGCCCGGAACGACACCTTCCGCCACGGCCGCTCCCGAGTCGGCGCGCCTGACCGGGGCCGTCCGGCGGGCCCGCGAAGCTACTGGCCGGGCCGTACGCACAGGCACGTACGCACAGGCCCGCCCCGAGCGGAATGCGGAAGGAAGCGCCAGCCATGAGCCAGAGCAGCCCCGAGTTCGTGTACGTGATCTACATCCAGACCACCCCGGAGAAGCTCTACGAGGCGCTCACCGACTGGGAGTTCGTCAAGCAGTACATGGACGGCTGGGGCCCGCTCTCGACGTGGGAGGTCGGCTCGACCGTCAAGTGGCAGATGGGCCCGGACGGCGAGGCGGAGGAGCTCGGCCAGCGCGTCCTGGAGGCGAAGCCCGGCCGGCGGCTCGCGTACACCTGGCACACGCTGCAGCCCATGCACCGGGAGATGATCGGCATCACCTCGGACGAGGAGTGGGAGCGGGCCGTCAGGGAGCGGTCCCGGGTCGCCTTCGACATCGAGCCCGCCGAGGAGGCCTCCGCCGGGGTGAAGCTGACCCTCACGCACGACGGTTTCGACAGCCCCGACAGCAAGATGCTGGAGAGCGTCAGCGGCGGCTGGGTCATGATCCTCTCCGCCCTGAAGACCCTCCTGGAGGGCGGCCGTCGCCTCGCCGATCAGCGTTGAGCCGCATGGTGGGCGCATGGAGGGGCGGGGAAGTCCGGGCCTCATCGGACTTCCCCGCCCGCTCTGCGGTCCCTCGGCCCAGGCGGGCCGGGAACCGGTCGGTGGCGCCCGTACCGCCTCAGCGGCGGCGGGCGGCGGCGTACTCGCGCAGGAACAGGGCCTCCACGTGCGCCATGTGCTCGATCTCCGCGGGGTCGACGGACTCGTCCGGCGCGTGGATCCGGCAGCTCGGCTCGGCCACGCCCATGAGGACGATCTCGGCGCGCGGGAACGCCTCGGCGAGCACGGTGCACAGCGGGATCGCCCCGCCCTGCCCGAGGAACACGAGCGGCTTCCCGTACACCTGCCGCATCGCCGAGCCGAGCGCGGCGTACGCGGGGCCGTCGGTCGCGGCGCGGAACGGGGCCACGGCGCCTTCCGGTTCGACGCTGACGCGGGCGCCCCAGGGCACGGCGTCGGTGAGGTGCTCGGTGAGTGCGGCGAGCGCGGCGGCCGGTTCGGTGCCGGGCGGGACGCGCAGGCTCACGCGGGCGCGGACCCGTGCGGGCACGGCTTCGCGGGAGCCGACCACGGGCGGGCAGTCGATGCCGAGGACGGTGACGGCGGGGCGCGCCCACAGGTCGTCGGCGACGCTCCCGGCTGCTGCGGCGCCCTCGGTTCCGGTTCCGGTTCCTGGGCCGGCTGACGCCGCCGCTGAGGCTGAGGCTCCGGTGAGGCGTACGCCGTCGAGCACGCCCGCGTCGGTGCGGAACCGCTCCGCGTCGTAGCCCGCTCCCCCCCAACTGCCCGCGCAGTCGAGGCCGTTGACGCGTGTGGCGCCGGTGTCGGGGTCGCGGAGGGAGGCGAGGAGCTGGATGAGCGCGGCGAGGGCGTCGGGGGCGGGGCCGCCGAACATGCCCGCGTGCACGGGCCTCCGCAGCGTCTCGACGGTGACGACGAGGGAGGCGCGGCCGCGCAGCGACACGGTCGCGGAGCCGGTGCCGGCCTCGGCGTTGCCGGTGTCGCACACCAGGGCGGCGTCGGCGAGGAACTGTTCCGGATGCTCGGCGACGTACTGCTCCAGAGCGCCGGTGCCCTGCTCCTCGGAGCCGTCCGCGACGAACTTCAGGCCGACGGGTATGTCCTCGCCGAGGGCGCGCAGCGCGGTCAGGTGCATCACGATGTTGCCCTTGCAGTCCGCCGCGCCCCGCCCGTACCAGCGCCCGTCGCGTTCGGTGAGCGTGAACGGCGGGGACGTCCAGGCGGACTCGTCGAGCGGGGGATGCACGTCGTAGTGGCAGTGCAGCAGCACCGTGGGGGCGCCGTGCGGGGGCGGGCGGTGGCCGAGGACGGCGTGGCTGCCGTCGGGGGTCTCGGCGAGGTGCACGTCCCGGAACCCGGCCTCGGTGAACGCGTCGGCAACCCACTGGGCGGCCCTGCGGCACTCCTGCGGCCGGTACTGGAGCGGGTCGGCGACCGAGGGGATGGCGACGAGCTCCGCGAGATCGCGCCGGGCGCGCGGCATCAACGCCGATATCTTCCCGCCCAGTTCGGTCATCTGCCCTGCCTCACGCCGGTGCCGCCGAAGCGCGCGTGTCTCGGGTGTCGAGCACGTGCCACGACGTTAATCGGCCTGCGCGGGGCGTGCATGTCGGGCGTGTCGCCCGTGCCGCCGCCCGTGTGCCGGGGCCGGTCAGACCGGCGGGGCCTCGGACACGGCCTCGGGCTGGGACTCGGGCAGGACCTTGCGCGGTGCCGTGCGCGGAGCCGTGCGTGGGGCTTCGAGGGTGAGCAGCCGGGTGGTGCTGCCGTCCTCCTCGGCGAGATCGCGTACGTGCACGAAGCCGAGCTTGTGCAGCAGCGCGAGGGAGGCCTCGTTCGGGGCGGCCACCGTGGCGTGCACCTCGGTCAGACCGAGGGTGCCGAAGCCGTGGTCCAGCACGGCCCGCGCGAGCTCCCCGCCGAGGCCCCGGCCCCAGGCGTCGGGATGCAGGGCGTAGACGATCTCGTGTCCGCCGCTCTCCTCGGTCGGCTTGATCTCGGCGTGCCCGGCGTACCGCCCCTCGTGCCGCACGGCCCACACGTCGAACAGCCGCCGCGCGTACACCTTGCTGAAGATCCGCCCGAACAGCGCCCGGTCCCGCTCCTCGGACGTGGTCCCGTCCCCCATCCACCGGTGCACCCGCTCCTGACGGAAGAGCGCGACGAAGTCCTCCTCGTCCTCCGGCCGGTACGGGTCCAGGTGGAGGCGCGGGGTGCGGAGGCTCGGGGTGCACGGATGCGGGGCCGGGGGCGTGGCGGTGGTCGGGTGCCGGTCAACGGGCGTACGGGGAGGGGTGGTTGGGGTCACGGGGGCAGGTTACCGAGCCCCGCGCGGCGATTCCGGAGTACCGTCGTCCCTATGCCGTCCCTCTCCCCTCGCCTCGCCGCGGCGGTCGCGGCGCTTCCGCTGGCGCCCCATCTGCGGGTGCTCGAGATCGGCTGCGGGCCGGGAGCCGCCGCGCGTGCCGTGGCCGCACGGCTCGACACCGGGCACGTCGTGGCGATCGACCGGTCGGCGGCGGCCGTGGCCCTCGCCCGGAGCTCCTGCGCGGCGGAGATCGCGGCGGGCCGCCTGACGGTACGGCAGTGCGCGGCCGAGGAGTTCGAGCCGCTGCCCGGCGAGGGGCCGTTCGACCTCGTCTACGCGTTCCGGGTCGGCGCCCTGGACGGCCGGCACCCGGAGGCGGGCACCCGCGCCCTGTACCGCATCACGGCGGCCCTGGCCCCCGGAGGCCGCATCTTCATCGACGGCGGCACGCCACTCCGGGAACTCCGCCCGGGGCGGGCCGACTGACGGCTGACGTCCGCCCGCTCCGCTTCGACCCGCAGGACATCGACGCCGCCACCGTCCGTTTCCTCCCCTTCTCGGCAACTCCCGCTCCGCGTACGACCATTGACGCCTTCTCCGCCCCGGACTACTGCCCGAACATGTTCAGTGAACGCGTTCAGCGAACGGCTCGGCACCCCCATGACCTCCCGTAAGGAACAACGGGCCGCGACCCGGGGCCGCGTGCTCGCCGCCGCCGGGGAGCTCTTCGGGACCCGGGGATTCGAGGCGACCACCGTGCGGGACATCGCAGCGGAGGCAGGCGTCAGCGTCGGCACCGTGATGGCCGTCGGGGACAAGGCGGCCCTGCTGGTCGAGCTGTTCGACCAGCGCATCGCCGACCTGCACCGGACCCGCGCGGAAGCCCCGCCCGTCCCGCCGCCGGCTCGCCCGCCCCGCCTCGCCGACGAAGTCCTCGCCCTCTTCGCGCCGTTCGTCGCCCTCTTCGCCGAGGACCCGCAGCTGACCCGCCACTACGCCGCCGGCCTCGTCACCGGCCGCTACGCGGCGGGCGTGTTCGACGAGCTCGCCACGCTCCTCCGGCGCGAGATCAGCGACGTCCTCGTACGGGCCGACTTCGCCCCGGACGCCGCCGGGCGGGCCGCGACCACGATTCATCTCGCCTACCTCGGCGCGCTGTTCGTCGGCGCGGGCAGCGGCGAGCCGGACGCGAGCGGGCCCGTCGAGGACCTGGTCGCCGTCGTCGAATTCCTCACCGCGCACCACGAGAAGCACGCACACGAAGAAAGCGAGCAGCGATGACCCTCACAGCCGACCCGTGGTGGCCGCAGGCCGTGCTCGCGGCCGTGCTCGCCGGTGACGCGGCACTGTCCGTCCGCCCGCCCGCGTTCATCCGCGCCTGCCTGCACGGCGTCGGCTTCCCCGAGGACTGGTGGTGGTCGCTGATCGCGGTCAAACTCCTCGCCGCCGCCGGACTCGTCGCCGGGATCCAGGCGGCGGGCGTCGGCGCCGCGGCCAACGCCGGCGTCGTCTGCTACTTCCTCGCCGCCTCGTACGCACACATCCGCGCGCGCTTCCTGAAGACCGAGTTCTGGGTCAACTGCCTCGGCATGCTCGCGCTTTCCCTGGGCGC
This sequence comes from Streptomyces sp. Da 82-17, assembly GCF_046098215.1. Taxonomy (NCBI): domain Bacteria; kingdom Bacillati; phylum Actinomycetota; class Actinomycetes; order Kitasatosporales; family Streptomycetaceae; genus Streptomyces; species Streptomyces sp. Da 82-17. The sequence goes on from NZ_JBJURH010000014.1 coordinate 24,952, forward strand.
GCTGGTGGTGTCGTACGCCCCCGGCATCTGACCGAGGCCGCGCGGGGCGCCGCCCTCGGGCCCTACGCCACCACCGGCCGCCGTCCCCGTGCCCCCAGCGCCGCGGACGCCGCGCCGATCAGGCCCGCGTCCGTGCCCGTGACGGCCGGGGCGACGGTCAGGCCGCTGACGAAGGACAGCGTGGCGTAGTCGCGCAGGGCGCGGCGCAGCGGCACGAACAGGACGTCGCCCGCCTTGGCCACTCCCCCGCCGATCACGGCGATGTCGATCTCCACGAGCGTCGCCGTCGCGGCGATCCCGGCGGCGAGGGCCTGGGCGGCGCGTTCGAAGGACGCGCGCGCCACCGGGTCGCCCGCGCGGGCCGCCGCGGCCACCGCGGCCGCCGAGCTGTCGCCGTCCGGTCCCGGGCACCAGCCGTCGCGTACGGCGCGGCGCGCGATGTTCGGGCCGCTCGCGATCCGCTCCACGCAACCGCGCGCCCCGCAAGGACACGGGTCGCCGTCCAGATCCACGCTGATGTGGCCGATGTGCCCGGCGTTGCCCGTCGGCCCCGGGTGCAGCCGGCCGCCGAGGACGAGGCCGCCGCCGACGCCCGTCGACACGACCATGCAGAGGGCGTTGTCGTACCCCTGCGCGGCGCCCTGCCAGTGCTCGGCCGCGGTGATGGCCACACCGTCGCCGATCAGCTCGACCGGAAGGCCGCCGCTCGCGGCCACCACCCGCTCGACCAGCGGAAAGCCGCGCCAGCCGGGCACGTTGACCGGACTGACCGTGCCCTTCGACGCGTCCACGGGCCCCGCGCTGCCGATGCCGAGGGCGCGGGCGCGCGGCCAGTGCTCCGACCCGGACAGCTCCGCGACGACCGCCTCGACGGCCCGCATCACCGTCTCGCCGTCCTCCTGCGCCGGGGTCGGCCGCTGCGCCCGCACCAGGATGCGGCCGTGGAGATCCACGAGCGCACCGGCGATCTTGGTGCCGCCGATGTCGAGCGCGGCGACGATGTCGTTCTGCATCAGAGTCGGATCTCCAGGTGAGAGAGGCGGACGGAAGCCCGGAGAACAGTCTCCACCGAGACTGACAACGTTGTCTAGGCTCTATGCTCGACGGCACGTTCCCGTCGGCCGGTCCGCGGCCCGTCAACGGCCGTCAGCGGCCGGTCCGGCGGAGCCGCCGAGCCTCGCGGGGCGCCGGAACCCTCGCCGTGCGGGGGCGCCGAGACCCACGAGGGACCGTTGCACAGGAACAGGACAGCACACGTGGCCCAGACCGCTCGCCCCGACCACCGCTACGGCAACCGTCCCACGATGAAGGACGTCGCCGCACGCGCAGGCGTCGGCCTCAAGACGGTGTCCCGCGTCGTCAACGGCGAACCCGGCGTCACGCCCGACACGGAACGCCGCGTGCAGGAGGCGATCGACGCCCTCGGCTTCCGCCGCAACGACAGCGCCCGGGTCCTCCGCAAGGGCCGCACCGCCAGCATCGGGCTCGTACTCGAAGACCTCGCCGACCCGTTCTACGGGCCGCTCAGCCGCGCCGTCGAGGAGGTCGCCCGCGCGCACGGCGCCCTGCTCATCAACGGTTCCAGCGCCGAAGACCCGGACCGCGAGCAGGAGTTGGTGCTCGCGCTGTGCGCCCGCCGGGTCGACGGGCTCGTGGTCATCCCGGCCGGGGACGACCACCGCTATCTGGAGCCGGAGCTGCGGGCCGGCGTCGCCACGGTCTTCGTGGACCGCCCGGCCGGCCGGATCGACGCGGACGTGGTGCTCTCCGACAACTTCGGCGGGGCGCGGGACGGCGTGGCGCATCTGATCGCGCACGGCCACCGCAGGATCGGCTTCATCGGCGACCAGCCGCGCATCCACACGGCCGCCGAGCGCCTGCGCGGGTATCGCGCCGCGATGGCGGACGCGGGGCTTCCGGTGCACGACTCGTGGGTGTGGCTCGGCTCGACGGCGCCGGAGCGGGTGCGGTCGGCGGCCGAGTCGACACTGTCCGGGCCCGAGCCGGTCACGGCGATCTTCGCGGGCAACAACCGCGTGACGGTCACGGTCGTACGGGTCCTCGCGGACCTCGCCGACGCCGACCGCCCGGTGGCCCTGGTCGGCTTCGACGACTTCGAGCTGGCGGACCTCCTGCGCCCCGGCGTGACGGTGATCGCCCAGGACGCCGCGCAACTCGGCCGCACAGCGGCGGAACGCCTCTTCCACCGCCTCGACGGCGCCCACGCGAGCCCTGAGCGCATCGAACTCCCGACCCGCCTGGTGGCCCGCGGCTCGGGGGAACTGCCGCCTGCGGGCTGAGAGTTGCGGCCGGACCGGCACGCGCGCAGGCCCGGACGTCAGGCACCGCCTACCGCCTACCGCCTACCGCCGACCGCCCCCGAACGACCCAGCCGAGGGACGCCCCGGCCCGGCCGCCGCCCGCCCTTACCGCCCCGCCCGGCGCCCGCCTCGTAGCGCCCTTTTCCGGCGCCCGCCGCGTACCGCCGACGCGTGCCACACGAGCGCCGCCGTCGCGAAAGCCGCGAGGAGGGCGCACACGCCCGGCCAGCGGGCCGTGTCCCAGGCCCGGGCGCCGAGCCAGGAGCCCGCGCTGCCGCCGAGGTAGGCGCAGGTCATGTAGGCGGTGTTCAGACGGCTGCGGGCGTCGTCGCGCAGGGACTGGATGCGGGTGGTGTTGGCGACCATGCCGCACTGCATCGCCACGTCGAGCAGCAGCGTCCCGGCGACCAGCGCCCCGATCCCCGCGGCCCCGCCCAGCGCCCCGACCGCGAGGACCGGCGCGGAGGCGAGGGTGCCGAGCAGGCAGACCAGGTTGACCGGGTCCGGCCCGTGCCGGTCGGTGAGCCGTCCGGCGAGCGGCGTGGCGACCATCGTGACCGCCCCGACGAGCGCCAGCAGGCCGACGGCCCGGGCGCCGAACCCGTACGCCGGTCCCGCGAGCAGCAGCGCGAGGCCCGTCCAGACCGCGGAGAACCCGGCGAACACCGTGGCCTGGTAGAAGCCGGAGCGCCGCAACTCCGGTTCGGAGTGGAGGAGTTGGAGGGTGCAGCGGAGGAGTGCGAGGTAACCGCCGGGCGCGGAAGGGGACGTACCGGGAGGCAGTGCGCGGGCGAGGAGCCAGGCCAGGAGCAGCATCGCCGCGGCGGCCACCAGGTACGGCGCGCGCCAGCCCAGCGCCTCCGCGAGCGCCCCGCCGAACGCCCGGGAGAGCAGCATCCCGCCGATGGACCCGCTGGCCAGCATCCCCGACACCGCGCCGCGCCGGTCCGGCGCCACGAGCCCCGCCGCCAGCGGGACGATCAGGGGCGCGGCGACTCCGGTGAGGGCCGCGGCGGCGGACGCGGCGACGAGCAGCGGCAGCGTCGGCGCGAGCCCGGCCGCGAGCAGCCCGGCGCCGCTCAGCGTCAGCAGCACCGCGAGCAGCCGCCGGTGCTGCAGGCGGTCGCCGAGCGGTACGAGGAGGAAGTTCCCTGCCGCGTACCCGACTTGGGTGGCCGTGACCGCGAGGGCCGCCGTGTCGGGCGTGACGCCGAGCCCGGCGGCGACCAGCGGGGTCAGGGCCTGCGCGAAGTAGAGGTTGCCCACGGCCACGGCACAGGTGAGGGCGAGCAGCAGGAGCAGCCGCCTGCTGAGCACGAGCGGACGGGCCGCCTGCGTGGACTCCAGGGAATCCGACCCCGTGAATTCCGACTCCGGGGATTCCGACTCCGGTGTTTCCGACCCCGTGAATTCCGACTCCGGTGTTTCCGACTTCGAGGGCACTGCCTTCGTAGGCGTCGCTGTCATGCCCGTATCCCAGCCCCGGCCGGGTCCGCGCGGTATCGATGTAGCGTATGGCTCAATGTTCAGCAGCTTCGTGCTCGGGGCCGGCGATGTGGCCGACACCCGGTTCGCCCTGTCCCCGCTGCACGAGACCGTGATGAGCCTGCGGGTGCTGCGGGAGCCCGGCCTGTCCGCGCTGCACCTGCCATGGCGCCGCGCGGTGGTCGGCCGACTCGGCGGTCTGGACACGGAGTTGCTGCTCTCCGTGGTGGCCCGCCGCCGTACCCTGCCGGACTTCCTCACCCCGCGCCCGGTCACCCACTTCGCCTCGGTCACCGAGCAGTTGGCCGTCGTACGGGACACCCCGCCCGCGGTCGTACGGCGTGGCCTTCTGGACACGCACGAGCCCGACCCGCTGCCGGAGCCGTTGCGCGCGGCGGCGTCCGGTGGCGGCGACGCGGCGGTGTGCGCGCTGCGGGACGAGCTCTGCCGGCTTCTGGAGGCGTACTGGCAGGTGGCGATCGCGCCCTGGTGGCCGCAGATCCGCCTCGTCCTGGAGGCCGACATGACGTACCGGGCGCGTCAACTGGCCACCGGCGGGCTGCGGTTGATGTTCGCCGACATGCATCCGGACCTGCGCTGGCGCGATGGCGTGCTGGAGGTGCACCGCGTGATCGGCGGCGGCTTCCGCACACCGGGCGACGGGCGCGGGCTGCTGCTCGTACCGTCGGTGTTCGCGCACAAACCCGCCCCGCCGGTCACGTCGGAGGTCGCCCCGGTGCTCGCCTACCCGAGCCGCGGCGTCGGCACGCTGTGGTCGGACACCCCACCGGCCACGCCGACGGGCGCGCTCACAGAACTGCTCGGCGCCACCCGGGCCCGGCTGCTCGCACACCTGGAGGAGCCCCTGGCCACGGTGGAGCTCGCCCGGCGCTTCCGGGTCACGCCCAGCGCGGTCTCCCAGCACCTGCGGGTCCTGTACGCGACCGGCCTCGTGGCCCGCGCCCGGCACGGCCGCCAGGTGCTGTACCGCAGGACGGCGCTCGGCGACCGACTCCTGGGCGCCGAGCGCCAGTAGGTCAGCAGACCGGCAGGCCCGGCAGCGGCTTGTCGTTCTCCCCGCCCTTGATGTAGACGTCGCTGACGAAGACGTTCGTGTTGCCGCTGTCGTCGTCGGTCTTGGCCCACCACACGTTGGTCCAGCCCTGGTACGTCTCGCGGCGGCCCAAGTTCTGCTGGCAGTAGAAATAGTTGGTGCCCGCGTTCAGCACGCCCACCTTCGCGCCGGACGCGGTGTACGAGTCGGCCGTGCGCCACACCGTGCAGTCGTACTTGCCGCCGCCCGCCGGATGGCAGACCGGGGCGGGCTCGGCGCCGCCGCCCGACGAGCCGGACGTGCCGGAACCGCCCGAGCCGCCCTCGCCGCCCGTCGTACCGCCCGAGCCGCCCGTCGTGCCGCCGTCGGACGAGCCGCCGTCCGTGCCGCCGTCGGCCCCGCCCGAGGCGCCGCCGTCCGCCGCGGGCCTGGAGGCGTCCTCGCCGGGCTTGTCGGCCGAGCCGTCCGGTGAACTCGCCGACGGCGACGGGGACTTGTCGCTCTGCTCGGTCGGCTTCGGCCTGCCCGACTTCGACGGGCTCGCGTCCGGCGACGGCGACTCGGGCGCGCTCGGCGACGCCGTCCCGCCCGCCTCGACGCGCTCCCCTTCCGCCCCGGCCAGCCACGCGTACCCGCCGCCGCCCGCCGCGAGCACCGCGAGGACGGCCGCCGCCACGATCAGCGCCCGCCGCCGCTTCCGCGGCCCCGAGGCGCCGGGGACGGGAGTGACCAGCGGGGTGTCCGACCCGTTGGGCGTGTCCGCGCCGTTCTGCGGGTTCACGCCCCCGCCGCCCGCCCCGAACTGGCCGGGCGCATAAGGGTCGTTGAGCCCGTACGAGCCGCCGGGGCCGCCAGGGCCGCCAGGGCCGTACGAGCCGCCGCCGACGCCGACCGTGGGCGCGCCGTGCACGGGCGAGGCGGCACCGGGGCCTTGAGTGGCGGAACCGGGCGGAACCGCGCCCGGCGGAACCGCGCCGGGCCGGGCGCCGGGGCGCAGGATCGTCGTGTCCTCGTCCCGCTCCGACTCCGCGACCGCCGTCAGGAGCCGCTGGGCCGTCTCGGCGTCGGGCCTGGCCTGCGGGTCCTTCGCCATGAGCTGCTGCAGGACCGGCCCGAGCGGACCGGCCTGGACCGGTGCGGGCAGCGGCTCGCTGACGATCGCCGTGAGCGTGGACCACGTGGAGGTGCGACGGAAGGGGGCGTTGCCCTCGACCGTGCCGTACAGCGTCGCGCCGAGCGCCCAGATGTCGGAGGCCGGGCCTGGTTCGTGGCCCTGGGCCCGCTCGGGCGCCAAGTAGTCCAGGGAGCCGACGAGTTCGCCGCTGCGGGTGAGGTTGGTGGAGTTGCCGTCGCCCGGGTCGTCGACCATGGCGATGCCGAAGTCGGTGAGCACGACGCGCCCGCCGCGTTCGAGCAGGATGTTGCCCGGCTTGACGTCGCGGTGCAGGACGCCGGCCTCGTGGGCGGCGGCGAGGGCGGCCATGACCTTCGCGCCGATCGCGGCGGCCTCGCGCGGCGGGAGCGTGCCCCGCTCGCGCAGCACGTCGTCCAGGGACGGGCCGTCGACCAGCTCCATGACGATCAGCGGGCGGCCGTCGACCTCCGCGACGTCGTGCACGGCGATGACGCCGGTGTGCCGGATCCGGGCGGCGGCTCTGGCCTCGCGCTGCATGCGCGTGCGGAGCGCGGCCAGCTCGGCGGCCGCCGCGTCCGTGAACGTCCGCAGTTCCTTGACGGCCACCGGGCGACCCAGGACCTCGTCGACGGCGCGCCAGACGACGCCCATGCCGCCGCGGCCGAGCTGCTCCTGGACGCGGTACCGCCCCGCGAGCAGCCGGCCGACGCCGTCACCCTGCTGGTTCTCCCCCGAAGCCACCGCTGCCCCGCTCCTCAGTAACGCCTTCTCCTGCACGCCGGGGGCCGGGCCCCGGCGTGGAAACCCGCGTACAGACTAAGGGGCGGCGGTGACAGGTGAGGCCGCCGTTACTGGGCCGATGCCGTCAGGGCGGCGCGGCGCGGCGAGGAGAAGCCCTCCAGGTCGGCGCGGGTCAGGCCGGTCAGGCGGGCGACCTCGGCGATGTCCAGGGCGCCGCAGTCGAGGCCGCGCAGCAGGTAGCCGCTGAGGGCCTTGGCGGTGGCGGGCTCGTCCATCACGTCACCGTCGACCTGGTTCGCGTACGCGGACAGGCGCTTGGCGGCGGCCTCGAAGCCCTCGCGGTAGAACGCGAACACCGCGGCGTACCGGGTGGGGATGTGCGCCGGGTGCATGTCCCAGCCCTGGTAGTAGGCGCGGGACAGGGCGCGCCTGGTCAGGCCGTAGTGCAGCTTCCAGGCCTCGTGGACGTGGGCCGTGGAGCCGACCGGGAGGACGTTGGTGGAGCCGTCGGAGACGCGGACTCCGGTGCCGGCGGCGGCGACCTGCATGATCGCCTTGGCGTGGTCGGCGGCCGGGTGGTCACTGGCCTGGTAGGCGGCGGAGACGCCGAGGCAGGCGCTGTAGTCGAACGTGCCGTAGTGCAGGCCGGTGGCGCGGCCCTCGGCGGCGTCGATCATGCGGGCGACGGTGGCGGTGCCGTCGGCGGCGAGGATGGACTGGCTGGTCTCGATCTGGATCTCGAAGCCGATCCGGCCGGGCTCCAGGCCGCGCGCCTTCTCGAACTCCTCGACGAGCCGCACCATGGCGGTGACCTGCTCGGTGTACGTCACCTTCGGCAGGGTCAGGACGAGGCCGTCGGGCAGGCCGCCGGCCTCCATCAGGCCGGACAGGAAGACGTCGAGCGTGCGGATGCCGCGGTCGCGGACCGGGGACTCCATGCACTTCATGCGGATGCCCATGTACGGCGCGGCGGTGCCGTTCTCATAGGCCTCGGCGATCAGTCGGGCGGCGCGGGCGGCGTCCTGGTCCTCGTCCTTGCCCTTGTACCCGTCCTCGAAGTCCACGCGGAGGTCTTCGATCGGCTCGCGCTCCAGCTTGGCGCGGACGCGGCCGTAGACCTGCTCGGCCAGCTCGTCGCTCAGGCCGACGGCCGCGGCGAAGGTGGCGGCGTCGGGGGCGTGCTCGTCGAGTGCGGCGAGGGCGCGGTCGCCCCAGCTGCGGACGGTGTCGGCGGCGAAGACCTCGCCCGGCACGTACACGGTGTGGACCGGCTGGCGGGTGCCCGGGTCGCCTGGGTAGCGGCGCTCCAACTCGGCGTCCACCGGGGCGAGGGAAGCGCTGATGCCCTCGCTGACCGCGCCCGCGAGGCTCGTCGCCACCTGCTCTTGCTGACCCATCCTTACACCCTCCACGTCACGTTTTTCCGCTTCACGGAATCAACAATCCGTATAGCGAAGTTATCTGTGTACCTTCCACCTGGTCAACACCCCCTTTCTCCCTGGACCTGCACCGTTCACCACCTCGGCCCAGTTCCGTTCACTTCTGTCTCGCGCGCGCCTCACAGCATCGGCGGCGCCCCCCGCATGCTGACCCGCGACGGAAGGAGCACACGTGCCTCACGACCGCACCCTCAGCCGCAGACGCGGACTGAAGACCGCCCTCGGCGCCGCCCTGGCCACGCCTCTGGCCACCGGCGCGTTATCCGCCCCCGCCCACGCCGCAGCGCACGACGCCCAGGAGGCCGACGGCCCGCTGCGCACCATGTCGTTCAATCTACGCTTCGCCTCCGACACTCCGCCCAACAGCTGGCCCGAGCGCCGCCCCGTCACCCGTGAACTCCTGCGCCTGGAGCGCCCGCACGCGCTCGGCACCCAGGAGGGCCTCTACGGGCAGCTCAGGGACATCCACGCCGACCTCGGCCCGCAGTACGACTGGATCGGCACCGGACGCGCCGGCGGCAGCCGGGACGAGTTCATGGCGGTCTTCTTCGACACCCGCCGCCTGGAGCCCCTGGAGTTCGACCACTTCTGGCTCTCCGACACCCCGGACGTGATCGGCTCCAACACCTGGGGCGGCGGCTCCATCCGCATGGTCACGTGGGTCCGCTTCCGCGACCTCCTCGACGGCGGCAGGCAGTTCTACTTCCTCAACACCCACCTGGACAACGCCAGTCAGTACGCACGCGCGCGTGCCGCCGAACTCACGGCCGCGCGCATCGGCCGCCTCGACCGCGCGCTCCCGCTGATCGTCACCGGCGACTTCAACGTCCCGGCCCACAAGAACCCGGTGTACGACACGATGCTCGGCGCCGGCCTGGTGGACTCCTGGGACGCCGCGGCCGAACGCAGCGAGCTGTACGCCACGTTCCACGGCTACAAGCCGCTCACGCCGGGCGGCGACCGGATCGACTGGATCCTCACCTCGCCGCAGGTCATCACGCACACGGCGGTGATCAACACCTTCAGCCTCGACGGCCAGTTCCCGAGCGACCACCTGCCCGTGCAGGCCACGCACACGCTCGCGTAACGGCGCGGGAACGCCCGAAGGCCCCCGGGCGGTCCCGGGGGCCTTCGGTTGCGAACAGGCTCAGCCCTTGCGGGAGTTGACCTCTTCGGTGAGCTGCGGGACGACCTCGAAGAGGTCGCCGACCACGCCGTAGTCGACCAGGTCGAAGATCGGGGCCTCGGCGTCCTTGTTGATCGCCACGATCGTCTTCGAGGTCTGCATACCGGCGCGGTGCTGGATCGCACCGGAGATGCCGGACGCGATGTACAGCTGCGGGGACACGCTCTTACCGGTCTGGCCGACCTGGTTCGAGTGCGGGTACCAGCCGGCGTCCACCGCGGCACGCGAGGCGCCGACGGCCGCGCCGAGCGAGTCGGCGAGGGCCTCGATGATCGCGAAGTTCTCGGCGCCGTTGACGCCGCGGCCACCGGAGACCACGATCGCGGCCTCGGTCAGCTCCGGACGGCCGGTCGACTCACGCGGCGTGCGCGCGACGACCTTCGTACCCGTGGCGGCGTCCGAGAAGGACACGGTCAGGGCCTCGACCGCGCCGGCGGCCGGGGCGGCCTCCACGGCGGCCGAGTTCGGCTTGACCGTGATGACCGGGGTGCCCTGCGTGATGCGGGACTTGGTGGTGAAGGACGCGGCGAACGCGGACTGCGTCGCGACCGGGCCCTCGTCCCCCGCCTCCAGGTCCACGGCGTCGGTGATGATGCCGGACTTGATGCGGACCGCGAGGCGGGCCGCGATCTCCTTGCCCTCGGCGGACGAGGGCACCAGGACGGCGGCGGGCTGGACGGCCTCGTAGGCGGCCTGCAGCGCGTCCACCTTCGGGACGACGAGGTACTCGCCGAACTCGGCGGCGTTGTTGGTGAGGACCTTCACCGCACCGTGCTCGGCGAGCGCGGCGGCGGTGTCGGCGGCGCCGTTGCCCAGGGCGACGGCGACGGGCTCGCCCAGGCGGCGGGCCAGGGTGAGGAGTTCGAGGGTGGGCTTGCGGACGGCGCCGTCCACGTGGTCGACGTAGACCAGAACTTCAGCCATGGGACTTCTTCTCTCCTGCGTTGCGAAGAAAAACGGTGAGGGGCTCGACCTGCTCTGCGGGGCTCAGATGAACTTCTGGCCCGCGAGGAACTCGGCCAGCTGCTTGCCGCCCTCGCCCTCGTCCTTGACGATCGTGCCGGCGGTACGGGCCGGACGCTCGGCGGCCTCGTCGACCTTCGTCCAGGCGCCCTCCAGGCCGACTTCCTCGGCCTCGACGTCCAGGTCGTCCAGGTCCAGGGACTCCACCGGCTTCTTCTTGGCGGCCATGATGCCCTTGAACGACGGGTAGCGGGCCTCGCCCGACTGGTCCGTCACCGACACGACGGCCGGAAGCGAAGCCTCCAGCTGCTCGGAGGCGGTGTCGCCGTCACGGCGGCCCTTGACGACGCCGTCCTCGACGGAGACCTCGGAGAGCAGCGTGACCTGCGGGACGCCGAGGCGCTCCGCCAGGATCGCCGGCAGCACGCCCATGGTGCCGTCGGTGGACGCCATACCGGCGATGACCAGGTCGTAACCGGTCTTCTCGATGGCCTTGGCAAGGACCAGCGACGTGCCCATGACGTCCGTGCCGTGCAGGTCGTCGTCCTCGACGTGCACAGCCTTGTCGGCGCCCATCGACAGCGCCTTGCGCAGCGCGTCCTTGGCGTCCTCCGGACCCACGGTCAGGACGGTGATCTCCGCGTCGTCGGCCTCGTCCGCAATCTGCAGGGCCTGCTCGACCGCGTACTCGTCGAGCTCCGACAGCAGGCCGTCCACGTCCTCGCGGTCGACGGTCAGGTCATCGGTGAAGTGCCGGTCGCCGGTGGCGTCGGGCACGTACTTCACACAGACAACGATCCTCAAGCTCACGCCGGCTCTCCTACTGCATCGTCATTTCTGGGCTGCTGCCTTATTACAGGCAGCATAGGCGCCTGAAGAGGCGGATCCCGGTCGGGGCGACCCGCGCTCCGATCGAAATGTTACTAGCTAGTACATCCACAGCCTGCCCATTAAGCAAGCGCTCAGCACTGTGACGTTGCCAACGCCCGGCAGGCGCCCGCGTCCGTCCCGCCGGGCGGCTCGGCTCAGTCCCGCAGGGCGGTGAATCGGCCCTGGTGGTAGAGGAGCGGGCGGCCCGCTCCGGCGGGGTCGCCGACGACGACCTGGCCGAGCACGAGCCGGTGGTCGCCGGCCGGTACGCGGGCCACGATCCGGCAGACCAGCCAGGCGAGGACGTCGTCCAGGACCGGCACTCCCTCGGGGCCCTCGTGCCAGCGGGTGGGCGGGGCGAAGCGGTCGGCTCCGCTGCGGGCGAACGTCGAGGCGAGGTCCTGCTGATGCTCGCCGAGTATGTGCACGCCGACGTACTCGGTCTCGGCGATCACGGGCCAGCTGGAGGAGCCGGTGCCGATGCCGAAAGAGAGGAGGGGCGGCTCGGCGGCGGCCGAGCTGAGGGAGGTGGCGGTGAAGCCGACCGGTCCCGCGGGGCCGCCGGCGGTGATCACCGCGACGCCCGCGGCGTGCCGGCGGAAGACCGAGCGGAGCAGATCGGGCGAGGCGAGCTGCGGGGTACGGAGGTCGGGCGAGGCCGTCATGGAGTTGTCCTTCTGCCGTGGTGTACGAGGGCCGTGGCTGCTCAACGCCCCGGACAGCGCGCGCTCGCATGGCGGCCGAGGTCGACGTCGGCGCGCTCGTAGAGAAGGATTTCCTGCGGCATGGAGTCAGGCTGACGATAGCTGCGGGGTGCAGTCAAGTGGGTACCGCGATGTGGGAGCAGGCTCACGCGCCCTCGGCTTCCCCCTCCGGGTCGCGGTCAACACGCCCTCGGGGCACCGCTTCCGCTTGGACGGCTCCGCTCAGACGGCTTCGCTCAGACGGCTTCGCCGAGGGCGGCCAGGACGTCCGCCTTGCGCGGCTGCCCGCTCGCACGGCGCACCAGCCGGCCCCGGGCGTCGAGGACGAGGACCGTGGGCGTGCGCAGGATGTCGAGGTCGCGGACGAGGGGGAGGTTCTGCTCGGCGTCGATCTCGATGTGGGCGACGCCGGGGACGAGTCGGGCGACCTCGGTGAGGGTGCGCCGCGTGGCCCGGCAGGGCTGGCAGAAGGCGCTGGAGAATTGCACGAGGGTCGCGCGCTCGCCGAGGGCGGCGCCCAACTCCCGCTCCCCGAGCACCCGTTCGCCGTCGCGCACCTTGAGCCTCCCGCTCCGCTTGCGGTGCAGCAGGCCGAAGGCGCTCGCCATGAGGAGCACCGCCGCACACACCATGAGTCCGGTCATCGGAACGTGCAGCGTTCATGAAACCGCAAACATTCCCGTTCCCCGGCGACGGGTTCCGGGGCGATGCTTGACGCGTGGATCACAACGACGGCATCGACGACGGCATCGACGTACGCGGACCCCGGTTCGGCGCGGCCCTGACGACGGTCGTGCTCGCCGTGGTGCTGATCACCGGCAGCGTGTGGCTGCTGGCCGTGCAGGCGGCTGTGCTTCGCGATCGGCGCGGCCGCGGGGGTACAGCGCTCCCCGTACGGGCTGCTGTTCCGTACGGCGGTGCGGCCGCGGCTCGGGCCGGTGGTGGAGCGGGAGTCACCGGCGGCGTTCCTCAACGCGGCGTTCTCGTACTGCCTCGGGTGCGAGCTGTTTCTGCTCCTCAGGCGGGGTTCGAGGGTGCGGCTCTGAGCCTCGGGGGGACGGCTGCGAACGGGCGTACGTGACGAGAATCTCCCTGCTCACCGCCCTGAGGGGTGGCTACTCGGCCGATGATGGGGCACGATCTGCCCAGCGCCCGAAACCTACGGGCCCGTAACTTACCCGCCGGGGAGACCCGTCCCAGGCGCACAGAAGGGTCGATCCGCCCCCATGGCAGAACTCGTCTACCGTCCGGTCATCGGTGCCGCGCTCACCATGTTCAAAGCGCTGGACCTGAAGATCGACCTGAAGGGTGCGGAGCACATTCCGCGCACCGGTGGCGCGGTCCTGGTCAGCAACCACATCAGCTACATGGACTTCATCTTCGCCGGGCTCGCCGCCCGCCCGCAGAAGCGGCTCGTGCGGTTCATGGCGAAGGACGCCGTCTTCCGGCACAAGGTGTCCGGTCCGCTGATGCGCGGCATGAAGCACATTCCGGTGGACCGCAATCAGGGCGAGGCCGCGTACGCGCACGCCCTCGAGTCGTTGCGCTCCGGGGAGATCGTGGGGGTCTTCCCGGAGGCGACGATCTCGCCCTCGTTCACGCTGAAGAGCTTCAAGTCGGGGGCCGCGCGGATGGCCCAGGAGGCCGGGGTTCCGCTGATCCCGGTGGCGCTGTGGGGGACGCAGCGGCTGTGGACGAAGGGCCGCCCGCGGAACTTCAAGCGCAGCCACATCCCGGTGACGATCCGCGTCGGCGAGGCCGTGGAGGCGCCGCGCGAGCAGTACGCGGGGGCGATCACGCGCCGGCTGCGCGAGCGGGTCCAGGAGCTTCTCGAAGCCGCCCAGCGCGCCTACCCGGTCCGCCCGAAGGGCCCGGACGACACGTGGTGGGTCCCGGCCCACCTGGGGGGCACGGCACCCGAGCCGGCGAAGTAGGGCCGAAAGCATCGTCGGAGGGGCTCACTGTTGAGCCCCTCCGACGCGTACCCACTCCCTCTGCCTACTCCCCCACGCGTACCTCCAGCCGTGCCCCCGGGCTGAACTTTTCGATCAGTTCGGTGAGTTCGGTGCCCGCGCGCTCCAGGTCGGCCTGGGGCATCGGGGCGAGGGACTCCAGCAGGAACAGGGCGCTGGTCGAGTCCTCCGTGAGGCGGGTGCGGGGGCCCTGGCGCCAGTTCCAGCGGCGGCAGGTCACGCCGGCCTCGTCGCACCAGACGACCTCGCCCGCGTCCGGGTGCTCGACGGCCCGCTCGCCCGCCGCCGTCGTCACGAACTCCTCGTCGCCCGTGGCGCGTACGAGCCGCATGCCGCCCTGGATGCGGTCCAGGTCCTCGCCGCCCACGGGGATCAGGTGGGCCACGCTGATCGCGTTGTAGACGTCGACCAGGACGTTGATGCGCGGCAGTCCGCCGTCCGCGAGGGCGCGCTTGGCCAGGGCCTCGGCGGAGTTGCGGGTGCGCGAAGGCTTCGCGCCGAACGCCGAGTACGCGGCACGCCACGCCGCCATGTGCGGGTCCTCGTGCGGGGCGCGGCCGTCGAGTCGCTCGGCGAGGCGGCGCGCGGCGTCGTCGAGCAGGGCCGAACTCGCCTCCGTGCTGGGGCCGTTGACGAGTCCGCGGGCCTCGATCGCGAGGTGGGTGAAGCCGGGGACGAGGGTGCGGACCTCGTCCGCGACGGTCAGTTCGAGTGTCATGCCGGGCCTTGGGTCGAAGCGGTCACAGTACGTCGGGATGCTCATCGGGCATCCCACCGGGGAGCTCGGGAAGCTCATCGGGGAGCGACGCCCACAGCGTCGGGCGGTCCGGGGCGGACTTCAGCGCGTCCAGGACCACCCCCACCGGTTCAGCATAGAGTACTGGATAGTCCACCTCACTGAACTCCGCGCGCGGCACCCACGCCAACCGCTCCCCGGCGAGGGAGAACTGCGCGTCCACGCCTGGCTTGTTGCCGCGGACGTCCTGGCGGTGCCAGGCCCCGTCGAGGTGGACCGCGATCAGGCCGTGCAGGGCGTACCCCTCCTCGGGGCCGTCGGCCAGGGTCAGGCGCTGGTAGCAGAGGGCGGCGGGGATGCCGGCCGCGCGCAGCAGGGCCGCGGCCGCGTGGGCCTTGGCGTGGCAGATGCCGGTCCGCTGCGCGAGCACGTCGGAGGCGCGCCAGGTGACCCGCAGATCACCCGAGTCCGCGGAGTGCGGCACGGCGTCGCGGACCAGTTCGTACGCGGCCCGCGCGTATGCGTATGCATCGCCCGTCTTCGACCACAGCTCGTCGGCGAGCCGTCGTACGGTCGGGTGCGCGTGGTCGATCGCTTCGTTCTCGGCGAGATACGCGGCGAGTTCGGGGCTCTCCTGTATGAGTTCCATGGGCGCCGAACGTACGGAAGCGGCCGACCGCAAGTCA
This sequence comes from Streptomyces sp. Da 82-17, assembly GCF_046098215.1. Taxonomy (NCBI): domain Bacteria; kingdom Bacillati; phylum Actinomycetota; class Actinomycetes; order Kitasatosporales; family Streptomycetaceae; genus Streptomyces; species Streptomyces sp. Da 82-17. The sequence continues at coordinate 40,245 of NZ_JBJURH010000014.1, forward strand.
AAGACTTTTACGGTCGGCCGCATACATATGCGATGGCGAGGGTTACTGCGCCGCCATCTCCTCCTTGAGCGCCGCCACGAAGCCGTCCACGTCGTCCGCGGTCGTGTCGAAGGAGCACATCCAGCGGACGTCGCCGGCGGCCTCGTCCCAGAAGTAGAAGCGGTAGCGCTGCTGGAGCCGCTCGCTCACCTCGTTCGGGAGCCGCGCGAAGACGGCGTTGGCCTGGACGGGGTGCAGGATCTCCACCCCGTCGACGGCGCGGACGCCCTCCGCGAGGCGCTGGGCCATCTCGTTGGCGTGCCGGGCGTTGCGCAGCCACAGGTCCTTGGCGAGCAGCGCCTCCAACTGCACCGAGACGAAGCGCATCTTCGACGCAAGCTGCATGGACAGCTTCCGCAGATGCTTCATGTGCCGGACCGCGTCCGGGTTGAGCACGACGACGGCCTCGCCGAACAGCGCGCCGTTCTTCGTGCCGCCGAGCGACAGCACGTCGACCCCGGCGCGGTTGGTGAACGTCCGCATCGGCACGTCCAGGGACGCCGCCGCGTTGGCGATGCGGGAGCCGTCCAGGTGCACCTTCATGCCGAGGCCGTGGGCGTGCTCGCAGATCGCGCGGATCTCCTCGGGCGTGTAGACGGTGCCCAGTTCGGTGTTCTGCGTGATCGAGACGACCTGCGGCATGGCCCGATGCTCGTCGTCCCAGCCGTACGCCTCCCGGTCGATCAGCTCGGGCGTGAGCTTGCCGTCCGGGGTCGGCACGGTCAGCAGCTTGAGGCCGCCGACCCGCTCGGGCGCGCCGCACTCGTCCACGTTGATGTGCGCGGTGTCGGCGCAGATCACCGCGCCCCAGCGGTCGGTGAGGGCCTGAAGTGCCGTGACGTTGGCGCCCGTTCCGTTGAAGACCGGGAACGCCTCCGCCGTCGCGCCGAAGTGGCCGCGGATCACCTGCTGGAGGTGCGCGGTGTAGTCGTCCTCCCCGTAGGCGATCTGGTGGCCGCCGTTGGCGAGGGCGAGGGCCGCGAGTATCTCCGGGTGCGCCCCGGCGTAGTTGTCGCTGGCGAAGCCTCGTACTTCCGGGTCGTGATGGCGGCGGGCGTCGGTCCTGGGAGGGTTCGCAGGGGTCACGGCTTCTCGGTCAGCCACTGGCGGGTTCCGTTCACTTCCACGGCGGGCCGCTCCCACACGTTGGCGATGGCCTCGGCCAGCTCCGTCACGTCGGTGAAGCCCGCGAACTTCGCGTTGGGGCGCTCGGCTCGCATGGCCTCGTGCACCAGCGCCTTCACCACCAGGATGACCGCTGCCGAGGTCAGCTCGGTACCGTCCGCCTTGGCCGCCTTGCGGAAGGCGTCGCCCAGGGCCAGCGTCCACGCCTCGGCGGCCGCCTTGGACGCGGCGTACGCGGCGTTGCCGGCGGTCGGCTTGCTCGCGCCGGCGGCGCTGACCAGGACGTACCGGCCGCGGTCGCTGCGGTTCAGGCCCTCCTCGAAGGCGAGGGAGGTGTGCTGCACGGTCCGGATCAGCAGCTTCTCCAGGACGTCCCAGTCGTCGAGGTCGGTCTCGGCGAAGGAGGCGCTGCCGCGCCAGCCGCCGACCAGGTGCACCAGACCGTCGATCCGCCCGAACTCCTTCTCCGTACGGGCGACCCAGTCACGGGTGGCGTCCAGGTCGAGGAGGTCGACCGTGTCGCCGGTGACGGTGGCGCCGCCGTGCGCGTACCTCGCGGCGTCCACGGCCTCCGCGAGGCGGGTGGCGTCCGCGTCCGAGGCGACGACCGTCGCGCCCGCCTCGGCCAGGCGCAGCAGGGTCGCCCGCCCCGCCGGTCCGGCCGCTCCGGCGACCGCGATCACTGCTCCGTTCAGCACACCGTTCCCGTTTCCGTTGGTCATGGTCCTCACCTCCGCGTCGGCGGGGCGGCTCACGCGGCGACCCGCTCGACGTCCGCGGCCGTGATCCCCCTGGTCGAGGCAATCACACCCTTGAGCTTCTTGGAGAGCGCCTCATAGAACATGCTCAGCGGAAACTCGTCCGCAAGCACCTCGTCGACCAGTTTGCGGGGCGGCAGCGAGGTGTCCAGGGCCTCGGGACCCTTGGCCCACACGGAGCCCGGGTGCGGCGCGAGGTAGGTGGAGACCAGGTCGTACGCGGCGAACCAGTGCACCAGCTTGGGGCGGTCGATGCCCGCGCGGTACAGCTCCTCGATCTCGGCGCAGAGCTGGTTGGTGATCTGCGGGGCCCGGTCCCAGTCGATGTGCAGGGTGTTGTCGGTCCAGCGCAGCACGTCGTGCTTGTGCAGGTACGCGAAGAGCAGCTGGCCGCCGAGGCCGTCGTAGTTCTTGACGCGGTCGCCGGTGACCGGGAAGCGGAACATCCGGTCGAAGAGCACGGCGTACTGGACGTCGCGGCCGTGCCGGTTGCCCTCGGACTCCAGCTTCACGGCCTCCTTGAAGGCGGTGAGGTCGCAGCGCAGCTCCTCCAGGCCGTACATCCAGAACGGCTGGCGCTGCTTGATCATGAACGGGTCGAAGGGCAGGTCGCCGTGGCTGTGGGTGCGGTCGTGGACCATGTCCCAGAGCACGAACGCCTGCTGACAGCGCTCCTGGTCGCCGACCATCTCACGGATGTCGTCCGGGAGTTGGAGGCCGAGGATGTCCACGGCGGCCTCGGTGACGCGGCGGAAGCGGGCCGCCTCGCGGTCGCAGAAGATGCCGCCCCAGGAGAACCGCTCGGGGGCCTCGCGCACGGCGATCGTCTCGGGGAAGAGCACCGCGGAGTTGGTGTCGTACCCGGAGGTGAAGTCCTCGAAGGTGATGCCGCAGAACAGCGGGTTGTCGTAACGGGTGGCCTCCAGCTCGGCCAGCCAGTCGGGCCAGACCATCTTGAGGACCACGGCCTCCAGGTTGCGGTCCGGGTTGCCGTTCTGCGTGTACATCGGGAAGACCACGAGGTGCTGCAGGCCGTCCTGGCGGTTCGCGGCCGGCTGGAAGGCGAGCAGCGAGTCCAGGAAGTCGGGGACCTGGAAGCCCTCGTCGGCCCAGCGGCGCAGGTCGGCGCCGAGCGCCTTCAGGTATTCCGCGTCGTGCGGGACGAGCGGGGCGAGCTGCTCGACCGCGGATATGACGCGGTCCACGGCGAGTTCGGCCGTCGCGCGGGCCGGGGCGCCGTCGGCCTCGAAGTCGATCGAGCCGTCGGCGGACTGCCAGGGCCTGATCTCTTCCACGGCATCCTTGAGCACCGGCCAGGCAGGGTGCTCGATCACCCTGGATTCGGAAGGAATCCGTCCTTCGGCTGCAGGCTGCACAAGAATTTCCGTCATGTCACTTCCTCCACGGGAGAACCTCGCGTAAAGACACCGTATGCATGCGAGGTTCTCCCCAGCAAGAGGGGACGGTGGAAATTATCCTGTGTGACCCCCTACTTCGCCGCAGTTTTTCCCGTCGTTCGCCGTCGCGGCGATGGCTCCGGCCGCTCCCGCAAGGGCTGTACGGGCATCGGCGAGGGCCTGCGGGAAGCCGAAGAATCCGTGGAACATCCGCGGGAAGTACCCCTCCGTGACCGGCACCCCGGCCGCCCGCAGCGCCTCCGCGTACGCCCGGCCCTCGTCGCACAGCGGATCGCAGCCCGCCGTGACGACGTGCGCGGGCGGCAGCCCGGACAGCTCGCCGAGCAGCGGGGAGATCCTCGGGTCGGCGGGGTCGGCGCCGGCGGAGAGGTACTGCTGCCCGAACCACTTCATGTGCGTCAGCGAGAGGAAGTAGCCGGTGCCGTTCCGCCGCAGGGACGGCCACGGGCGGGTCATGTCGGTCGCCGGGTAGATCAGCACCTGCAGGGCGATCGCCGGGCCGCCCGCGTCGCGGGCCTGCTGCGCGAGCACCGCGGAGAGGTTGCCGCCCGCGCTGTCCCCGGCGACGACCAGCGCATCCGGGTCGCCGCCGAGCTCCGCGACGTGGTCGGCGGTCCAGCGGAGCGCGGCGTACGCGTCCTTCAGGCCGGCCGGGAAGGGGTGCTCGGGCGCGAGCCGGTAGTCCACGGCGACGACCGCGGCGCCCGCCTCCCGGCAGAGCGCGCGGGCCGTGTCGTCGTGGCTCTCCAGATCCCCGATGACCCAGCCGCCGCCGTGCAGGAAGAGGACGGTGGGGCGGGGCGCGCCCTCGGCCACCGCGTCCGGCCGATAGATCCGTACGGGTATGTCCGGCTCGCCCTCCGGGCCGGGGATCGTGCGGTCCTCGACCGAGCCGACCTCGGGCGGCTCCCAGGGCGGGCGCGGCTGGGCCGACAGGATCCGCCGGGCCTCCGCCGCGTCGGTGACGGCGCCGCCGAGGTCGGGGAAGACGGAGGTGATCAGGTCGACCAACTGCCGTGCGTCGGCGGGGAGTCGGTCGTCGGTCGCGCGCGGGATCGTCATGGGGTCGCCTCCTGGTCCTGCGCCGAGGCGCGCGGGCCCCGCCGCCGGGCGTCGTCACGGAAGTACGGAATGACCTTCTCGCCCCACTGCCGGATGGTCTCCATACAGGCCTCCTGCGGCACGGTGCCCATCTGGATCAGGCACATGATCTCGTCGGCCCCGGCCTCGCGGAGCTGCTCGACGTAGGAGATCGCGTCGTCCGCGGTGCCGTAGGCGTGGTCGGCGTTGAACGTGGCCGTGGCGTTGGGGCGTACCGGAATGCTGTGCTCGTGCAGTCGCGCCACCACCTGCTCGGCGGCCCTGCGCATCTCCTCGGCCTCGTCCGCGCCCTCGACCACGGCCTCGTCGGGAAGACCCGCCCCGCCGTACCAGTGGCCGATCGACTGGGCGAAGAACCGCTGCCCGCGGATGCCGATGCGCCGCGCCGTCTCGCGGTCGTCGAGCACGATCGTCGGACAGAGTACGGAGAAGTGGTCGTTGACGACAGAGGACACGAACCGCTCACTGCCCCGCTCCGCCCGCGCCGTGTCGTACGCGGCCCGCATCTCCTTGATCGACTCCGGTCCCGCGAAGCCCATCACCAGGGCGCCGATGCCGAGCTCGGCCGCCTGCCGCAGGGTGTCCGTACGGCTGCAGGCGAGGAAGAGGGGCGGGTGCGGGGTCTGCCGGGGGCGGGGCAGGATCGGGTGCGGGTCGATGTCGAGGAGCTCGCCGTGATGCTCCAACTCGTCCTTCTCCCAGGCCTTTCCGATGATCCGGAGGGCCTCCTCGACCTCCTGCGTGGTGCGGTCCCGGTCGACGCCGCACAGCGAGGTCTCCTGCAGGGTGCCGCCGCGGCCCGCGCCCAGGTCGACGCGGCCGCCGGAGAGCAGGTCGAGCATGGCGGCGCGCTCGGCCACGCGCGCGGGGTGGTTGAAGGCGAACGGCATGCAGACCACGCCGTGCCCGATCCGGATGGTGCTGGTCCGCGCGGCGACCCAGGTGAGGAAGATCTCCGGGGCGCTCATGTGCGCGTACCACTTCAGGGAGTGGTGCTCGACCGCCCAGACGCGGTCGAACCCCATCTCCTCGGCGAGGACTGCCTGTTCGACGCAGTCACGGATCAGTTGGTGCTCACGCTCGACGGTCGGGTCCGCCAACTGGGCCTCGAAGATCACGGAGAACTTCACGCCGCCTCCTGGGGTTACCTCGATCAGCCATATGACTAATAGTCAGATCTCTCCAGGTCTAGCGGCAGGGGCTTCAAGTGACAAGGGACGGGACGGAGTTGGGCTTCGGGAGCGCCGGAGCTCGGGGCTTGTCGCGCACGGCGGGCAGGGGACGGCGCGAGGGATTGCGCGGGACGGTCGAGCGGCTTTCAATGCGGCCATGGCGATGGGTGAGGACGACACGCAGGACATGCCTCCGACGGCCTGGGCAGTGCTCGGGCTGCTCTCGTTCCCGGGCGAGCGCACCGGCTACGAGCTGAAGAAGTGGGCCGACTCCTCACTCCGCTTCTTCTACTGGTCGCCCGCCCTCAGCCAGATCTACGCCGAACTGCGCCGCCTGGAGTCCCACGGGTACGCCACGTCGCGCCGCTCGGGCCCCGAGGAGCCGCGCACGAAACGGGCGTACGCGATCACAGAGGCGGGCCGCGCCGCCCTCTCCCGCTGGGCGAGCGCCGCCCAGGACCCCGGCGCGCCGGTCCTCAAGCACCCCCTCCTCCTGCGCGTCTGGCTCGGCCACCTCACCGACCCGGAACACCTGCGGGCCCTCGTGCACGAGCATGTGGCACGTACGCAGGCCGAGTTGAAGGAGGTACGGGAGGCGCTCGGGCGCGCCGACGGGGTGGAGGCATGGGGCCACCCGCAGGTCGCACTGCGCTGGAGCGAACGGCGACTGCTGGCGGAGGTGGAGCTGGCGGAGGCGATGCTGGTGGATCTGGAGGGGGTGTAGGGGCGGGCCCCCTCCTCCCGGGCCCCCGGCCCGGGCGCGCTTCGGGGTTTTCGTGCGGCTGTCGCACCGTCGTGGCCGGTCGGGCAGTTCCCCGCGCCCCTTTCGGGGCGCGTGGGGCCGGTCGGGGAGCGGGACTTGGCGGCCGGCGCGAGGGTTAAACACCGGCCTCGGGTGAAAGGGGCCGAGGCTCCTTGACCCGCGCGCACAAGTTCACGAGCGTCGTCTTGCGCTCCGCAGGAACCCTCGCCAAGCTTGCGCAGTGGCTCGGACTCCGAGTTCGGCATTCGCCCCGCGACCGCGGTGAATGGCCGTCGACCTGCCCGCGGACGGGACCCACGGGCACCCGGCGGAGCCGCGAGCCGCGAGCCGCGTCGCGCCGGACGACCCGGACCGCCCGCACTGCCCCGCGGCTCGGCTGGACAGCGTCAGGCAGCACGTCGACGGAAGCGAGTGAACCTTGAACTTCCTCACCATCGGTCATCGCGGAGTCATGGGCGTCGAGCCCGAGAACACCCTCCGGTCCTTCGTCGCCGCCGAGCAGTCCGGCCTCGACGTCATCGAGCTCGACCTGCACCTCAGCAAGGACGGCGCCCTCGTCGTCATGCACGACGCGCTGGTCGACCGCACCACCGACGGCAAGGGCCCGATCGCCGAGAAGACCCTGGAGGAGCTGCGCTCCCTCGACGCCGGCCGGGGCGAGCGCATCCCGGTCTTCGAGGAGGTCCTGGACGCCGTCAAGGCCCCGCTGCAGGCGGAGATCAAGGACGTCGCCGCCGCCCGCGCCCTCGCCGAGGTCATGCACCGGCGCGATCTGGTGAGCCGGGTCGAGGTGCTCTCCTTCCACGACGAGGCGATCGCGGAGATCTCCCGGCTCGTCCCCGGCGTACGCACCGCGCTCGTCGCCAGCCGCTACGGCAAGGACGTCGTGGAGCGTGCCGTGGCCGTCGGCGCGGGCACGCTCGTGCTCAACATCCGCCGCCTGACCCTGGAGACCGTCGAGGCCGCGCGCAAGGCGGACCTGCGGATCATCGGCTGGGTCGTCAACACCCAGGACCACCTGCGTCTGGTCCGCGCCCTCGAACTCGACGGCGCCACCACCGACTACCCGGAGATCAAACGCACCGGCCGCTTCACCGCCTGAGCACCCCCGACTCGCCCCGCGGGACGGCCCGTTCAGTCGCCGAGCGGCTTCACCAGCAGCTCGAACTGCAGGTCGTCCCGCTGCGGGATGCCGAAGCGCTCGTCGCCGTACGGGAACGGGGTCATCTCTCCCGTACGGCGGTAGCCGCGGCGCTCGTACCAGGCGATCAGGTCCTCGCGGACCGAGATCACCGTCATCTGCATCTGCCGTGCGCCCCACTGTGCGCGGGCCGTGCGCTCCGCCTCCGCGATGATCACCTTGCCGAGGCCCGCGCCCTGCAGCTCGGGGCTGACCGCGAACATCCCGAAGTACGCCGCCTCGCCCCGGTGTTCCAGCTGGCAGCACGCGATCACACGGCCGTCCCGCTCCACGACGAGCAGGCGGCTGTCCGGCGCCTCGACGACCTCGCGCACACCGTCCGGGTCCGTCCGCTGCCCCTCCAGGATGTCCGCCTCCGTGGTCCAGCCGGCCCGGCTGCTGTCGCCGCGGTACGCCGACTCGATCAGCGCGACGAGCACGTCGACGTCGGCCCCCGTGGCGTCGCGGAACGTCAACTGGCCGGTGGCGGCGCCAGAAGCGGAAGCCGAGGCGGAGGAAGCCGAGGCGGTGGGCGAAACGGAAGCGGCAGAAGCGGTGCCGGAAGTAACGGTGCCGGGAGTAACGGAGGAAGCGGTGCCGGAAGCAGCGGCGGAAGCGGTGTCGGTGGCGGTGTCCATCTCGGTGCGGCCCTTCGTCTCTCGCGGCGGCGGTCTGCGGCCGTCCCGGCGCGGAGCCGCTCCCACAACGGAAACGGAATGCGGAACGCGGAACGCGGTGCGCGGGCACGGCCCGTCGAGCCTAGCGCGCCGTTACAGTGCCCTCCCATGGTCCACGTACTCAGCAGCCGCACCCTCCTGCGCCCCGTCGACCCCGAGCGGAGCCGCACGTTCTACGGCGAGACCCTCGGCCTCGACATCTACCGCGAGTTCGGCACCGGCCCCGATCGCGGCACCGTGTACTTCCTCGGCGGCGGCTTCCTCGAACTGTCCGGCCGCGCCGAACACCCGCCGTCGCCCGGCATCCGCCTCTGGCTGCAGGTCGCGGACGTGGCCGCGGCGTACGACGAACTGCAGGCGAAGGGCGTGGACGCGGTACGGGAACCGGTGCGGGAGCCGTGGGGCCTGATCGAGATGTGGATCACGGATCCGGACGGGAACGACATCGTGCTCGTCGAGGTCCCCGCCGACCACCCCCTGCGCCACCGCCCGTGACGTACCGCCCGTAACCCCCGTGACCCTGCGACCGCACTCCCCCGCGGGCGCCCGCACGCGCCCCCTGTGCCACATCGCACGCCCCGATCCGTGCAACCCCGAGACGGGGCCCGAGCGTCCCTGATTCGTCCCTGATTCCCAGCCCGGAGACGCCCCTCGGTCACCACGGGTACCGGTCGGACACTTATGCTGACCGCTCCCACCTGTACCGAGACCGCATCGAGAGTCTGGGCTGTACGTCGACCATGGAGCTCACATTGAGGGCGAATCTCCGATCCCGCATCGCCGCTCGGCTGGGGCGCAAGTACCTGGCCAGGATCAAGAAGCACGGCATCGGATCGTCCACCATCTCGCTCCTGCCCGAGCAGCTCCTGATGCCGCTGCGCCGCGAGGGACTCGACCCGGTGCCGCAACTGACCCGTACCCAGGAGCGGGCGCCGATCTCCAAGGTGCCGCTGCCGTTCGGCATGGACGCCTGGGTGGTCACGGGGCACGAGGAGGTGAAGGCGGTGCTCGGCGCGACCGACGGGTTCAGCACGGACTTCACCAACCTCGCGGGCAACGCGGGTGTGATGGAGGAGCAGAACCCGGGCGGCCTCGGCTTCGCGGACCCGCCGGTGCACACGCGGCTGCGGAAGATACTCACCCCGGAGTTCACCATGCGCCGCCTGCGCAGGCTGACTCCGCGGATCGACGAGATCGTGAACGACTGCCTGGACTCGATGGAGCGCAGCCCGGGCCCGGTCGATCTCGTGCAGTCCTTCGCCCTGCCGATCCCGTCCCTGACGATCTGCGAACTGCTCGGCGTCCCGTACGAGGACCGGCACGACTTCCAGCAGCTCAGCATGGCCCGCTTCGACCTGTCCGACGGCGCGATAGCCCCGTTCGGCCACACCTCCGCCTCGCTCGACTACTTCCGCGACGTCGTGAAGAAGCAGCGCGAGAAGCCCGGTGACGGACTGCTCGGCATGATCGTCCGCGAGCACGGCGACACCGTCGGGGACGAGGAGCTGGCCGGCCTCGCCGACGGCGTCCTGACCGGCGGTTTCGAGACCACCGCGAGCATGCTGGCACTCGGCTCCCTGGTCCTCCTCCAGGACCCGCGGGCCTTCGCCAAGGTCCGTGACGACGACGCGGCGGCGGCCCCCTTCGTCGAGGAGGCGCTGCGCTATCTGACCGTCGTGCAGCTGGCGTTCCCCCGCTTCGCGCGGGAGGACATCGAGATAGCCGGGGTGCACATCCCCAAGGGCGACATGATGTTGTGCTCCCTCAGCGGAGCCAACCGCGACCCGCGCTTCACCGGCGGCGACCGCGGCGCCTTCGACCCGGACCGCAAGGCCTCCGGCCACCTCGCCTTCGGCTACGGCATCCACCGCTGCATCGGCGCCGAGCTGGCCCGCATGGAACTCCGCGCCGCCTATCCCGCGCTGCTGCGCCGCTTCCCCGAGATGAAGCTGGCCGTCCGGCCCGACGAACTCGACTTCCGCAAGCTGTCCATCGTGTACGGCGTGGAGAACCTGCCGGTCCACCTGCGCTGACCCGCCGCCGCGCTCCCCTCGCCCCCCGGTGGGGCCTGCGCCCGGACCGCGCTCCCACCGGTGCGTGCTCCCCGCGTACACCCGTGCGCCGCGTACGGCACGACCGCACCGGGAATCGACCTGTCGACACCGATGAGTGCCGATGCGTCGACGGTGACGGAGGGGGAGGTGTGCCGTGCACGGACCGGCACTGGCCGGGTGGCTGCTCGTCGTGCTGTGCGCGGCGACCGGGGCGTACTGCCTGCTGCGGATGCGCAGCCCGGTCGCCGAGCAGCGCAGCGCGGCGGGCGGTGAGGCCCTCATGGGGTTCGGGATGGCGCTCATGGCCGTCCCCGCCGCGGCCTTCGGCCAACCCCGCTGGGCGTGGTGGGCGTACGGGGTGGTGTTCGGCGCGGCCGCGGTGCGCGCGTTGTGGAACGCGCGGGGGCACGGGGGCGCGGCCCTGGGACACGGGGGTGCGGAGGCGGCTCGGGGGCGTGGGGGCGGGCATCATCTGCACCATCTCGTCGGGTCGTTGGCGATGGTCTACATGTCGGTGGCGATGGCCTCGGTCCCGCCGGGCTCCTCCGGGCACGCGGGGCACGCGGGCCCGGTGGGCGTTCCGCTGGTCACGGGCGTGCTGCTGCTGTACTTCGCCGCGTACGTGCTGAGGGCCGGGCTGCGCCTCGTACCCGCCTCCGCACCGGCGGCTGTTCCGTCGACGGCGGTCATGGCCTGGGGCGACCGGGCGGAACTGGCGCTGGCCTGCCGACTCTCCATGGGGATCGGGATGTTCGCGATGCTGCTGACCATGTGAGGCCGGGCGAAGGGGGATTGACTCGCTCCGTGAAGGGGTCGTCTCACGCCCTGGAGCGGATTGGCTGGCGCCGTGAAGCGGCCGGCTCGCGCCGTGGAGCGGTCGGCTCGCTCCGTACGACAGCAAAGCGGATTGGCTCGCTCCGTACAACGGCAAAGCGGATTGGCTTGCTCCGCACGACGGCCCGATTGCGGCTCTGCGTCGGCCCGCGCACGCGTTTCCCCGCCCGGCGGCTACGAAATCCGTGGCGTACGTCACTTGACGCGCCAGCCCATACCCTCGGGTAGCCCTGGCTCATAGGCTGGGGCCATGTTGGTGCCCGTCGCCCTGCTCATGCTCGGCGCGCTGACCGCCGTCGTGGGCCCCAGACTCCTTGCCCGCTCCGAGTGGCCGGAGCGCGAACCCGTGGTCGCACTGTGGGTGTGGCAGTGCGTGGTCGCGGCCGTGCTGCTGTGCTGCGCCCTGTCGATGACGCTGAGCGCCGCCGCCGCATGGCAGGCCGTACGAGGCCAGCTCTTCGCGCACGCGCCGCAGGGGGTCGTCGAGGCGTACGCACTCTCGGCCGCCGGGCCCTGGGCCGCAGCCACCGCGGTCACCCTCGCGCTGGGTGGGGCGTGGTCGGCGGCGATGCTGAGCCGTGAGGTGTTCCGGGCGCGCGCCCGGCGCCGCGCGCGCCGCGCGGAGCTGCTCGTGCGCTCTCCGCTGCTGCCCGGCGAGGAGCCCGGCACAGACCGGCTCGTCGTCCTGGAAGGCGAGCGTCCGGACGCCTGGTGGCTGCCCGGCGCCGCACCCCAACTGGTCATCACCACAGCCGCGTTGCGGCGCCTGAAGGGCCGTCAGCTCGACGCGGTGCTCGCCCACGAGCAGGGCCACGCACAGGCCCGGCACGACTGGCTGCTGCACTCCTCCGCCGCGCTCGCCAACGGTTTCCCGCAGGTCCGGGTGTTCGCCGCGTTCCGCGACGAGATGCACCGCCTGGTCGAGCTGGCCGCCGACGACGTGGCGTCCCGCCGCTTCGGCCGCCTCACGATCGCGCTCGCCCTGGTCGAACTCAACGAGCACCGGGGCGTGTTCGGCCCCTGCCCCGCCACCACGGCCGAAGTCCCGCAGCGCGTGCACCGGTTGCTGGCCCCGCTGCCCCGGCTCACCGCGGGCCGCAGGCTCAGCCTGACCGCGACGGCCGCGCTGGTGCCGGTCATTCCCGTACTCGTCACGTTCGTACCGGGCCTCTCGGCGCTCCGCTGAACCTCCGTCCCCGGGGGCTGTCCTCCGGGCCTCCAGGCCTGCTGAGCGGACGGGCCCTCTGCGGCCACAGTCGGGAACTTCCCCGCCCGACGCCCTTCGGCACACAGGCCCAAGGGCCGGCCAGAAAACAGGCTCAAGGGGGCGTCCCCACGCGGCCTCGGACAGGCATTGGCACGGGGGCCCGCCTGGGAAGCCCACGACCCCGGCTCGGCATCGACACGAGTCCGAAGGCCCGTCGGCACGCTGGCCCGGGCAGGGCAATGAGCTCGGCAGGCGTCGGCGCGCAGGCCCAGGTGAGGCGTCCGCACGCGGGCTCGGGCAGAGGCATCGGTACGCAGGATCGGGTGGGACTTCGGAACCCTGGCCCGGGCAGGACATCGGCGCAGGCTCGGGCGAGGCGTCGACGCACGGCCCCCGGCACGGGCTCAAGTGGCCGTCGACGCGCGGGCCCGGGTAGGCCGCCGGCACACGGCCCGCCACAGCACCAGCGCAGGCCCCGCCGGAACGTCCGCGCGCGGGCCCGGGCAGGCCGTCGGCACCCGAGTCCGGCCAGGGCATCGGCGCGCGGTTTCGTAGGGCGTTGGCCCGCGGCTGCCCGCTTCGGCGAGGATCTTCGTATGCACTCCGCACCGCGCTCCGACGCCCCCTTGAACTCGCCCCAGCCAGAAGGGCGATCGACGCCCCTCGCCGGTCCGGCAGGGCGGGTGGCCACCGTCGTGCTCGGGGTGCTCACCGCGCTCCTGGTGTGCGGCGTGGCCGTCGGCTGGACGCCGCTGTTCGACGCCGACACCTCGCTGTCCCGCACGACCCACCGCTGGGCCGTCGCCGATCCCACGCTGACGCACGCCAACCGGATCCTCACCGACTGGGTGTGGGACCCGTGGACGATGCGCGCGCTCTGCGCGGTACTCGTCGGGTGGCTGTGGTGGCTCGGCGACCGGCGGCTCGCGGTGTGGGTGGGCGCGAGCTGCCTCATCGCCTCGCTGCTCCAGCAGGCCCTGAAGGCCGTCGTCGACAAGGATCGGCCCACCTGGCCGGACCCGGTGGACAGCGCCAACTTCGCGGCGTTCCCGTCCGGGCACGCGATGACCGCGACCGTCGTCGGCGGCCTCGTCCTGTGGGTGCTCGCGCTGCGCCGCGCGGGCCGGGCCCTGTGGCTGACGGCGCTGGCCGTCACCGCCGTCTCGGTCGCGGGCGTGGGCTGGACCCGCGTCTGGCTCGGCGTGCACTGGCCGTCGGACGTCCTCGGCGGCTGGCTCCTCGGCGCCTTCCTGGTCCTGCTCACCGCGCTCCTCTACGGGCGCGGGGCCCGCCAGGCGACGCACGGCGAGGCAAGCCGTTGACGAGGCCCGCGCCGAGGCGGGCGTTCCCAACCGTACCGGGGCGTTCTTGACCGGCTCCGGCCGCGCCCCGAGGATCGGTACATGGCGATCAAGGGCGTGCTCTTCGACTTCTCCGGAACCCTGCTCCGCATCGAATCCACCGAGTCCTGGCTCCGCGCCACCCTCGAGGCCTGCGAACTCACCCTCGCCGACGAGGAGTTCAGGCATTACGTCGCCGAACTCGAAGCCGCCGGCGCCCTCCCCGGCGGCGCCCCGCCCGGCTCGGTTCCCGCGCACCTGGAGGAGCTGTGGACCACCCGGGACGTGAGCGCCGAACGGCACCGCGCCGCGTACACCGGCCTCTCCCGCGAGGTGCCGCTGCCCGCGCCGGGCCTCCACGAGGCGCTGTACGACCGGCACAAGACCCCGGCCGCCTGGCGCCCCTACCCGGACACCGCCGACGTCCTCGCCGCGCTCAAGGAACGCGGCCTGCTCGTCGGCGTGGTCAGCAACATCGGCTGGGACCTCCGCCCGATCTTCCGCGCGCACCGCCTCGACCGGTACGTCGACGCGTACGTCCTGTCGTACGAGCACGGGGTGCGGAAGCCCGATCCGCGGCTGTTCGCCGTGGCCTGCGAGATGCTCGGGGTGCCGGCCGGGGACACGCTGATGGTGGGCGACGAACCGCATTCGGACGGGGGCGCGGCCGCGCTGGGCTGCGCGGTGCATTTCGTGGATCACCTTCCCGTCGAGCAGCGCCCTGCGGGTCTGGAGCCGGTGCTCGCCCTCCTCGACTGACCCCGGCCGCCGGGGAGTTCGCGCCCGGTGTTACGTTCCGGGAATGATCGTCTGGATCAACGGCGCGTTCGGCAGCGGCAAGACGACCCTGGTGGACAACCTGCGGCGGCGGCTTCCGTCGGCGCTCGTCTTCGATCCGGAGGACGCGGGCCAGGTCCTGCGCCGCATCGTCGACGTGCCCACGGGCAACTTCCAGGACCTCCCGCTGTGGCGCCGCCAGGTCGCGGAGCTCGCCCTCGGCCTGGTCACGGAGTACGAGCGTCCGCTGCTCGTGCCGATGACGCTGATCGACCCCCGGTACACGGCGGAGATCTTCGACACGTTCGACCGCGCCGGGGTCACGCTGCACCACTTCTTCCTGCGCGTGCCGCCGGAGGAGCTGGAGCGGCGCATCGACCAGCGGACCGTCGCCCCCGGCGATCCGGAGCGCGACGCGGCCGCCAAGCGCTGGTGCCGCGCGATGATCGCTCCCTGCACGGCCGCCGTCGCCACCCTCCCCGCGCGCACGATCCACCTCGACGGCCTCCTCCCCCAACAACGCCTGACCGACGCGGTGTTGAACCACCTTCACGAACTCCCGTCCCCGTGAACACCGACCCGAAAGACCGCGCACGGCCCGCCCCCGACACCCCCCGAGGCTGGCCCGACCAGCCCGGCGACACCGCGCTCACCATCAAGGTGCCTGCCGCCGATCACCTCGTGCGGGCGCCCTTTCCCGCGCATGTCACCGTGCTCTACCCGTTCCTCCCCGTGTGCCGTCTCGACGCGGGCACGGACGCGCGGCTCGGGGCGTTGTTCGGCGGGCACAGCGCGTTCGAGCTGACCTTCGCGGAGTTCGGCCGCTACCCGGGCGTGCTGTACCTGGACCCGTGGCCGCACGAGCCGGTCACGGCGCTCACCAAGGAGCTCACGGCGACCTGGCCGGAGGCCGTGCCGTACCGCGGGATCTTCGGCGAGACGGCTCTCGCCCCGCATCTGACGCTCGCCAACGACGCGGGCCCGGACACGTGGCGCGCCGCCTACGACGCGCTGGAGGCGGAGCTCGCCCCGCAACTGCCGCTGACGGTCCGCGTCAGGGCCGTCGACCTGATCGTCTGGGACGGCACCGCCTGGCAGGACCACAAGGCCTACCCGCTGCGCGACGACTGACCCCGAACTGCCTCACGCAGAGCGGGAGTTGCACCGTTCGCGGGCGAAGCCGTGCCAGTACCGGGCGACCTCCGCGGTCTGCCGCACTATGCGGTCCGGCTCCGGCGGGGCGGGCCAGAACTGCAGGAGATAGCGGTCCGCCTGCTCTTCGTCGATCCGCGTGTCCAGCTCGCCGGCCGCGTCCATGCCCTGCGCGCAGTACCGGACCCGGTGGTCGACCGCCCGCAGCCCCAGCTCGTACGTGGACGAGCCGCCCCACTCCTCCAGCTGGGCCCGGTCCGAGTGCGGGCGGTAGGACACCTCCACGACCTCCTCCCACTCCGGGCCGGGCTCGGGGGCCGGGCCGTCGTGCACCTCGACCGTGAAGCCCACGTCCCTGGTGTGGAGGCCGGTGACCAGCCAGAGCGCTCCGGGGACGGCGGCGCCGCACAGGCCCGCGGACTGGCCCGCGAACGCGTCGTGCAGGTCCGGCAGGTCACCGTCCCCGTCGCTCAACACGTAGATCTGTCCGTAGTGGACGCTCACTTCGCCGTCGACAGGCTTGCGCATCTCAGTCCCCTCCCCCGTGAGGCCGGCCGCTCTGGCCACCGGTCTCCGATGCTAGGGGGACCCACTGACAACGCCCGCTGCACGCCCGCTCACCTGCCGGAACGGCTCAGGCGACCGGGTTCTCGATCAGTGTGACGCGATTGCCGTCCGGGTCCTCGACGGCCGCGAACCGCACGCGCTGCGCACCCGTCTGCACCGGGCCCGGCGTGATCTCGCGGGCGGCGAGGTCGGCGAGGGTCTTGTCGAGGTCGTCGACGACGAGGTTCACGAGCGTGCTCCCGGCCTGCTCCGGCGCCTGGAACACCTGCAGCCACGCGTACGGCGCGATGTGCCAGTCGGCGAGGCCGGGCATGGGGCGGGCGTCGGCGGGCCGGCCGAGCAGGCGCTCGTACCAGGCGACGGCGGCGTCGACGTCGCGTACCGGGGCCACTGCGAGGACATGGGTGAAGGACATGAGCACAGACCTTTCGGACGGAGGGTTCACCTGGTCCACCCCTACCGACTCCCCCGGCCTCCGGAACTCATCGACATGCGGCGTCGGACGACCCGTTCCTAGACTGGCCAGCACGCCGATATCGACCGGAATGTCGGCACGTACGGCAAGGAGCCGCCGCCATGTCCAAGCGAGGAAACAAGCGCCGGGCCCGCAAGAAGAAGGGCGCGAACCACGGCAAGCGCCCCAACACCTGAGCCACGCGCCACAACGGCCCCCGCCCGAGGGATCGGGCGGGGGCTGTCACGTACGCGCGGGAACGAGGCCCGGCGGGCCGGGTCTAGCGGATCGGCATGCCCGACAGCGTCCGCGCGATGACGAGGCGCTGGATCTCGCTCGTGCCCTCGAAGATCGTGTAGATCGCGGAGTCGCGGTGCATGCGCTCCACCGGGTACTCGCGGGTGTAGCCGTTGCCGCCGAGGATCTGGATCGCCTGCGCGGTGACCTTCTTGGCGGTCTCGCTCGCGTACAGCTTGGACATCGAGCCCTCGGCGTTCTCGAACTTCTTGCCCGTGGTGGCCATCCACGAGGCGCGCCAGACGAGCAGGCGCGAGGCGTCGATCTGGGTGCGCATGTCGGCGAGCTGGAAGGCGACGCCCTGGTTGTCGATGATCGGCCGGCCGAACTGCTCACGCGTCTTCGCGTACTCGAGCGCCTCCTCGTACGCCGCACGCGCGGTGCCGACCGCCATCGCGCCGACGGCCGGGCGGGACGCCTCGAAGGTGGCCATCGCGGCGTTCTTCACGCGCTCGCCGCCCTTCTTGGCCTTCTCGCGGGCGCGAGCGAGGCGGTCGTCCAGCTTCTCCTTGCCGCCGAGCAGGCAGTGGCCGGGGACGCGGACGTTCTCCAGGACGACCTCGGCGGTGTGCGAGGCGCGGATGCCGTGCTTCTGGAACTTCTGGCCCTGCGAGAGGCCCTCGGTGTTCGGCGGCACGATGAACGAGGCGTGGCCCTTGGAGCCGAGCTCGGGGTCGACGGAGGCGACGACGACGTGGACGTTGGCGATGCCGCCGTTGGTCGCCCAGGTCTTCGTGCCGTTGAGGATCCACTCGTCCTTGGCCTCGTCGTACACGGCGCGGGTGCGCATCGACGCCACGTCGGAGCCCGCGTCCGGCTCGGAGGAGCAGAAGGCGGCGACCTTCACGTCATTGGCGTCGCCGTACATCTGCGGGACCCAGGTGCCGATCTGCTCCTCGGTGCCGTTGGCGAGGACGCCTACGGCGGCGAGGCCGGTGCCGACGATGGACAGGGCGATGCCCGCGTCGCCCCAGAACAGCTCCTCCATCGTCATGGGGATGCCGAGGCCGGTCGGGTCGAAGAACTGCTGGGCATAGAAGTCCAGGGAGTAGATGCCGAGCTTGGCGGCCTCCTGGATGACGGGCCAGGGGGTCTCCTCGCGCTCGTCCCACTCGGCGGCGGCCGGACGGATCACATCGGCGGCGAAGCCGTGCAGCCAGTCCCGGACCTCCTTCTGCTCGTCGTTCAGGTCCATGGTGAACTCGGCCATGCCCGTCCCCTCCACACCTTCAACACCTTGTTACTTGCGGTAACAAGAGTCTGTTACCCGTCAGTAGCGCGTGTCAACTCCATGGCGGCGTTCGATGCGTTCGAGGCCTCGAACCGGCGGGGTGTTACGTTGCGCGTTGCGTCACGGAATCGCATGGGCGGGGAGTAACACCATGGACACGACAGAACGGACCGAGCAGGCCCAGGCGGCGGAGCGCCGCAAGCGGGAGCTGCTCGAGGCCGCGGACAGGGTCGTGCTGCGCGACGGCCCGGGTGCGTCGATGAACGCCATCGCCGCCGAGGCGGGCATCACCAAGCCCATCCTGTACCGGCACTTCGGCGACAAGGGCGGGCTCTACGCGGCCCTCGCCAAGCGTCACACCGACGCGCTCCTCGCCTCCCTGCGCGCCGCCCTGGACGCCCCGTCCGACCGCCGGGCCCGGGTCGAGAACACCCTCGACACGTACCTCGCGGCGATCGAGGGCGCGCCGCAGGTCTACCGGTTCCTGATGCACCCGGCCGACTCGGCCTCGCCCGGCGAGCAGGGCTTCGACGTGGGCCGGCACTCCGCTCCGCTGCTGCGCAGGCTGGGCGAGGAGCTGGCCGAGGTGATCGCCGAGCGGGTCGACCTCGGCGAGGACAGCGAACGGCTCGCGCGCGTCTGGGGGCACGGCATCGTCGGCATGATGCACGCCGCGGGCGACTGGTGGCTCGGCGAACGGCCTTGCGCCCGCGCCGAGTTGGTGCGGGATCTGGCGGATCTGCTGTGGGGGCGGCTCGCTGCCGCGGGGGATCGTGAGGGTGGTCCGGGGTTCTGACGGGCACGGTCGGCTCGGCGCAGGTCTTTCGATCCCCTCCCCGCCCCTTCCCGAAAGCTTGCAGCGGCTGTCGGTCGGCCTTCCCGCCGTCGTGGCCGGGCGCGCAGTTCCCTGCGCCCCTATCGGGGCGGGGCGGCCCACCGTGCGCGGCGTGCAGCCCGCAGAACCCTGCCTCGGCGCCAACTCCCCAGCCGGTCCGGGTAGACCGCACCCTCCAAGTGGTCGTGCTCGTGCTGGAGGCAGCGGGCGAACCAGCCCGTGCCCTCGATGCGGACCGGCTCGCCGCGGCGGTCCAGGCCCTCGATCACGGCCCGGTCGAAGCGCGGAGTCTGCGCCTCCAGACCCGGCAGGGACAGACAGCCCTCCGGGCCGCGTACCGTGTCCCCGTCGGCGGCCACCAGGCGGGGGTTGACCACGTGCCCGAGGTGGCGGCGGTCCTCGTCGTCCGGGCAGTCGTAGACGAACACCCGCTGCGGGACGCCGATCTGGTTGGCGGCGAGGCCCACGCCGTCCGCCGCGTACATGGTCGCGAACATGTCCTCGATCAACCGGGACAGTTCGGGGCCGAAGTCGGTGACGTCCTCGCAGGGCCCGTGCAGCACGGGGTCGCCGAGCAGGGTCATGGGCCGTACGCGCCCGGAACTGCCCGGGATCGATCCGTGTCGCATAGCCGTCAAGGGTACGTTCCGGTGTATTGCGGCCGGCGTCACGGTGCCGCAGTTCAGGCACCGGCGGGGATCTCGATAGGCTGAGGCGACCAGTGCCGGGGGCAGGCGCGGCGCCGGAAGCAAGGAGGAACAAGGACGATGGCAGCAAACCCGGGTGGTGCAGACCCGCTGACGCCGCGGGCCAAGCTGGCCGTGACGGCCGGCAAGGCGGTCGCGGCGGCTTCGCGGGCCGCGGGCCGCGGCAGCGGATCGGTGATCGGCGGCCGCGTGGCCCTGAAGCTCGACCCGGATCTGCTCGGCCGGCTCGCCCAGCACCTCGACGTGGTGCTGGTCTCGGCGACCAACGGCAAGACCACCACCACACGGCTCATCGCGGAGGCGCTCGGCGCAGCCGGCCCCGTGGTGTCCAACGCGCTCGGCGCGAACATGCCCGCGGGCATCACCTCGGCACTCGCCGGCGGCTCGGACGCCAAGTTCGGCGTGATCGAGGTCGACGAGAAGTACCTCGCCGGAGTCGCACGCGACGTGGCCCCCAAGGCCATCGCCCTGCTCAACCTCTCCCGCGACCAGCTCGACCGGGCCGCCGAGACCCGCATGCTCGCCGAGAGGTGGCGCGAGGGCCTCGCCGGCTCCAAGGCCACCATCATCGCCAACGCCGACGACCCGCTCGTGGTGTGGGCCGCCTCCTCCTCGCCGAACGTGGTGTGGGTCGCGGCCGGCCAGGAGTGGAAGGACGACGCCTGGTCGTGCCCGTCCTGCGGCGGCGTCATGCAGCGCCCCGGCGACGACTGGTTCTGCGGCGAGTGCGGTTTCCGCCGCCCCGCGCCGAGCTGGGCGCTGAGCGGCGACCACGTCCTCGACCCGCACGGCTCGGCCTGGCCGATCCAGCTGCAGCTGCCCGGCCGCGCCAACAAGGCCAACGCCACCAGCTCCGCCGCCGTCGCCGCCGCCTTCGGCGTCCCGCCGCAGGTCGCCCTGGAGCGGATGTACAAGGTGCAGGCGGTCGCCGGGCGGTACGACGTCGTGCAGTTCATGAACCGCGACCTGCGGCTGCTGCTCGCCAAGAACCCGGCCGGCTGGCTCGAGACGTTCTCCCTGATCGACCCGCCGCCCACCCCGGTCATCCTCTCGGTGAACGCGCGCGGCGCCGACGGCACCGACACCTCCTGGCTCTGGGACGTCGACTACACCCGCCTCGCCGGCCACCCGATCTTCGTGATCGGCGACCGCAAGCTGGACCTGGCCGTGCGCCTCGAGGTGGCCGGCCTGGAGTTCCGGGTCTGCGACAGCGTCGACGAGGCCGTGCAGCTGGCCCCGCCCGGACGGATCGAGGCGATCGCCAACTACACCGCCTTCCAGGACCTGCGCCGCCGCGTCGGCAACTGACCCGCATCCCAAGGCTTTTCCCCCAAGGCCAAGGCTTTTAAGGACCGAAGAAGCATGAGCGACAACAGTCTTCGTCTGGTGTGGGTCTACCCGGACCTGCTCAGCACCTACGGCGACCAGGGCAACGCCCTCGTCGTGGAGCGCCGGGCCAACCAGCGCGGCGTGCCCGTGGAGCGCCACGACGTACGCAGCGACCAGCCGGTGCCGACCTCCGGTGACATCTACCTGATCGGCGGCGGCGAGGACCGTCCGCAGCGGCTCGCCGCCGAACGGCTGCGCCGCGACGGCAACTTGAGCCGCGCGGTCGCCAACGGCGCGATCGTGTTCTCGGTGTGCGCGGGCTACCAGATCCTCGGCCACGAGTTCATCAACGACCTCGGCCAGCGCGAGCCCGGCCTCGGCCTGCTCGACGTGGTCTCCACCCGCGGCGAGGGCGAGCGCTGCGTCGGTGACGTGCTCGCCGACATCGACGAGCCGCTCGGCCTGCCGCAGCTGACCGGGTTCGAGAACCACCAGGGCGTCACGCACCTCGGCCCGACGGCCCGCCCGTTCGCCCGCGTCCGCCTCGGCAAGGGCAACGGCACCGGCGACGGCACCGAGGGCGCGTACAACGACACGGTGTTCGGCACGTACATGCACGGCCCGGTGCTCGCCCGGAACCCGCAGATCGCCGACATGCTGCTGCGGCTCGCGCTCGATGTGAACGCGCTGCCGCAGGTCGACGACCGCTGGTACGAGGCGCTGCGCGACGAGCGGATCGCCGCCGCCACCCAGCCCGCATGAGCGGGCTGACCACCGCATGAGCGGGGTCGGTCGGCCCGCCTGAGCGGGCCTCAGCACGCTTGAGCGGACGCCTCAGGGGCCTTCACGGCCCCTGAGGCGTTTTTGTCACCTGGGGCGGTGACCGGCCCGTGGAACGGATTCGGCGCGGTCGCTCCGCACTAGTAGGGTGACGCAGAATCAACCGGACGACGTGGTCCGGTCATCCGCCCACGTTGCAAGGGTTCTTGGGTCATGCGTATTGGTGTCCTCACCTCCGGCGGCGACTGCCCCGGCCTCAACGCGGTCATCCGCTCGGTCGTGCACCGTGCCGTCGCCGACCACGGCGACGAGGTCATCGGCTTCCACGACGGGTGGAAGGGCCTGCTCGAGTGCGACTACCGCAAGCTCGACCTCGACGCGGTGGCCGGCATCCTCGCCCGCGGCGGCACCATCCTCGGCTCCTCCCGCGTCCAGCCCGCGCATCTGCGGGACGGCGTCGAGCGGGCCAAGGGCCACGTCGCGGAGCTCGGGCTCGACGCGATCATCCCGATCGGCGGCGAGGGCACGCTGAAGGCGGCCCGGCTGCTCTCCGACGCCGGACTGCCCATCGTCGGCGTCCCGAAGACCATCGACAACGACATCGCGGTCACCGACGTGACGTTCGGCTTCGACACCGCGGTCGGCGTCGCCACCGAGGCGCTCGACCGCCTGAAGACCACCGCCGAGTCGCACCAGCGCGTCCTGATCGTCGAGGTCATGGGCCGGCACACCGGCTGGATCGCCCTCAACTCCGGTATGGCGGCGGGCGCCCACGCGATCGTCGTGCCCGAGCGGCCCTTCGACATCGAGGAGCTGACCGCGAAGGTCGGCGCCCGCTTCGAGGCCGGCAAGAAGTTCGCCATCGTCGTCGCCGCCGAGGGCGCCAAGCCGCGCGCCGGCTCGATGGAGTTCGACGAGGGCGGCAAGGACATCTACGGCCACGAGCGGTTCGCCGGCATCGCCCGGCAGCTCTCCGTCGAGCTGGAGCAGCGCCTCGGCAAGGAGGCCCGCCCGGTGATCCTCGGCCACGTCCAGCGCGGCGGCACCCCCACCGCGTACGACCGCGTCCTCGCGACCCGGTTCGGCTGGCACGCCGTGGAGGCCGCGCACCGCGGGGAGTTCGGCATGATGACCGCGCTGCAGGGCACCGAGATCGTCATGGCGCCGCTCGCGCAGGCCGTCGAGACCCTGAAGACCGTGCCCGAGGACCGGTACGCGGAGGCCGAGACCGTCCTCTGATCGCTCCTGTCCTCAGCTGCCCCGAACCGCCCCCGGCCGAAGTCCTGGCCGGGGGCGGTTCTACTCTGGTTCGGACAACCGGCACGAATCAGGAGCAGCGGATGGATCACAGCGGGCACGGCATGACGATGGATCTGCCGCCGTTCACGCTGGGCCGAGCCCTTCAGTTCTCTTCGGACCCGTTCTTCCTGGTGGGCTGCCTGCTGGCGCTCGGCCTGTACGGATGGGCCATGGTGCGGCTGCGGCGCCGCGGCGACTCCTGGCCGGTTGGCCGCGCGATCTCGTTCCTGATCGGTGTGCTGACCGTCGCCCTGGTGATGTGCACCAAGCTGAACGACTACGGCATGGTCATGTTCAGCGTGCACATGGTGCAGCACATGGTGATCAGCATGCTGTCGCCGATCCTGCTGCTCCTCGGCGCCCCGATCACGCTGGCGCTGCGCGCCCTTCCGGTCGCGGGCCAGGGCCGCAAGGGGCCGCGCGAGCTGCTCCTGATGCTGCTGCACAGCCGGTACATGAAGGTCGTCACGCACCCCGCGTTCACCATCCCGCTGTTCATCGCGAGCCTGTACGCGCTGTACTTCACGCCGCTCTTCGACTTCCTGATGGGGTCGACGCCGGGGCACATCGCGATGATGGTGCACTTCCTCGCGGTGGGCCTGGTGTTCTTCTGGCCGATCATGGGCGTCGACCCGGGACCGCACCGGCCCGGCTATGTGATGCGGATGCTGGAGCTGTTCGCGGGCATGCCGTTCCACGCGTTCTTCGGCATCGCCCTGATGATGGCGACCCAGCCGATGGTCGGTACGTACATGAACCCGCCGGCCTCGCTCGGCCTCGACGCCCTGGCCGACCAGGAGGCGGCCGGCGGCATCGCCTGGGCGTTCAGTGAGATCCCGTCCGTGGTGGTGCTGGTGGCGTTGCTGTTCCAGTGGCGGAAGTCGGAGGAGCGCGAGGCCCGGCGCAAGGACCGCGCGGCGGACCGGGACGGCGACAAGGAGCTGGAGGCGTACAACGCGTATCTGGCGTCGTTGCACGCGCGCGGGCAGTAACGGCTCCCTGCTTGGCCGGCTTGGCTTGGCGCATGGCTCGAGAAGGCCCCCGGAACGTGCAGTTCCGGGGGCCTTCTCGTTCGGACGCTGGCGGAACCGGGGCCGGGCGCGAGACCATGGCTCCAGGTCACCGGTGGACACCGGCCGGGTGTCCGCTCGGGGGTGAGGAGGGTGTTGCGATGCCCAGTTCCACGAAGATGCCCAGTTCGACGAAGACGATGGGGGTGGCCACCGTCGGAGCGCTCGTCGCGGTGACGGGCTACACGGTCGCCCTCGGCAGCAACGGCTGGCTGTGGTTCGGCTGGATCGTGCTCGGCCTGATCACGGCGGCGGTGGCGCTGTCGAATCCTTCGCCCTGAGTTCGGTCTCCAGGGTGCTCTCGCGGGCCCGTCAGAAGTCGAAGACCGGGCCGGTGTGGGCCTTGAACACGCACAGGTTGGCGTAGGTGTGGTGCCAGTCCACGGGTCGGCCGCGGTGGGTGCCGGTCGCCGACGCTGTGACCGGGTCGTGTTCCAGGGTGCAGGGGGCGGGCTGTCCGGCCAGGTCGTCGAGGTCGCCCTCGGCCGCGTCCAGGGCCGCGCAGGCCTCGACGGGCTTCGGGTGCCGCCCTCCGGGTTCGGGGGTGCAGTGCAGTCGTACGCCGCGGATCCAGGTACCTGCGGAGCCGGAGACGGTGAGGAGCAGGCCGGGGTTGCCGGGCTGGGGTTGTGCTGCCGTCGGAGGGTGTGTCCTCGGCTGCGGCTTCGGCTGCTGCTCGGCGTGGGCGGGTCCGGGTCCGGTCACGACCGGAGCGAGCGCGGTGGCGAGCAGGGCTACGGCTGTGGCTAGTAGGGGGCGTGTACGGCGCGGGTGCATCCGGACCTCCGTGGCGGTTGAGGGGAACCGGAGGGCAGGACAGCCGTCGCACCGCAGGTCGGCGGGGAGCCACGCCGGGCGATCAGTCGTACGGGTGGGTGCGGGGGCGGTTGTGCGGGGGTACGCGCAGGGGGTGTGCGGGTTGGGCGCGTTCGGGTAGCCGTACGGGCCCTGCCCCAGGGGGATGGGGGCAGGGCCCGTACGAGTCGGGTGGGTCAGGCGACCGGGGCGATGGCGCGGCCCGCCCAGTCCGGGGCTTCCACGACGAGGGAGGTCAGCCGGGTGTGGATGTCCTCCGGGAACGGCGTGGTGCGGCCGGCCTGCTGGTCGACGTGGAGGGCGAGGAGTTCCGTGGTGGCCACGGGTTCGGCGCCCTCGGGGATGTCGGCCTCGGCCTCGTCCACGACGAAGAGTTCGTGCACGAAGTGCGCCTTCTTCGCGGCGGCGCCGAGAATCCGGGTGCGGACGGCGAGGTGGGCTCCCTCGGGCACGTCGTTGAGGTACCGGATGTGCGACTCCACGGTGTAGAGCGAGCAGCCGCTGGACTCGCGGTACGCGGAGTGCAGTCCGGCCTCGATCATCATGGCGTCGGTGGCGTGTCCGAAGACGAGTACGTAGAACGCCTCGCTCATGTGGCCGTTGTAGTCGATCCACTCCGGCCGGACCGTGCGGTGCAGCAGAGGCAGGGTCTGCTCGGTCGTGGTGGTCATGCGTTCTCCTGGTGCTGATCGGCGTTCTGGGCACGCTGCTGCGGCAGGCGGCCGGTTGCGCGCAGGACGTCGATGACGCCCTGGTCGCGTTCGGCCACCAGATCCGCGATGGTGCGTTCCCCGGCCTCTTCGTCGCAACCCTGGACGACGGCGTCGTACAGCTTCTTGTCCAGCTCAGGGGCCTCAAGTCGGGTCCAGGGGGACTTCAGGGAGGGGCCGAAGTGGTCCAGCATGTGAGCCATTCCACCTTCGCCGCCGGCGAGCGCGAAGGTGAGCATGGGGCCCATGAACGCCCAACGGAGGCCGGGGCCTTCGGTGATGGAGTCGTCGATCTCCTGCACGGTGGCCTCGCCGTTGGCGACCATGTGCAGGGCTTCGCGCCAGAGGGCTTCCTGGAGGCGGTTGGCGATGAAGCCGGGCACCTCGCTCTTCATGGTGATCACGGACTTGCCGGCCACGTCGTAGAACCGGGAGGCCCAGGTCACGGCGTGTTCGGCGGTCTGCTCGCCGCCGACGACCTCGACGAGCGGGATGAGGTACGGCGGGTTGAAGGGGTGGCCGACGACCAGGCGGCCGGGGTCGGCGGCGGTGGTCTGCATGTCGGTCATCGGGTATCCGGAGGTGGACGAGGCGATGACGACTCCGGCAGGGGCGGCGGCGTCGAGCTGGGCGAGCAGGTCGCGCTTGAGCTCCAGCTTCTCGGGGGCGCTCTCCTGCACGAACTGGGCGTCGGCGACGGCTTCTTCGAGGGCGGCGGCGACGGTGAGCCGGTCGCGGGACGCGCCGTCGGCGAGGCCGAGCTGGGTGAGCGCGGGCCAGGCGGCGTCGACGAGGCGGCGGAGCTTGGCCTCGGCGTCGGGGGCGGGGTCCCAGGCGGTGACGTCGTAGCCGCAGGCGAGGAAGTGGGCGACCCAGCCGCCGCCGATGACGCCGGCGCCGATGCAGGCGACGCGGGTGACGTCCTCGGGGGCGCAGGGGGCGGCGGGGGTGTTGATCGCGGTCATGCGGGGTCCTTCAGGGGGTGCGTGAGCGGGCGGG
Source organism: Streptomyces sp. Da 82-17 (assembly GCF_046098215.1). Classification (NCBI taxonomy): domain Bacteria; kingdom Bacillati; phylum Actinomycetota; class Actinomycetes; order Kitasatosporales; family Streptomycetaceae; genus Streptomyces; species Streptomyces sp. Da 82-17. The sequence goes on from NZ_JBJURH010000014.1 coordinate 66,936, forward strand.
CTTGCCTGGGCGCGCTCTTGGGGGGGCGCGTGGCGGTGCGTGGGCGGCTCCGCCGTGCCGGCGCGACCGGGCGCAGTCGGCGCGCGTTGCGGCACGGCTCGTTCCGGGGGTGGTTAGGCGCGGGGCTTGAGGCCGAGCTTCACGCGGGCCTCGTCCGGGGTGACGACGCGGGCGCCGATGGACTCGGTGATCTGCACGGCGCGCTCGACGAGTTGGGCGTTGGTGGCCTTGTTGCCCTTGCCGAGGTAGAGGTTGTCCTCGAGGCCGACGCGGACGTGGCCGCCGAGCAGGATGGACTGGGCGACCCACGGCATCTGCATGCGGCCGATGGCAAAGCTGGCCCACTGGGCGTTCTCGGGCAGCATGTTGACCATGGACTGGAGGACGCCGGGGTCGGCGGGCGCGCCCCACGGGATGCCCATGCAGAGCTGGAAGACGGTGGGGTCGTCGAGCAGGCCGTCGGCGTGGAGCTGCTTGGCGAACCACAGGTGGCCGGTGTCGAAGATCTCCAACTCGGGCCGCACGCCGAGCTCTTGGATGCGCTTGGCGCCCTGGCGGAGCATTTCGGGGGTGGAGACGTAGAGGTTTTCGCCGAAGTTGAGGGAGCCGCAGTCGAGGGTGCAGATATCGGGGAGCAGTTCGTCGACGTGCGGGAGGCGGTCGAGGCCGCCGACCAGGTCGGTGCCGGGGAGTTCGCCGAGCTTCTCCAGCGGCTGGGCGGGGTCGACGACGAGGTCGCCGCCCATGCCGGCGGTGAGGTTGATGATGACGTCGGTGCCGGTCTCCTTGATCCGCTCGACGGTCTCGCGGTAGAGCCGCGGGTCGCGCGAGGGGGCGCCGGTCTCGGGGTCGCGGACGTGGATGTGCACGGCGGCGGCGCCGGCTTCGGCGGCTTCGACGGCGGACTTGGCGATCTGCTCGGGCGTGACGGGCACGTGCGGGCTCTTGCGGACGGTGTCGCCGGCGCCGGTGAGCGCTGCGGTGATGATGACGTCCTGGTTCATGGGCATGCTGAACTCCCTTTTCTGGTACGGGACATGACGGGGTGGGGCGAAGCTCTTGGGCGCTTTTGTGTGTACGGGTGCTGTGTACGGGTGCTCAGTGCGCGTACGGGTGCGTGTGCCTGTGCGTACGCCTGTGCCTGTGCCTGTGCTGGCGACGCGTGCCTGCGTATGGGGTGCGGGTCCGGGTGTTGCTCAGTGCGCGGCGAGGGTCGTCTCGACGTGGGCGAGCAGGGCGCGCTGCATGTCGTCCGCGCTGGTGCCGGGTTCGCCGGGGGTGGTCGCGAGGACCTGGGAGGCGAGGCCGTCGATCAGGGCGGTGAGGGTGAGCGCGGCGGTCTCCGGGTCGACGGGGCGGAAGGCTCCGGCGGCGACGCCTCTGCGGATGACGTCGGCGACTGTCTCGCGCCACTGTCTGTAGTACTCGACGTGCAGCCGGCCGACGACCGTGGAGCGGGCGGCCTCCGCCCAGAGGTCGAGCCAGACGCTCCATTGGCGGCGCTGTTGGCGGGTGTGCGGGGTCTGCAGTTCGATCAACTGCCGCAGTTCTCCGGCCACATCGGCGGCTTCCGCGATGTGCGCGGCACGGCGGGCGGTGTCTTCGTCCATGCACCAGCGCACGGCGGCTTCGAGGAGGTCGTCGCGTCCCGGGAAGTGGTAGTGGATGGCGGCTGTGCTGGTGGCGCAGGCCTCGGCGATGTCGGCGACGCGGACCGCGTGGAAGCCTCGCTCGGCGATCAGCCGGACGGTTTCACGGACGATCTGCAGGGGCCGCCCGCCGCCGGCCGGTGCGGGGGCGGCGCTGCCTGCGCGCCGGGCGCGCGGAGCGGTTCGGACGACGCCGGTCTCGATGCCGGCCCGCTCCTGGTCGGGCCGGGCGCCGGAGCCGAGCAGCCAGGCCGCGTCGACGTTGCCGGTGTCGGCGACGCGGGCCAGCTCTGCGACGGTGAAGCGGCGGGCGCCGCTGAGGGAGCGGGACAGCTTGGACGGGTCCATGACGATGCGGCGCGCGAACTCGCGCTGGCTGACGCCGACGGCCGCGATCACGTCGCGGACGCGCTTGGCGACCTCGCCGCCGTTGTCGCCGACTCGGCTTCCCGGTTCCTGCTGCATGGTCGTAGACCGTACCCGGGTGTTGAGATAACCGCAACAGAGATTTCGCGATCGGCTCTCCGGCTGTCCTCCGCCATCCCGCCGATCCCCCGACGTTTCCTTGCCATTACTGGGTTTCGAGCGTGCAGTCCGGCGGTGTTGCGATGATGACTGACTCATCAGTCGGCTTGCGCAACGCCAGTCGCCTGCGACCCCAGCGACGCACGCACTCCCCCGCGAGCGTCAGGAGCACGACCACACCGAAGGACAGCAGCAGGCCGTACACGGGCCGGTCGGCGAAGGCGGCGCCGCCGATGCGGCCGACGGCGACGCTGAGCACCGCCCAGAGGCTCGCCCCGAGCAGGTCGAAGAGGAGGAACCGGCGCACGGGATAGCGCGCGGCGCCCGTGCTGAGCCCCGTGACGACGCGCCCGCCCGGCACGTACCGCCCCGCCACGACGAGCAGGGCGCCGTGCCGGGCGACCAGGGCGTGCGCGGCGGCGAGGCGGCGTCTGCCCTTGTCGCCGCGCAGCAGCAGTGCGGTGAGGCGCGGTCCGGCGCGGCGCCCCACTCCGTACCCGCCGAGGTCGCCCGCGAGCGCGCCCGCGGCGGCGAGTGCCGTGAGCAGGGCGAGGCGGCCGGGGTCGGCGCCGATGAGGACGGCCGCGGCGACGACGGTCGCCTCGCTCGGCATGAACGGAAGGAGTGCGTCCAGCGCCGCGGTGCCGAAGATGACGAGCCAGAGCCAGGGCGAGTCCAACAGGCCCTGCAGAAACGCCACATAAGGGTCCAGCCAGTCAGCCATGGCGCCTCGGCTGGTCCCGGAACACCGACTCCTCGGCGGCCGCCGCGAGGTCCCGCCGGTCGGTGCCGGGACCGGTGGCGAGCGGGGCGTGCGCCCGTACGCGTACGGAGAGGCCGCCTGCCGTGGCCACGCGGTGCAGGGACGGGACGAAGCCCTCATCGCCGAGGAAGCCGGCGACCGAGGTGGGTCTGCCGTGCTGGTGGTAGCCGAGGGTCACGGGGCGGACGGGCACGCGCGCGTCGATGGCGGCCTGGAACATGGCCCGCCGGAAGGCGCCGCCCGCGGCCGAGCACCATGTGGTGCCCTGCGGGAAGACGGCGACGGTGCGGCCCGCGGCGAGGAACTCCCGTACGCGCCCGACAGCTCGGGGCAGGGCGCGCAGGGAGCCGCGGTCGATGAAGCAGGTGTCGACGCGGCGGGCGAGCGGGCCGACGACGGGCCAGCGGCCCACCTCGCGCTTGGCCACGAGGGTGACCGGTTCGCAGGCGAGCAGCGCCACGATGTCGAGCCAGGAGATGTGGTCGGCCACTACGAGAGTGCCGGTTCCGGCGACGGACAGCGGGGTGTCGCCCGCGTCCAGGCGCACGCCGAGCGAGTCGAGGAGGGCACGCGCCCGGTCGCGTACCGCGAGGCCGTCGCGGGTCGCCGCCGGGGAGGCGAGGGCGCCCGCGACGACCTGCCCGAACACCGCGTACCGCCGGGCCGTGACCAGTGGGTGCACGGGCGGCGCCTCGGGCCGGGCACAGCGCGGCGTGCAGGGCGAGGCCGGGAACCAGGGGCTCTGCGGGGGCGGCGGTACGAGGGGTGCGCCGGGCGGCGCCACGGGTGTGGAGGCGGCGGGCGCCACCGCGGGGACGGCGGAGGGGGCGGAGGCGGCCGGGGCCACCGGGGTGGAGGCAGTGGCTGCCACCGGAGTGGAGGCGGACGCGGCGAGCGGTCCGTTCACTGGCCCTCCCCCAGGAAGTACCGGCGGTAGCGGTCGTTGATGCGGTCCATGGGCAGCAGCACGTAGAAGTCCGCGACGTCGAACTCCGGGTCGTGGGCGGGGGCGCCGCACATCCAGGCGCCGAGCCGCAGGTAGCCGCGGAGCAGCGGGGGCAGGTCGGCGGGGCGGGCCGGGCCGTCGAGCGGCCCGGAGGGGTGCCAGGGGCGGTGCGGGTGGACGCGCAGCTCGGGCGGGGAGGCGTGCTTGCCGTTGCCGAGGAGCCAGGCGCTGCTGGCGGCGCGGCCACCGTCGCCGAGCGGCACGGAGGCGCAGCCGCCGAGGTACTTGTGCCCGGAGAGCAGCAGATAGCGGGCGAGGGCCGCCCACAGCAGGTTGATCACCGCGCCGTTGCGGTGGTCGGGGTGGACGCAGGAGCGGCCGGTCTCGACGAGCTGGGAGCGGATGCCGGACAGGTCGGTGAGGTCGAACTCGCCGTCGGAGTACAGGCGCGGGGTCCGGCCCGGGGGTATCAGGCGGTACGTGCCGACGACCTGGCCGTCCGGGTCGGTGACGACGAGGTGGTCGGCCACGGCGTCGAAGTCGTCGACGTCGTGGCCGGGCAGCGGCGTGTGCAGGCGGGCGCCCATCTCGCCGGCGAAGACCTGGTGGCGCAGGCGCTGGGCGGCGCGGATCTGCTCTTCGGAGTCGGCGATGGCGACGGAGTAGCTGCTGGAGGCCGCGACTACAGTGGACGGTGCAGGACTGGGCATGACGAACCCGCTTTCTACGCAGGGGGAAAGGCCCGCGCGGGTCGTGGCTGATGACCGCGCGAGTCGGCTCGGTCGTGCACGGGCCGTCGAGTTGCCGCTCGGCGGCCCGCCTCACACCACGGTGCAGTCGTCCGGTGAACGGGTCAAAGATTTCTGGCAGTTGTCAGGGAAGGATGAGGGACATTCAGGGTTGCCTCAGGGTGACCCTGAACTCGTCGGGGTGACCCCTGGAGCCCCTCGCAGGCCGCCATCGTCGGCCCAGGGCAGGCCGGAGGGCGGTACCGCTGGAGGCGGTACCGCCGGGCGCCGGGGCAGCCGGAAAGCCTGCCCCTCAGAGACCTGGACCGTCAGAGACCTGGACCGTCGAAGACCTGGACCGTCAGAGCCCCGGACCGTCGGAGGGCAGCGTGACGCGCTCCGGGATGGAGTCGTAGACGGCGGTGTCGAGGGAGTTCACCGAACCGTCCGCGACGGCGTCGACGAGGCCGCCCAGGCCTGTCTCGACCATCTGCGTGAGCATGCCGTTGCGCTTCATGCCGTCGTACTGGGTCTGCGAGGACGTCTCAAAGAGAACCGCGGCAGATCCCCGCAATTGGTACGAACCGAGCGCGGTGCCGGGCAGGTTCGTGGACTGCGGGTAGAGGGTCAGGTCGCCGAAGGCGGAGTCGCCCTGCCGTTGCAGTGCCTGGTAGACGGCGACGTTGGCCCGCTTCGAGGCCGCCATGTCGAACTTGGGCCAGTCGCCGAACGCCGACGGGTCGTCGATGAACTTGGCGGAGATCGACAGCGGCGACATGCTCTCCATGTCGTCGGTCGCGTAGCAGGACCACTGGTTGTGCAGGTCGACGAAGAAGTCGACGGTGCCGAACTCCCGCTCCAGGGACCGGTACACGTTCCGGGAGGTCTGCGCCTCGGGCGTGATGTACCAGCCGGTGTCGGCGCTGTTGCCGGGGAAGTCCGCGGCGGCGGGTACGTAGTCGAGGTTCGGGTTGAAGTCGCGGTTGACGTCGAAGCCGCCGACCCGGGCGTTGTAGTTCCAGGCCGGGGAGGCGCCCGCCAGCTGCGGGAAGTCGGCGACGGCCTCGTCCCAGGTCATGTCGTTCTGCCGCCGGTCGAGTTCGCCCCCATCGACGTTCAGGCGGGGAACGACCACCACAGTGACCTTTTTACGCAACTCCTTGGCGGCCGGGCTGTCGGAGCCCCACCGCTTGAGCAGTTCGAGGGCCGCCTCGGTGCCGTGCATCTCGTTGCCGTGGATCTGCGTCTGCACGTACACGACCTTGTCGCCCTCGCCCACACGCGCGGTGTGGATCGCGCGGCCCTGATTGGAGTAACCGGCCACCTCCACGTCCACGGTGCCGCCGGTGCTCGTCTCCAACTGCTTGAGGGCAGAGGTCAGTTGGGCGTGGTCGACGAAGCCCTCGTTGCCGGAACCGGAGGCTTCGGTGCCGCAGTGCGACCCGGGCGGGATCGCGCCGTCGCCGGCGTGGGCGGCAGCGGTGGAGAGACCTGCGATCAGGGCTGTACTGGCGAGCGCGGCGATCCATCTTCGAGCGGACAATTCACTGCTCCTCAGGTGTCGTCAGGCACTTCCGAGGGGTGGCGAGCGCCACTCTAAGCAGCCGGGGCGACATCTGTGAACGGTGCGTTGCTCCTGTCGCACCCGTTCCGACAGCGCATGGCCGTTCAACCTGCAACAACCACGCACTGTCGGGACTTTTTCCGGCTCTTGTCGGCCTCCGCGGCAACTGCCGGGACATACAAGGGCATTGACGGGATTTCATGTTGATCATTAGGCTCGCCCGCCAGCCGCCCCCCGGCCCACGACATCAGGGACACATTCATGCGCAGGTTCAGTGGTTTCCCCAGATCCGCCCGCACGGCCACCGCGGCGCTCACCGGCGCGCTCCTGCTGACCGGGACGCTGTTCACCGGCAACGCCGCCGCGGTCGGGGAGGGCCCCGACTACCAGGGCAACGAGACGGTCAACACCTCGATCCTGTCCACGTACGACGACGTGGCCCGCTTCCTGAAGGACCAGGACGCCCGACAGGACGCCATGAAGCTCGAGGTCATCGGGCAGACCGTCAAGGGCCGCGACATCCACCTGGCCAAGTACGTCAGCGACCCGGACAACCCGACGATCCTGTACCTGGCGCAGCAGCACGGCAACGAGCAGCTGACCACCGAGGCGATGCTGCACACCATCAAGTCCCTCGGCTCGCCGTCCAAGGCGGCGCTGCTCAAGGACGTGAACGTCCTGTTCGTGCCGATGTTCAACGCGGACGGCGCGATGGGCGACGTGAACTTCCCGCTCGACGGCTACCTCGCCAAGGGCGAGCGCCACCTGACCCGCTACAACGCCAACGAGGTCGACCTCAACCGCGACCACGTGGCCAAGGAGCAGCCCGAGACGCAGGCGCTGCACCGGAACGTACTCGGCAAGTACGACGTGGACTACGCGATCGACATGCACCACCAGGGCACCCAGTCCCGCGTGGACGGGGACCTGGTGTCCGGTTCGATCCTGTACCCGACGACGCCGGACGTGTCGCCCGAACTGGTGGAGAGGTCGAAGCGGCTCGGCTCGGTCGTCTACCAGAACGTCGACCGCACCGGCTGGGGCCACATCGGCCGCTACGCGGGCGGCTCGGCGAACACCATCGGCCGCAACGGCATGGCGGCCGAGTACGGCATCGCCACGCTGCTGTTCGAGATGCGCGGCATGAGCGACCACGAGTACGAGCCGTATGTGCTCGGCCAGAAGTCCAACGGCTATCTGATCCAGCAGTCGGTGCTCACGATGGAGGCCACCATCAAGGCGGTCGCCGACGGTTCGGTCGACCGGGCCGACACGTCCTTCTGGGACACCCTTCCCCAGCAGTGCGACACCTGCTGACACCGCCTCGCCGCACCGCGGCCGCGCCGGGCACGGACCCGCGCGGCCGCGGTGCCGCATCCCGCCCCGCGGTGCCGGGCGGGCACCTGTACGGCCGGAAGTGGTTACGCCCGCGGGCGTCCGCACATACACTTCTCACCCTCACACCACACATGACCTGCAGTAACACCGCCGCTGTGCGGCCCCCGGGAAAATGAGGGACCCCGTGTTCTATTACGTGCTCAAGTATGTGCTGTTGGGGCCCTTGCTCCGGCTGATCTTCCGGCCGCGCATCGAGGGTCTGGAGCACATTCCGGAGGACGGCGCCGCGATCGTCGCGGGCAACCATCTGTCGTTCTCGGACCACTTCCTGATGCCGGCCATCATCAAGCGCCGGATCACCTTCCTGGCGAAGGCCGAGTACTTCACGGGTCCCGGCGTCAAGGGCCGCCTGACGGCCGCGTTCTTCCACAGCGTGGGCCAGATCCCGGTGGACCGCTCGGGCAAGGAGGCCGGCCAGGCGGCGATCCGCGAGGGCCTCGGGGTGCTCGGCAAGGGCGAGTTGCTCGGCATCTACCCGGAGGGCACGCGCTCGCACGACGGCCGGCTCTACAAGGGCAAGGTCGGCGTCGCCGCGATGGCCCTGAAGGCACAGGTGCCGGTGATCCCCTGCGCGATGATCGGCACGTTCGAGGCACAGCCGCCCGGCCAGAAGCTGCCCCGCTTCCAGCGTGTGACGATCCGCTTCGGCGAGCCCCTGGACTTCTCCCGGTACGAGGGCATGGACGGCGAGAAGGCGGTCCTGCGCGCGGTCACGGACGAGATCATGTACGCGATCCTGGGGCTCTCCGACCAGGAGTACGTGGACCGGTACGCGGCCGTCGTCAAGGCCGAGGAGCAGGCGGAGGCGCAGGCCGAGAAGGAGCGCCAGTCCGGCCGCAAGTTCCCCAAGCTGCCCGGGCGTTGAGCCTCCGCATCACCGCGCGCTGACGTGCCGCGCACGTCCGGCGCCGAGGCGCCACTCCGTACCCGGACGTCCGAAGATTACGCCTCGTGCACACCTGCGCGCCGCCCGATCTGCTGTCAGCAGATACCCCTGTGATCGAGGCCGTCGGTCGTCGTACGGTCGCGGCATGACTCAAGCGCTGGTGATCGGGGCGACCGGGCAGATCGGGCGGGCGGCGGTGCGCGCCCTCGCGGAGGACGGCTGGGAGGTTACGGCGGCGTCGCGGGGCGCGACCCGTGACGCAGCGTGGCCGGACTCGGTGCGTGCGGCCCGCCTGGACCGCGAGGACGACGCGGCGCTCACGGCCCTGGTCGGGGACGGCGTGGACGTCGTGGTGGACATGGTGGCGTACGGCCGGGGCCATGCCCGACAGTTGACGGGCCTGGCGGACCGCATCGGCTCGGCGGTGGTGGTGTCGAGCGCGGCGGTCTACGAGGACGAGCGGGGCCGCAGCTTCCTCACGCAGTCCGAGCCGGACGGCTTCCCGCACTATCCGATGCCCGTGCCGGAGTCGTGCGGGCGGATCGCGCCGGGCGAGGAGTACGGCGGGCGCAAGGTGGCCCTGGAGGACGAACTCCGCGCCGCAGCCGAGCAGTTGCCGACGACGGTGCTGCGCGCGGGCGCGGTGTACGGGCCGCACTGCCGGACGCCGCGCGAGCTGTACTTCGTCAAGCGCGCCCTGGACGGCCGCCGCCGCAGAGTCCTGGCGTACGACGGGACGAGCCGGTTCCAGCCGGTGAGCGTGCACAACATCGCGGAGCTGATCCGGCTGGCGGCGAAAGCGCCGGGGGCGCGAGTGCTCAACGCCGGGGACTCCGAGGCGCCCACGGTCGCGGAGATCGGCGCGATGGTCGACACGCTGCTGGGCGTGGAGACGGAGACGGTACTGGTCCCGGGTGCGCCGCCGAGCCCCGAGGTGGGGAGCACACCGTGGTCGCTGCCGCATCCGATGGTGCTCGACATGTCCGCGGCGCAGGCCGAGTTGGGCTACAGACCGGTGACGCGCTACGCCGATGCGCTGCCGGAGACGGTGGAGTGGCTGCGCCGCCGGCTGGCGGACGCGCCGGGCGGTGACTGGCGGGCGGCGTTCCCGGCGATGGCCGCGGCGTACGACCCGATGGGCGACCTGTTCGACTACGCGGCGGAGGACGCGTGGCTCGCGCAGCGCAGCGAGGAATGACCGAGGACGAGTGACCGGTCTGGGGGGGGGGACCATGTGTCAACTGACGGAAGGGTGGGCGGAGTTGCCTCCGCCCACCCCTCGGCGCCGAACCGCCGTTCCCCGTGAGGGGTTACGGCTTGGGCGTGGCGTGCGGCTCGCACGTCACGTCGCGGCTGTCGGTCTTGCCGGAGAGCAGGTAGGTGTCGACCCGCTCGTTGATGCAGGGGTTGACCAGGTTGGTCACACCGTGCGAACCGGCGTTCTTCTCGGTGATCAGCCGGGAGCCGGCGAGCCGCTTGTGCAGCTCGACACCGCCCTCGTACGGCGTCGCCGCGTCCCGCTCGGCCTGCACGATGAGGACCGGCGGCAGACCCTTGCCGGACTTGACCTCGACGGGAGTCTGCTGCTTCACGCCCCAGGTGGCGCACGGCAGGTTCATCCAGGCGTTGGCCCAGGTCATGAACGGGTGGTCCTTGTGGAGCTCCGTGTTGTCGCGGTCCCAGGTCGCCCAGTCCGTGGGCCACTGGGCGTCCGCGCACTCCACGGCCGTGTAGACGGCGTTGCCGTTCTCCGCGGCGATGTTGCCCGCCGTGTCGGAGAGGTCCGGGCCCGCGGCGTCGACGAGGGCCTGCTCGTCACCGGCGAGGTACTTGCTCCACACCTCGGCGGTGGGCACCCAGGCGGAGTCGTAGTACGGCGCGCCCTGGAAGAAGCCGATGAGCTCCGCCGGGCCGACGACGCCGCCGATGGGCTCCTTCTTGGCCTTGGCGCGCAGCTTCAGCCACTGCTCCTCGACCTTCTCGGGGGTGTCGCCGATGTGGAAGGTGGCGTCGTTCTTCGCGACCCACTCCTTCCAGTCGTCCCAGCGCATCTGGAAGGCGACGTCCTGGTCCAGGTTGGCCTGGTACCAGATCTTCTCCCGGGAGGGGTTCACGACACTGTCGACGAGCATGCGCCGCACATGGTCGGGGAACAGCGTGGCGTAGACCGCGCCGAGGTACGTGCCGTACGACACCCCAAGGAAGTTGAGCTTCCGGTCGCCGAGCGCGGCGCGGATCACGTCCAGGTCGCGGGCGGTGTTGGGGGTGGTCATGTGCGGCAGCATCTCGCCGCTGCGCTCCTTGCAGCCGTCCGCGTACTCGGCGGCGAGCTTGCGCTGCGCGAGCTTGTCGGCCTCGGAGTCCGGCACCGGGTCGAGCTTCGGCGCCTTCACGAACTCCTGCGGGTCGATGCAGGAGATGGGCGCCGAGTGGCCGACGCCGCGCGGGTCGAAGCCCACGAAGTCGTAGGCCTTGGCGGTCTTCTGCCACAGCGGGGACTTGTTGACGATGCGCAGCGGGAAGCGCATGCCGGAGCCGCCGGGTCCGCCCGGGTTGTAGACCAGGGAGCCCTGTCGCTCGTCCGCGGTGCCGGTGCTCTTCGCCCGGTCCACGGCCAGCTTGATCTGCTTCCCGTTCGGCTTGGAGTAGTCGAGCGGGACGCTGACCCAGCCGCACTGGACGGGCTTCGCGAGCCCCCAGTCCGCCGGGCAGTCCTTCCAGTCGATCCCCGTCTTGGCCGCGCGCGCCGCCGCCAGGGCCACGCCCCGTTCCTCGGACACGATGCGCGGACCGCTGTCGGCGTTGGCCGCCGGCGCCGCCATCGCGCCGGCTATGAGGGTGCCCGCGATCAGAGTGCCGGCCGAGCCGAGCACTGCTGTGCGTCTCAAGTGGTACCTCCCCCAGAATCGTTGTGGTCGTTACGAGTTCTCCGGGGGATCTTTGCGCCTGGGGGGTACCTGACAACAGATCGGACAGATGTTCTTTGCCAATCCGATAACCGGTGGCCGGTTTTTGCTCAGCGGTCGGTCAGGGACGTGGTGTTCGACACCACGGCGTTCCGGACCACGGCGTTCTGGTCTACGGCTTTCCGGACTACGGCGTTCCGGACCGTGGCGCTCCGGACCACGGCGTTCCGGACCGTGGTGCTCCGGACCACGGCGTTCCGGACTGTGGTGTTCGGGAACCGGGCAGGGAGTCCGGGCGGGGGAAGCTCACCACGCCACCGACTCCAGCGCCTGGTCCAGCACCCTCCGCAGCCGCAACGCATCGGGCGCCACCGCCGTCACGAGAAGCCCGGGTCCGGCCAGCGGGGTCAGCGCGGCCAGCTCGCCGAGCATCTGCGGCCGCACGGGCGAGTCCGCCAACTCCGGTCGTACGACGACGAGTTGACCGAGCGCCCGATGGCCGTCGAGGGCGGCCGGCCCATCCCAGCCGCCCGGGGCGCCGGGCCCGCAGGCCAGGTCCTGGTCGAGCAGCACCCGCCCCTCGCAGCGCACCGTCAGCCTGCTGGTGAGCGTCCCCGGCCGCTCGCCCGCCCGCCCGAGCACCTGCTCCTCACGCAGCAACAACCGTGCCCCCGCGGCCACCTCGGCCCTCGTCGTCACCCGCAGCTCACTGCCGTACGCCGAGATCAGCTGCTCGGGAAGCCAGCGCAACTCGGCGCCCTCCTCGACGTGAAGGCGCACGTCGTAGTGGGCGGGTCGCCCGGACTGGCCAGGGAGGGCGATCGTGGCGGCCGTCGAGGTCACGTCGAGGCGCGCCGCCGGGCCGGCCTCGGCGGTGACGGTCAGCCGGTCGCCGCCGAGCGGGGCACTCATCGCGCCGACGAGGGCGACACGCGCCTCCTGCCCGGCGCTGCGGATCCGCCGTACGGCGAGCGGCCCTTCGCCCTCAAGAACCGGGAGCCTCACGGCCCCGCGCCCGTCCGCCTCAGCACGGATCCGCGCGGCGGCGCGCAGACCGCCGGCCTCCGGCAAGGCCTCCTGTGCGCGGGCCGGGTCGACCGGACGAAGGCCCGCACCCTCAGGCGGGCTCCCCGCACCGGAGCCCCCGGCATGCTCGGGCGCAGCCAGGCCCCCGAGCACGGGCACACCCCCCCCGACCGGTGCCGACTCCCCCGCCAGGACGCTCACGCGGCGGTCCAGGCGGCGAGTCGGGCGCGCACCCAGGCGGCGACCTCGGACACGCCCTCGTCGGAGCGCAACGACTGGAAGACGACCGGCAGTTCGGCCCGCTGCTCCTTCGCGTCCCGGGCCATGCGCTGCAGATCGGAGCCGACGTACGGGGCCAGGTCGGTCTTGTTGACCACGAGCAGGTCGGCCGTGGTCACGCCCGGCCCGCCCTTGCGGGGGATGTCGTCGCCGCCCGCCACGTCGATGACGAACAGCTGGGCGTCGACCAGACCGCGGGAGAACGTCGCGGTGAGGTTGTCGCCGCCGGACTCGACGAGCACCAGGTCCAGCGGCCCGACCTCGTCCTCCAGATCCTCGACGGCCTCCAGGTTGGCGGAGATGTCGTCGCGGATGGCGGTGTGCGGGCAGGCCCCGGTCTCGACGGCCGCGATCCGCTCCGGCGGCAGCACGGCCTCGCGCAGCAGGAACGCGGCGTCCTCGCGGGTGTAGATGTCGTTGGTGACGACGGCCAGGGACAGCTCGTCGCGCAGCGCCCGGCAGAGCGCGGCCACGGTCGCCGTCTTCCCGGAACCGACCGGTCCGCCGAGCCCGATCCGCAGGGCACGCCGCCGCCCGTCGGGCCGTACGGCATCGGCGCTGACGGCAGCGGGACCGTCGGACGTGTGGGAGTGGTCGAGATGCATGGCGTGCTCCAGAGGTGGGGCCGAACACAGAAAGGGGAGGAAGGGAAGGTGCTACGACGCGAACAGCCGTACCGGCCACGCCGCGTGGGCCTCGGCGCCGATGTCGAGCAGCGGCGCCGAAGCCGCGGGCAGGGCATCCGTGCCCTCGCCCGGGACGCGCTGCGCGGCCGAACCGGCGCATGCCGCAACCCGGTCGAGCTCGGGCGCGAGCCGGGCCAGCACACCCGTCGCGTCGAACGGGTCGAGGCTCAACAGCCGTACGACGGCGGTGGCGGGCCCGCTCACCGACTCGTACGCGGCGACATGCGCCGCGTCTTCCGGCCCGAGCCCGGCCGAGCGCGCGGCGAGCCCGAGCACCACGGGCTGGTGCGCGCCCTTCGGACGCTCGGCGGCCAGCGCGTCGAGCTCGGCCGACGGCCAGGTGGCGCGGGCCGCCCGCATCATCTGGCGGCCCAACTTCCGTGCGGCGACACGCAGAGCGGCCGACGGGGTGCGGGCGTCCGCGGCCTCGTCGAGCAGCAGCGGATCGACGCCGAGCGCGGCCGCCGCGGCCAGGGCGGCGGCCACGAGACCGGCGGTGTGCAGACGGCCGCGGCAGAACTGTTCCAGCCCGGCCGCGTCCGTGATCCGGCCGGCGGCGACGGCGGCCTCGGCCCCGCCGGAATGCGCGTGTCCGCCGGCGGGAAAGCGGCCGTCGGCCAGGACCAGCAAGGTTGCTCTGCTCATGTGGGGCGGCTCCTCGGCGGCGCTCAGAAGAGGAAGTACCGCTGGGCCATGGGCAGTTCCACGGCCGGCGCGGCCTCGATCAGCTCGCCGTCGACGGTGACGGCGAAGCTGTCCGGGTCGACATGGACGCGCGGCATCGCATCGTTCTCCCGCATGTCGGCCTTGGTGACGCCGCGCGTGCTCGCGATGGGCGCGAACTCCTTGCGGACGCCGAGGCCGTCGAGTCGTTCGGGCAGTCCGTCGTCGAGGGCGGACTGCGTGACGAAGTTCAGCGAGTTCCCCGCGGGCGCCGAGCCGAGCGCGCCGAACATCCGCCGTGGAAGGACCGGTTGGGGCGTCGGGATGGAGGCGTTGGCGTCGCCCATCTGCGCGTACGCGATCTGCCCGCCCTTCAGCACGAGCAGCGGCTTGACGCCGAAGAACGCCGGGTCCCACAGGACGAGGTCGGCGAGCTTGCCGCTCTCCACGGAGCCGATCTCGTGGTCGAGGCCCTGGGCGACGGCCGGATTGATCGTGTACTTGGCGACGTACCTGCGTACGCGACGGTTGTCCGCGCGGACGTCGCCCGGCAGGAAGCCGCGGCGCCGCTTCATCACGTGCGCGGTCTGCCAGGTGCGCAGGACGACCTCGCCGATGCGGCCCATCGCCTGCGAGTCGGACGAGATGATCGAGATGGCGCCCAGGTCGTGCAGCACGTCCTCGGCGGCGATCGTCGACGGCCGGATCCGGGACTCGGCGAAGGCCAGGTCCTCGGGGACGGCCGGGTTGAGGTGGTGGCAGACCATCAGCATGTCGAGGTGCTCCTCGACGGTGTTGACGGTGTGCGGCCGGGTCGGATTCGTGGAGCTGGGCAGCACGTTCGGCTCGGACACCACGGTGATGATGTCCGGCGCGTGCCCGCCGCCCGCACCCTCGGTGTGGTACGCGTGGATGGAGCGCCCGGCGATCGCGGCGAGGGTGTCGGCGACGAAACCAGCCTCGTTCAACGTGTCGGTGTGGATGGCGAGTTGGGCGCCGGACGCCTCGCACACGTTCAGGCAGGCGTCGATCACGGCCGGGGTCGCGCCCCAGTCCTCGTGGATCTTGAACCCGAGTGCGCCGCCGCGGAGTTGGGCGTGCATGGCGTCGGCGGACATGGTGTTGCCCTTGCCGAGCAGGCCGATGTTGAGCGGCGTCGAGTCGAGCGCGGCGAACATCCGGCCCAAATGCCAGGAGCCGGGCGTGATCGTCGTGGCCTTGCTGCCCTCGGCGGGACCGGTGCCGCCGCCGACGAGGGTGGTGATGCCGCCGGCGAGCGCGGTGTCGAAGAGGGTCGGCGAGATGAAGTGGACGTGCGCGTCGATGGCCCCGGCGGTGACGATCCGCCCGTTGCCCGCGATGACCTCGGTCTCCGGGCCGATGACGAGATCCGGGTGCACCCCGTCCATCGTGTCCGGGTTGCCGGCCTTGCCGATGCCGGTGATCCGGCCGTCCCGGATGCCGATGTCGGCCTTGACGATGCCCCAGTGGTCGACGATCACGGCGCCGGTGATCACCGTGTCCGGCGTGCCCTCGGCCCGGGTCGCGCAGGACTGGCCCATGGACTCGCGGATCACCTTGCCGCCGCCGAACACGGCCTCGTCGCCGGAGCGTCCGGGCCCGCCGCTGCGGTCCTCCTCGATCTCGATCAGCAGGTCGGTGTCGGCGAGCCGGATCCGGTCACCGGTCGTCGGGCCGAACAGATCGGCGTACGCGGCGCGGGTCAGTTCAGCCATCGAGGGCACCTCCGGTCTCCCCGCGCAGGCCGGGTACGCGACGCAGCCCGGCGAGGGGTACGAGTTCGACGTCGACGGGGATGCCGGGTTCGAAGCGGACGGCGGTGCCCGCGGCGATGCCGAGGCGCAGCCCCCGCGCCGCGGAACGGTCGAAGTCCAGGCCCGGGTTGGCCTCGGCGAAGTGGTAGTGGGAGCCGACCTGGACGGGCCGGTCGGCGGTGTTGAGCACGGTGAGGCGGGTGACGGGACGGCCCTCGTTGAGCAGAACGGGCTCGTCGGCGTACAGGATCTCGCCGGGCACGAGCGGCCGGGCGGGCGCGTCCGGAGCTGCGGAGGAAACCGCGGAAACGGAAGAGGTGGGGGAAGGAGAAGCGGACATCGGCTGGGCTGCTCCCCCGTCAGGCGATCGGCTCGTGGACGGTGACGAGCTTCGTCCCGTCGGGGAACGTCGCCTCGACCTGCACGTCGTGCAGCATCTCGGGGATGCCCTCCATCACGTCGTCGCGGCTCAGCAACTTCCGGCCGGACGACATGAGTTCGGTGACGGTACGGCCGTCGCGGGCGCCTTCGAGGACGTGCGACGTGATGAGGGCGACCGCCTCCGGATGGTTGAGGCGCAGCCCGCGTGCCCTTCGCTTCTCGGCCACGTCCGCGGCCACGTGGATGAGCAGTCGCTCCTGTTCGTGCGGGGTCAGTTGCACGCGTGCACCTCACAGTCCGTCAGGGTCCGCCTGCGTGCGGGCAGGCGTGACCGGCATCGTCCGGGCCGAGGAGGCTGCAGCGGCGCAGGCCTCCGCCAGGACGCAGGCGGAGACTAGTTGCCTGCAACATCTTGTTGACTCGGGCTTGAGCGTCCCGCCGGAAGACATTGCACGCTAATGCCGAAGTTTTTCCTGCGCGTTAACTGATCTTGGGCACTGCCTAACCTGAGACAGGTCTACGGACCAGGCCGGCCTACAAAGCGGCCAGGCGTACGGGACAGCCAGGCGTACGCGACAGCCAGCTGCACGGGCCAGGCAGCCGCATGGGACCGCCAGACCTACGGAACAGCCAGCCCTACGGCACGTCCATCCGCATGAGCGCCCGCAGCCCGCTCTCCAACTGCTCGACCTTCGCGTCCCCGAACAGCGCCTGCTGGGCGATGAACCCCTGCGCCATGGCCATCATCGTGCGCGCGACGGCGTCCGCCTCGACGTCCTTCGGCAGCAGCCCCGCCTCGCAGTAGGCGTCGACCAGCTTGGCCCAGGCGGCCCGCATGTCGACGAAGCCCTGCTGCAGCGGCGCCGCGAGCCGCTCGTTGCGCAGCGTCTCCGCCCACACCTGGATGACCAGACGCGGGAACTCGATGCTGCCGCCGCCGACCCGCCCGTTGAGGACCGTGTCCAGGACGTGCGCGAGCAACTTGTCCGGCAGCGGCGGCGGGTCCTGCTTCGCGGCGTCCTCGAAAGCGCCCCTTATCGTCCCGAAGGCCTCGCCGACGATCGCGGCGATCAGCTCTTCCTTGCCGCTGAAGTACCGGTACACGGCCCCCGCGGAGAGTCCCGCCTCGCGCAGCACGTCCTGCATCGACGTGGCGTGGAATCCGTTGCGCGTGAAGCAGCGGATGGCGCCGTCGATGATCTGCCGGCGGCGGGCGTCTAGGTGTTCCTGGGATACGCGAGCCATGCGCTCAAGCTAAAACGAATATTCATTCTTGACAAGAAACGGAGGCGGCGGGACAGTGGCCACACGACGTAAAACGAACGATCATTCTCTATGCGAGAGGCGTCCGCCATGTCCGCCACCCTCACCCCCGGCACGACGTCCACAGCGGCCCCGAGCCCGGCCCCCGGTCCCACGAGGCGACTGATCGCGGTCCTCGTTCTCGTACCGGCCGTCGTCGCGCTCGCCCTGTGGGCCTTCGCCTGGCCCGCCGCCCGCACCGCTCCGCGCGACCTGCCGATCGCGGTCGCGGGAGCCCCCGCCGCGGTGGCGGGCATCGAGCAGCAACTGGAGCGCAAGGAGGGGGCGTTCGACGTCCATCGGTATGACGACGAGGCGGCGGCGCGCTCCGCGATCGAGGACCGGGACGTGTACGGGGCGATCGTCGCCACCGAGCGCGGGCCGAAGCTGCTGACCGCGTCGGCCGCGAGCCCCGTGGTCGCGCAACTGCTGCAGCAGGCGGCCACGGCCCAGGCCCCGGAGGGCGCCCCGCTGCAGGTCGACGACGTGGTGGCGGCCCCGCCCGGGGACCCGCGCGGGGCGGCGCTCGGCGCGAGTGTGCTGCCGATGGCCCTGGCGGGGGTCGCGGCCGGCGCGGTCGTGACGCTGCTGGGTCTGCGGGGCGTACGGGCGGTGCTCGCTCTGGTCGGCGCCGCCGCGCTGGTCGGCATCGTGGCGGCCGCGCTGACGCACAGCTGGCTGGGTGCGTTGACGGGCGACTGGTGGACGGAGGCCGGGGTGCTGGCCCTGACGAATCTGGCGGTGAGCGCCGCGGTGGCGGGACTTGCCGCGGTCCTGGGCCGGGCCGGTCTGACGCTCGGCGCCCTGGCGGTGGTCCTGATCGGCAACCCGTTCTCCGGTGTCGGCTCGGCGCCCGAGCTGCTGCCGGAGCCCGCGGGCGCGCTCGGCCAGTGGCTGCCGCCTGGTGCGGGCGGCACGCTGGTGCGCTCGGTGTCGTTCTTCGACGGGGCGCAGGCGGCGGCGCCGGCTCTGACGCTCTCGGTCTGGGCGGGCGTGGGCCTGCTCCTGGTGCTGCTCGGCGCGCTGCTGGGCCGCGGGAGGAGCGAGCCGCGCGCCGACTGACCCCACGACGACGCCGACTGGCCTCACGACGACAAGCCGCCGTCACAGAACGACCGCGTGCCCCCGCTGTAGCGGACGGGGGCACGCGGTCTTTTGCGTACGACCTCCGCGTACGCCTCTTCGCCTGCGCCCTTCCGCGTACGACGGGCTAGGACGCTGTCGGCCCGCGGTGCTCCGCTGCGATGCCGAACCGCTGGCGTTCGCCCGGAGCGGACGGCGTCGCCGAGCCGAGGGACGAGACCGAGCTGATCACCTGCTCCTCCGCCGCCGCCTCGGAGACCGCTGTCAGCTCCTCCAAGCGGCGCAGGTCGTCCGCCGAGACCAGGGCCACGAGCGGCTTGCCGTGCCGGGTGACGACCACGCGCTCGCCGCCGTACACCACGCGGTTGATCAGGTCGGCGAGCTCAGCGCGGGCTTGCGTCACCGGAATCTCGTAGGCCATGACCCCATCATAACGTCACGTACGTCCTGTACATTTTTTACAGAGCGTTCCGCTCCGCGAGGGAGCACCAGGAGCACGAGGGAGTCCGTCATGCACCGAACGAACCGTCCGTACGCACGCCATGTCCTGCCGGAGTTCACCGAGCGCACGAGCGCGGGGACGCGCACGCAGGACCCGTACTCGAAGCTGCTCGAAGAGCGGATCGTCTTCCTCGGCACACCCATCGACGACACGGCGGCGAACGATGTGATGGCCCAGTTCATGTATCTGGAGCACAGCGCTCCCGACCAGGACATCTCGCTCTACATCAATTCGCCGGGCGGCTCGTTCAGCGCCATGACGGCCGTCTACGACACGGTGCGGTACGTCAGTTGTGACGTGGAGACCGTCTGCATGGGCCAGGCCGCGTCGGCCGCGGCCGTGCTGCTGGCGGCCGGGACGCCGGGGAAGCGCTCGATGCTGCCCGGCGCCCGAATCCTCATCCACCAGCCGGAGTTCACCGAGCCGATCCACGGCCAGACCAGCGACCTGGCGATCCAGGCGGACGAACTCCAGCGCACCAGGGCCCTCTTGGAGGAGATGCTCGCCCGGCACTCGGGCCGCAGCCGCGAGCAGATCTCCGCGGACATCGAGCGGGACACGATCCTCGACGCCACGCAGGCGAAGGAGTACGGACTGGTGGACCGGATCATCGACAGCCGCCGCTCCACCCTCCTCGCGCCGGGCGGGGAGTGAGGGCCGGGATGCTGCCGCCGGAGTTGCCGGAGCTGCCCGCCCTGACGCGCGCCGAGGGCGAGTTGATCGACCGCTACCTCGAAGTCGTCGACCTGGTCGGCCGGATCAACCCGGCGCGGGCGCAGCACACATACGGAGGACTGCGCGCCGCCCAGGCCCTGGTCGCCAAAGCCACCGCGCTGCGGGACGCGTTGACGCTGATGCACCAGCGCGGCGAGACCGAGGTGCACGCCGCCACGCTGGCCCGAGCCCTGCGCATCCTGGACGGCGAGCGAAGAGCGGAACGCGTCACAGTGCCGCCGCAGTCCGCGAGTTGACGTGGCGTCGACGCGCGGGTCGTCCGTTCGGCCTCACGGCACTACCAGTTGGGCTCGCACGGATGGCCTAGGCACCGATCTCGCCTACGCACCCGCCCAGTTGCGAACCCGGAAGGGCAGGTGCGGCGCGATGATCTCTTCCGCTGCTGGTACGAGCCTCAAGGCCCTTGATCACTCGATCGGCGAAAATCCCTGACCAACCCAAATAGTGCAAATGTGACGAGAGTCACATGACACGGATTCTGCTCGAATCTGCACGGTTTTGACGTGGTGTGTGCGTGAGGATCCCTGCGACGACAAGCCCCCGCCGCAGCGGCGGGGCGGTCCGGGCGGACGCCGAGTCCTGCCGCCGCCCG
The DNA here is from genome assembly GCF_046098215.1 of Streptomyces sp. Da 82-17. Taxonomy (NCBI): domain Bacteria; kingdom Bacillati; phylum Actinomycetota; class Actinomycetes; order Kitasatosporales; family Streptomycetaceae; genus Streptomyces; species Streptomyces sp. Da 82-17. The sequence goes on from NZ_JBJURH010000014.1 coordinate 87,325, forward strand.
GATGCCAGGTCGACGACGGTGGACCGGCAGGAGTGGAGGACCCGAGCACGACGGGGCACCAGGCCGAACTCCACGGCCCGGGACCCCTTGGGGTGAAGCCGCGGCGCACGCCGCGGCCGGGCATTCTTCGTTGGCCCGAATCCGACAGGTCATCCTTCACAGGCGGCTGACGAAGGGTTGCGCATGACCGCGCGAATTCGGATCCCCTCCCTGCTCTCCCGAGCCGGGACCGCATCGGCCCTCACGCTCGCCGCGGTGGGCGGTACCGCACTCACTCCCGGAGCCGTCACCGAGGCCGAGGCCGCCTCGGTGTCGGCGCGGGCCCTGCAGGTCGCGGCGGCCAAGAAGGGCTCCCCCTACCGCTGGGGCGCCACCGGGCCACGCCGCTTCGACTGCTCCGGGCTGACCCTCTACTCCTTCAAGAAGGCCGGCAAGAAGCTGCCGCGCACGGCGGCCCAGCAGTTCAACCGCACCCGCCGCGTCGCCGCGGACCGCCGTGAACGCGGCGACCTCGTCTTCTTCCACTCCGGCCGCAGCGTCTACCACGTCGGTATCTACGCCGGGAAGGGCCGCATCTGGCACGCCCCGAAGACGGGCGACGTGGTGCGCCTGCAGAAGATCTGGACGAGCAGCGTCTCGTACGGGCGCGTGCACTAGCCCCGAGCGCGCACCGGCGGGAACCTCCCCCGGTACGCGCACCCCGTGGCCTCCCACACCCAGCGGCCTCGCCCCCCTCCCGCGACCTCCCGGCCTCAAAACGCCCTGGCCGGGGTGCATTCCCAGGGATGCGCCCCGGCAGCCGGGATACTCGTCCGCCATGGCCGATGAATCCAGGGACGACTCCCGTAACGAGACGCTGTTCGAGCGGGCCGACCGCAACTTCGGTGAGCTGCTGCAGGAGTTGCGGGTCACGCAGACCGGCGTGCAGATCCTCTTCGCGTTCCTGCTGACCCTCGCGTTCACGCCCCGCTTCCCCTCGCTCGACTCCGTGCAGCGGGGCACGTACGTCGCGACGCTGCTGCTCGCCGTCACCGCGGCCGCGCTCTTCACCGCCCCGGCCGCCGTGCACCGCGTGCTGTTCCAGAAGCACGCCAAGCCGCAGATCGTGCAGGTCTCCTCACGGCTCGCGGCGATCGGCATGGCGGTGCTCGTGCTCGCGCTGACGGGCTCGGTGCTGCTCGTCGTGGACGTCGTGGCGGGGCGTACGGTCGGGGTGATCTGCGCCGTGGGGACGTTCGTGCTGTGCGTCGGGCTGTGGGGCGTGCTGCCGCGGATGATCAACACCGGGGGCGCACGCCGACAACGCGAGGACGAGACCCCGCCGAAGTAGCAGGAAGCACAGCAGGTACAGGCGGCAGGAGCGGTCAGCTCTGCACCGGGGCCGTCCACGGCAGGGCGATCCACACCGTCTTGCCGCCCTCCTCCGTGGGCTTGACCGACAGCCTGCCGCCGCACTCCGCCGCGAGCCAGCGGATGATGACCATGCCGCGGCCGTTGTCCTGCTGAACCGCCGCCGGAAGCCGCCTCGGCAGGCGCGGATGGCTGTCGGTGACGCCGATGCGGAGCTGCTCGTCCCGCTCCAGCTCGACGTCGACCGTGAACGTCGGCGACTGCCCGAGGGTGTGCTGCACCGCGTTGGTGGCCAGCTCGGAGACGATCAGGCGGACCGTGTCGGCGATCTCCGCGCCGTCCGGCAGGCCCCAGTCGGCCAGCACCTCCGTCACGTATGCCCGTGCCCGGGAGACCGAGGCGGGATCGCTCGGCAGAGTGACGGAGGCTTCCTTGTGATCTGCCATGGCGACGCTGTCCCTTTCCCACCGGGGCCGGCATCCGGCACGCGGTCGACGACCTGGTTTCAGGCCTGTGCGCAGACCTGGGGTCACCGAATGTCCGACGGACCCGGAATGGTGCTCCGCGCCAGACTGCCACTCCCCGGCGGCCCGACGTGCCGATCCCCCAAGATATGCATATATCTGTCGCTCAAAGCGGTGAACTCTGCGACGGAAGACCGTATTTGGCCGCCAGACGGCAGACTGGCGGATCGAGGTGCGCCGACGACCGGGTCGGCGGCACGGCCCGCCGCAGCCGCCGGGGAGGAGTCGGCCATGCAGTACGGACCCGCCGTGCGGCGTCGCAAGCTCGGCTCGGAGCTGCGGGCGCTGCGGGACCGCGCGGGCCTCACCAGCGGTCAGGCAGCGCTGCGGGTGGGCTGGCACCAGTCGAAGGTCAGCCGTATCGAGACCGGCCGCAGCGCCGCGAAGCCGGCCGACGTACGGCTGCTCCTCGACGCGTACGAGGTGGCCGACGCCCAACTCCGGGCGCTTCTGGAGGCGTTGGCGGGCGGGGCCGAGGGCGAGCGGGGCGCGCGGCAGCAGTGGTGGCACGCCTACAAGGGCCTACTGCCGCCCGCGTACCGGGACTTCATCAGCCTGGAGGCGCAGGCCTGCCGTCTTCGTACGCTGGAGACCTCCGTGGTGCCGGGTCTGCTGCAGACGCCGGAGTACGCACGGGCGGTCACCCGCGCCTCCCTCGACGGGCTGCCGGACGACCAGGTGGACACGCTCGTGGAGATCCGGCTCGCCCGGCAGGAGGTGCTCCGCGGGGACCCGCCGCTTCAGCTGAGCGCGGTCCTCGACGAGGCCGTCCTGCGCCGTCCCGTCGGCGGATACGGCGTGATGGCACGGCAGTTGAGGCACCTCGTGGAGACGGCGCGGCGGCTGCCGCACGTACGGCTTCAGGTGCTGCCGTTCGCGGCCGGGGCGCACATCGGGTTGACGGGGCCTTTCGTCATCTTCTCGTTTCCGAACATCGCCGATCTGGACGTGGTCGTTCTCGACCACTTGGTGAGTAGCCTCTATCTGGAGCGGAAAGAAGACCTCCAGGCCTACAGCGAGGCCTTCGACTCGCTGGGAGAACACGCGCTTCCGCCCGATGACAGCCTGGAATTCATCGCCGGGATCGGTGATGGCACGTAAGGAGGCACCATGCCCGCTCTGCCTCGGTACGTACCCACCAGCACTTCGTTGAACAGCGCACCGCACGACGCCCGTTGGCGGCGCAGCAGCCGCAGCACCGGGATGAACAACTGCGTGGAGACCGCCCCGATCCGCCGGGGCCCGCTGGCCGACCGGCTGGCCGTCCGCGACTCGAAGCGCACGTCGGGGCCGGCCCTGTTGTTCACGGCCGCCGCCTGGGACTCCTTCCTCGCCGCCGTCCGAGGCGAGGGGTCCCGCGGCATTTAGCGGTCAGGCCTTGAAGGCACCCGCGGGCGCGGTGCGCACGATCGTGCGCACCGCGTCCGTCACTTGAGCGTCGGTCAGGTCGGCGCGGGCCGTGAGGCGGAGGCGGGAGATCCCGTCGGGCACGGACGGCGGGCGGAAGCAGCCCACGACAAGCCCCGCCGTACGGCAGTCCGCAGCCCACGCGACCGCCTCGTCCGGGGTGGGCGCGTGCACCGAGACCACCGCGGCGTCCGGGCGCACCGTCGTCAGGCCGGCCGCCGTCAGCTGGGCGTGCAGGGCGCCCGCCACCGACCGGGCGCGGGCGGCGCGTTCGGGTTCTCGGCGCAGCAGCCGGAGTGCGGCGAGGGCGGCGCCGGTGGCGGCCGGGGCGAGGCCGGTGTCGAAGATGAACGTACGGGCCGTGTTGACCAGGTGGTCGATCACCCGGGCCGGGCCGAGGACCGCGCCGCCCTGGCTGCCGAGCGACTTGGACAGGGTGAGGGTGGCGACCACGTCGGGTGCGCCCGCGAGGCCCGCCGCGTGCGCAGCGCCCCGGCCGCCGTCGCCGAGGACGCCGAGGCCGTGCGCGTCGTCGAGGATCAGGGCGGCGCCGAACGAGCGGCAGACGTCGGCGAGTTGGGGCAGCGGGGCCGCGTCGCCGTCGACGGAGAACACCGAGTCGGTGACGGCGACCGCCGGGCCGTCGTGGCTGTCGTGGCCGTCGAAGGCCTTGCGGGCCGCGTCCGGGTCGGCGTGCGCGACGACGGAGGTGGCGGCGCGGGCGAGCCGGCAGCCGTCGATGAGCGAGGCGTGGTTGCCGGCGTCGGAGACGATCAGGCCGCCGTGCGGGGCGAGCGCGGTGACGGCGGCGAGGTTCGCGGCGTACCCGGAGGACAGCACGAGCGCCGCCTCGAAACCGCAGAACTCGGCCAGTTCCCGCTCCAGTTCGGCGTGCAGGGCGGTCGAGCCGGTGACCAGGCGGGAGCCGGTCGCGCCGCCGCCCCAGCGCCGGGCCGCCGCGGCCGCCCCCTCGGTGACCTCGGGGTGCAGGGCGAGACCGAGGTAGTCGTTGCTCGCGAGGTCGAGCTGCTCGCTGTCGGCCGCGCGGGGCCTGAGCCTGCGTACGAGTCCGGCGGCGCGGCGGCGTTCGGACTGCTCGTCGAGCCAGCCGAAGGGATCGCGACGAGGACCGCCGAACGCGTCTGCGGCGCTGCGGTCGTGGGTCTCCTGGCGGTGCATCGGCCATCCCTCGCGCGGCGCGCGTGCGGGGCGTGGACCGCCCGGTTCCGCTCGCCTTGATCGTCCCGGTCGCTTTGTCTGCAGTCAACAGACACTAGTTGCCGAAAGGCCCGGTCAGGGTGTGGCAATACCCACACCCCACGGCCGCCCTATTGTGAGGTTCCTACTTGGCCGCGGGCCCTGCCGTAAGCGAGGATCTCACTCCATGGACCTGCTGAACACGCTGGTGGACAAGGGACTCAGGCGCGAACTGCCGACCCGTGAAGAGGCGCTCGCCGTCCTGGCGACGACCGACGACGAACTCCTGGACGTGGTGGCCGCGGCGGGCAAGGTGCGCCGCCAGTGGTTCGGGCGGCGGGTGAAACTCAACTATCTGGTCAACCTCAAGTCCGGCCTGTGCCCCGAGGACTGCTCGTACTGCTCGCAGCGGCTCGGCTCGAAGGCGGACATCCTCAAGTACACCTGGCTGAAGCCCGACCAGGCCTCCGAGGCGGCCGCAGCCGGAGTCGCGGGCGGCGCGAAGCGGGTCTGTCTGGTGGCGAGCGGCCGCGGGCCGACGGACCGGGACGTGGACCGCGTCTCGAAGACCATCGAGGCGATCAAGGAACAGAACGAGGACGTCGAGGTCTGCGCGTGCCTCGGTCTGCTCTCCGAGGGCCAGGCCGAACGGCTGCGCGCCGCGGGCGCCGACGCGTACAACCACAACCTCAACACCTCCGAGTCGACGTACGGCGAGATCACCACCACGCACACGTACCAGGACCGGGTGGACACCGTGCAGCAGGCGCAGTCGGCCGGGCTCTCGGCGTGCTCCGGGCTGATCGCGGGCATGGGCGAGAGCGACGAGGACCTGGTCGACGTGGTGTTCTCGCTGCGCGAGCTGGACCCGGACTCGGTGCCGGTGAACTTCCTGATCCCGTTCGAGGGCACGCCGCTCGCCAAGGAGTGGAACCTGACGCCGCAGCGGGCGCTGCGCATCCTGGCGATGGTCCGGTTCGTCTGCCCGGACGTGGAGGTACGGCTCGCGGGCGGGCGCGAGGTGCATCTGCGCACGCTCCAGCCGCTGGCGCTGCACCTGGCCAACTCCATCTTCCTGGGCGACTACCTGACCAGTGAGGGCCAGGCGGGCAAGGCCGACCTGGAGATGATCGCCGACGCCGGGTTCGAGGTGGAGGGCGCCGACAAGGTGACGCTGCCGGAGCACCGGCGCGCACACGGCGCCTCGGGCTGCGGTTCGCACGCGGACTCGGGGTGCGGGTCCCACGAGGGCGCCGGCGGTTGCGGCCCCTGCGGCCCGGGTGCCGAGGAACCCGCCGAGACCGCGGCGGCGGACGAGGCGCGTACGGATCTGGTGGCGGTGCGCCGTCGCGGGGCGGGCACGGACCTGGCGCCCAATGCCTGAGCCTGCACGCCCTTCGTACGGAACGCAGGACCTGCTCGACCTCGACCGCCGCCACGTGTGGCACCCGTACGGTCCGATGCCGGGCCGGCAGGAGCCGCTCCTGGTCGAGTCCGCCTCCGGCGTGCGGCTCCGACTGGCCGACGGCGGCGGCGAGTTGGTGGACGGCATGTCGTCGTGGTGGTCGGCGATCCACGGCTACAACCACCCGGTGCTCAACGACGCGGCGCGCGGTCAGCTGGACCGGATGAGCCATGTGATGTTCGGCGGGCTCACGCACGAGCCCGCCGTACGGCTCGCGAAGCACCTTGTCGACATGTCGCCCGAAGGTCTGGAGCATGTCTTCCTGGCCGACTCGGGCTCGGTGTCCGTCGAGGTGGCCGTGAAGATGTGCCTGCAGTACTGGCGCTCGCTCGGCCGGCCCGAGAAGCACAAGCTGCTGACCTGGCGCGGCGGTTACCACGGGGACACCTGGCAGCCGATGTCGGTCTGCGACCCCGAGGGCGGCATGCACGAGCTGTGGTCGGGCGCGCTCCCCCGGCAGATCTTCGCCGACCCGCCGCCCGCCGCGTACGAGGAGTCGTACGCGGAGCAGTTGCGGAAGTCGATCGCCGGGCACGCGCACGAGGTGGCCGCGGTGATCGTGGAGCCGGTGGTGCAGGGCGCGGGCGGCATGCGCTTCCACTCCCCCGCGTATCTGCGGGTGCTGCGGGAGGCGTGCGACGAACACGGCGTGCTGCTCGTCTTCGACGAGATCGCCACGGGCTTCGGGCGTACGGGCGCGCTCTTCGCCGCCGACCACGCGTCGGTCACACCCGATGTGATGTGCCTGGGCAAGGCGCTGACCGGCGGCTACCTGACGCTCGCGGCGACGCTGTGCACGGCGCGGGTCGCGGACGGGATCTCGCGGGGCGAGGTGCCGGTGCTCGCGCACGGGCCGACGTTCATGGGCAACCCGCTGGCGGCGGCGGTGGCGTGCGCGTCCATCGAGCTGCTGCTCGGGCAGGACTGGCTCGCCGAGGTGAAGCGGATCGAGTCCCAACTCACCCTCGGGCTCGGCGAGTTGACGGGCACGCCGGGCGTGCGGGACGTGCGGGTGCTCGGCGCGATCGGCGTCGTCCAGCTCGACCACGAGGTGGACATGGCGGCGGCCACCCGGGCGGCGGTCGCGGAGGGCGTGTGGCTGCGGCCGTTCCGCGACCTGATCTACACGATGCCGCCGTTCATCACCGGCGACGCGGACGTGGACCGCATCTGCCGGGCGGTCGGCGCTGCGGCGAAGGCGGGTTGAGATGACGATTCTGGTGGTCAGCGGGACTGGGACCGAGGTCGGCAAGACGGTGACGACGGCCGCGCTCGCCGCCGCCGCACTCGCCGAGGGCCGTTCGGTGGCCGTACTCAAACCGGCACAGACCGGAGTGACGGCGGACGAGCGGGGCGACGCGGACGAGGTGGTGCGGCTCGCCGGCGACGCGGTGACCGCGCTCGAACTCGCCCGCTACCCCGAGCCGTTGGCCCCCGACACGGCCGCGCGCCGCGCCGGACTGCCGCCGGTACGGCCGTACGAGGTCGCGGACGCGGCGCAGAAGCTGGCCGTCGAGCACGACCTGGTCCTCGTCGAGGGCGCGGGCGGACTGCTCGTACGGTTCGACGCGGAGGGCGGGACGCTGGCGGACGCGGCGCGGCTGCTCGGGGCGCCGGTGCTTGTCGTCGCGGCGGCGGGACTCGGCACGTTGAACGCCACGGCGCTCACCGGTGAGGCGTTGCGGGCCCGCGGGATCGAGCAGGCCGGGGTGGTGGTGGGGAGTTGGCCCGCCGTGCCGGGGCTTGCGGAGCGGTGCAATGTGGATGATCTGCCCGTGGCGGCGGGCGCACCGCTGTTGGGGAAGGTTCCGGAGGGGGCGGGGGCGCTCGCGCCCGAGCGGTTCCGGGTGGCTGCGCCGGGGTGGTTCTTCCCCGCCCCGCCCCTTCCCTGAAGTCCTGCGGACCGCCCCGGGGCTCCGCCCCAGGCCCCGGGGCTGTCGTTCGGCTTTCCCACCGTCGTGGCTGGTCGCGCCCCGCGGCGGAGCCGCTGATGTCACAGCCCCGCGCCCCTGTCGGGGCTTTCGGGGAGGGCTGGGCGGGGAGAATGCGGAGTGAGTCCTTGTCGAGGAGGTTCGCCATGCTTCCGCGTCTCTGCCCGCCCGCGAACGACAGCGTTCACCATCCGCTCTTCGCCCGGTTCTACGCCTGGCAGAGCAAGGCCGCCGAGTCGGTGATCGGGCCCCGGCGGGACGAGCTGCTCGCCGGGCTGTCCGGGCGGGTGATCGAGATCGGCGCGGGCAACGGCCTGAACTTCGCGCGCTACCCGAACACCGTCTCCGAGGTCGTCGCGATCGAGCCGGAGAAGGTGCTGCGGCGGCACGCGGTCGAGGCTGCGTTGCGGGCCGAGGTGCCGGTGGACGTCGTGCCGGGTGCGGCCGAGGCGCTGCCGGTCAAGAGCGAGGCGTTCGACGCGGCCGTCCTGTCGCTGGTGCTGTGCAGCGTGCGGGACGTGCCGCGCGCGCTCGCCGAGCTGCGCAGAGTGCTGCGGCCGGGCGGTGAGCTGCGGTTCTTCGAGCACGGGCGGGCGCCGGAGGGCCGCGCGATGCAGGCCGTGCAGCAGGGCCTCGACCGTACGGTGTGGCCGCGGCTCTTCGGCGGCTGCCATGTGGGCCGGGATCCGCTCGCCGCGATCGGGTCGGCGGGCTTCGAGGTGACCTCGTACCACCGCCTGCTCGTGCCGGCGCGGGGGCCGAAGCTGCCCTCGTCGTACTGCGTGCTCGGCACGGCACGGAAACCGCTGGGAGACGGATAGCGCTCAGTCGGTCCACCGGCGGAGCTCGTCCGCGATCGCGTGGACGTCGGCCGTGCCGTCCTTGACGAGTCGGGCCAGGTCGCGGACCTGTTCGGGCGAGGTGACGACCTTCTGGCCGTCGGCGACGAGATAGCCGTACGCGACCGCAGAGGCGAACATCGCGTTGGCCCGCTCCAGGGCCGGGATGTGCAGGAGCTGCTGCAGCAGGGCGGCGGCGCGGGTGTGCGGGTCGTCGTAGACGGGCACGCCGAAGATCTCCGCCTCGTGCCGGGCGACCGCGGCGACGAGCGAGCCCCAGTCCGCGACCTGCGGGTCGGACGGTGTCTTCTGTTCGGCGATCATCAGCAGCCAGGCGAGGTCGATCCGCAGGCTCAACGGCTGCCCTCGGAACGCTTCGGGGCGGCGCCCGGGCCGGAGTCGGGGGTGTCGGCGACCGCGAACTCCTGCGCGAACACCGACTCGTACTGCTTCATGAAGTCCGCCGCCGCGTCCACGAAGGTCTGGCCGACCTCGCCGACGTCCTGGCGGACCAGCTCCTCGATGTACCGGTTCACGCTCATGCCGCGGGCCAGGGCGCGCTCGCGGGCGGCGCGGGCGGTGTTCTCGTCCACGCGTACGTTCAACTGAGTCTTGGCCACCCCTTCAAGCTAGCGCCGGAACGCTAGCGCCGACAAGGCCTGCCCTGCCCGGCGTCCGGCGTCCGGCGTCCGGCGTCTCGATCTGCGGAATTCCTCGCGGGGGCCGAGCGGCGCGTGCTTCGCTGGCGATCATGAGCGCTCTGACGATCCGTATCCGCACCGCCGAGACCGCCGACGCCACCGACGTCCTCGCCTTCTGGAAGGAGGCCGCCGAGGGGACGAGCGTCAGCGACGACGAGGCCGGGGTCACCGGGCTGATCGCGCGCGACCCGGGGGCGCTGCTGCTCGCGGAGGCCGACGGTGCGCTCGTCGGCTCCGTGATCGCGGGCTACGACGGGTGGCGGTGCAGCCTGTACCGGCTGGCCGTGCTGCCCTCGCACCGCAGGCGGGGCGTCGCGACGGCGCTGCTCGCGGCGGCCGAGGAACGGTTCGTGGCGCTCGGCGGGCGGCGCGGGGACGCGATGGTCCTGGAGGCGAACGAACGCGCGCAGCACGCGTGGGCCGCGGCCGGATACCACCGCGAGGACCACTGGCGCCGCTGGGTGAAGCCGCTCGCGGGCCGGGGATAGCAGCAGGTCAGGGGGCGACGGCCGCTCGGCCCCGCCGCTTCCTTTGCTGATCCTTTACTCTGGAGTCTCCGTCTCCGCACGTACCGCGCGCGGAGCACCCGTACCCGAAGGAAAGGTGTGAGCGTCCGCCCATGGGCGAGCCTCCCAGTTGCGCATACCGACGACACCGCGCGGTCGTCCCCACCCTGCCCGATCATGGGACGGAGGTGACCCGATGACCGAACTGCTCCTGCTCGGTGCCGCGCTGCTGCTCACCCTGGCCTGCGGCGTGTTCGTCGCCGCCGAGTTCTCCCTCACCACCGTCGAGCGCAGCAGCCTGGAGCGTGCCGCCGCCGACGGCGAGCGCGGTGCGGACAGCGCCCTCAAGGCCGTCCGCAGCCTGACCTTCCAGCTGTCCGGCGCCCAGCTCGGCATCACCGTGACCGGCCTGGTCATCGGCATGCTCGCCAAGCCGTCGATCGGCACGCTGCTGTCCGGCCCGCTCGACGACCTCGGCCTGTCGAAGAGCACCGCCGACGGCGTCGCCCTGACGCTCGGCACGGTGCTGTCCACGGTCGTCCTGATGGTCGTCGGCGAGCTCGTGCCGAAGAACTGGGCGATCTCCTCGCCGCTGGCCGTCGCCAAGCGGGTGGCCACCGCGCAGCGCTGGTTCAGTGCCGCGTTCAAGCCGCTGATCACGCATCTCAACAACACCGCGAACCGCTCCGTGCGCCGTCTCGGCCTGGAGCCCGCGGAGGAGCTGGCGTCCGCGCGCGGCCCGCAGGAGCTGGTCGCCCTCGCCCGGCACTCGGCGAAGGAGGGCGCCCTGGAGGCGGACACGGCCGAGCTGTTCGTCCGTACGCTCAACCTGGCGGACCTCACCGCGGAGAACGTGATGACGCCGCGCGTGCAGGTGATGGCCCTGGACATCCAGGCCACCGCCGAGGACGTCGCGTCCGCGACCCGCGCCACGGGCCTGTCCCGCTTCCCCGTCTACCGCGGCAACCTCGACTCCGTCGTCGGCGTCGCGCACATCAAGGACGTGCTGGCGATCCCGGCCGAGCGCAGGCCCCGCTTCCCCGTCGCCGAGCTGCTGCGCGAGCCGCTGCTCGTGCCCGAGACGCTCACCGTGGACCGGCTCCTGGACCGCCTCTCCGGCAAGCGCACGATGGCCGTCGTCATCGACGAGTACGGCGGCACCGCCGGCGTCGCCACCCTGGAGGACATCGTCGAGGAGGTCGTCGGCGAGGTCCGCGACGAGCACGACCCGCACGAGACCCCCGACCTCGCGCCCGCCGGCGTCGACGAGCACGGCCGCAGGCTGTACTCCGCCGACGGCGCCGCCCGCACCGACCAGCTCGCGAAGATAGGCCTGCGCGCGCCGGAGGGCCCGTACGAGACGCTGGCCGGGCTCGTCGCCTGCGAGCTGGGGCGGATCCCGGCGACCGGGGACGTGGTGGAGGTCGACGGCTGGCGGCTCGACGTCGTCGACGCGAGCGGACACCGGGCGGCCCGGCTGCTGCTGCACGCGCCGCAGGAACTGCCCGGGCACGGCCCCGCGTCGGCAGCCGCGACGGGCACACCTAGCACGTCGGTCGACGGGGAGGGCGCGCGATGACCGGAATCCAACTCCTGATCGGCCTGGCCACCCTCGTGGTCAACGCCTTCTTCGTGGGCGCCGAGTTCGCGCTGATCTCGGTGCGCCGCAGCCAGATCGAGCCCCACGCCGAGGAGGGCGACCGGCGGGCCCGCAGCGTCATGTGGGGCCTGCAGCACGTCTCCCATCTGATGGCGGCGGCCCAGCTCGGCATCACGCTGTGCACCCTGGTCCTCGGCATCGTCGCCGAGCCGGCGATCGCTCATCTCCTGGAGCCGGTCTTCGACGCGGTGGGCGTGCCGCACGGCCTGGTGCACCCGCTGTCGTTCGTGATCGCGCTGGCCGTGGCCACGTACCTGCACATGCTGACCGGCGAGATGATCCCGAAGAACATCGCGCTCGCCGAGCCGGTGCGCAGCGCGCTGCTCCTCGGCCCGCCGCTGGTGGCGCTCACGCGGGCCCTGCGCCCGGTGATCTTCACGATCAACGCGTTCGCGAACGCCCTGCTCAAGCTGCTCAGGGTCGAGCCGAAGGACGAGGTCGAGGCGACGTTCTCCGACGACCAGCTGGCCCGGCTCGTGAAGGACTCCGGCGCCGCGGGCCTGATCGACGACCGCGCGCAGGAGCGCCTGCACGACGCGCTCGAACTGGGCCGCCGCCCGGTCCGTGACGTGGTGCTGCCGCTGGAGCAGGTGGTGTACGCGGAGGTCGGCGTCACCCCCGAGCAGTTGGAGGAGCTGTCGACCCGGTCCGGGTTCTCCCGGTTCCCGGTCGTCGACGAGAGCCGCCGCATCGTGGGCTATCTGCACGTCAAGGACGCCCTCGACGCGTCGCCGCGCGACCTGCCGTTCCAGGTCCGCGACATGCGCCCGATCGCCCGCGTACGGGAGGCCACGCCGCTCGACGACGTGCTGACCGCGATGCGCCGCAGCCGCACGCACGTGGCCGCGGTCCTCGGCGAGGACGGGCGGCTCGCGGGGCTCGTGACGATGGAGGACGTCCTGCGGGAGCTGTTCGGCCAGCCCGCCTGACCGGCGGGACGTCCCGGGGCGCGTTGCCGTGGGCGGGAGCGGCCGTCGTACGGGAGAGTCACTGCGTACGGCGGCCGGCGTACGGCGGGCCGGCGGCCGGAGCGGAGGTCGCCCCGGCCGCCGGGGGCCCGGCCGCACCGCGCTGGAACCGGGCAGTCCGTGTACGGGAGAGGGGTACGGGTGAGTCAACTGGTGCTGCGGGACGTGTCGTTCGGGTATCCCGAGCGGCCGGTCCTGGAGCGGGTCTCGCTGTCCGTGCGGCCCGGCGAGCACGTCGGCGTGATCGGCGAGAACGGCTCCGGGAAGTCGACGCTGCTGCGCCTGATCGCCGGTCGCGCCGTGCCCGCCGAGGGCGAGGTGCGGGTGGTCGCGGACGGCGGCACCGGGTATCTCGCACAGACCCTCGAACTGCCCCCGCACGCCACCGTGCAGGACGCGGTGGACGACGCGCTCGCCGAGCTGCGCGACCTGGAGCGGCGGATCCGGCTCGCCGAGGAGTCCCTCGGCTCGGCGGGCCCGGCCGAACTCACCGCGTACGCCGACCTGGTGGCCGCCTTCGAGGCCCGCGACGGCTACCGGGCCGACGCCCGGCTCGACGCGGCCCTGCACGGGCTGGGCGCCGCGCACCTCGGGCGGGAGCGGACCCTCGGCTCGCTGTCCGGCGGGGAGGCCGCGCGGCTCGCGCTGGCCTGCGTCCTCGCCGCCGCGCCCGAGCTGCTGCTGCTCGACGAGCCCACCAACCACCTCGACGCGGCCGCCCTCGACTGGCTGGAGGAGCGGCTGCGCGGCCACCGCGGCACGGTGGTGGCGGTCACCCACGACCGGGTGTTCCTCGACCGGGTCGCGGACGCGATCGTCGAGGTCGACGGCGACCGGAACAGCGTCGACCGGTACGGCGGCGGCTGGTCCGGCTATCTCGCGCAGCGCACGGCGGCCCGACAGCGCTGGGAGCAGCGCTACCGCGAGTGGCGGGACGAGCTGGAGCGCCAGGAGAAGATCGCCGAGGGCGCGGCGGACCGGCTCTCCTCGGGCTGGCGGATGCGGGACAGCAGCACGTTCGCGAAGTTCTCCAAGCACCAGCGGTCGGTCGAGGGTCAGGTGTCGGGGGTCGTACGGAACGCGCGGGAGCGGCTGCGGCGGCTGCGGGCGGATCCGGTGCCGCGGCCCCCGGACCCACTGCGTTTCACGGCGGCGCCGGAGGGCGGGGACCATCCGTTCCTGCTGCCGGTCGAGCTGACGGACGTGTCGGTGGACCACCGCCTGACCGTCGACCGCCTCGGCCTCGCCCCGGGCGCCCGCCTCCTGATCACCGGCCCCAACGGCGCGGGCAAGTCGACCCTGCTGCGGGTTCTGGCCGGCACGCTCACCCCCGACAGCGGCGAACTCCAACGCCCGGTACGGATCGGCTACTTGGGCCAGGAGGTCGGCTTCGAGGGGTCGGTTGCGGGGGTGGGTCTCGGTGCGGATTCGGCTTCGAATTCGGATGCGGGTATGGGCTCAAGCCGTGCCCGCCGGTCGCTCCTCGACGCCTTCGCGGCGGGGTTCGGCGGGGCGCCGGAGGAGTACGCGGAACAGCTCCTCGCGCTCGGCCTGTTCCGGGAGGCGGACCTGAACGTTCCGGTGCAGGGGCTGTCGGTGGGGCAGCGCCGACGCCTCGAACTGGCCCGCCTCGTCGCCCGCCCCGCCGACCTCCTGCTCCTCGACGAGCCCACCAACCACCTCTCCCCCGCCCTCGCGGAAGACCTGGACCAGGCCCTCGCGTCCTACCCCGGCACCCTGATCGTCGTCTCCCACGACCGCCGCCTACGAGCCACCTTCAAGGGCCACCGCCTGGAGCTCGTCGCGGGGGAATTCCGGGGCGGGGAACGCAACTTGAGCTGAGCGGATCCGCGTCGGGGGCCTCGTCCTCAATCGCCGGACGACCGGACGGGCTCAGGGGGTGCTGCGGTGCCCCTCGGGCCCCCAACGGCCCGGCAGGCGAGTCCGCAGAGGCGGGCGGACACTCCCCGGGACCCACGGACGCCCTGGCTCCGCGACATGACACGGCTGTAGGGCGTACCCCACCGACGTCCAGCAGGACGTGAGTTGAGGCTGCCCGGCACGTAGACGGAGCCCCGCGCGGGCACGGCGACGGGATGGCGGCCTGAGCTAGGGCCACCCGATGCCCGACCGGCTCCTCAGGCGGCCAACCAGCCCGTCCAGCGCTTAAGGAGCAGGGACCCGAGGCCCAGCCTCCGTGTCGGCACGGCACCGGTTCAGGCCGGGTCTGAGCCAGGACCCGCTCGCCCTCAACAGCTCCCCCGGCGACCAACCACCTCCTGCAACGTTTGAGGAGCAGGGAGGGGGACCGGGGGGGACCGGGGGGGGCGGAACCTCCGCGTCAGCGCGCCACGGTCGGGGTGGGTCGGGGCGACCCGCTCGTTCCCATCAGCCCTCCGGCGCTTGAGGAGCAAGAGTCCCGGGGCGGAGCCCACGTCGGCACCACGTCGACACGGCACGGCACCGGTTCAGGCCGCGGTCTGCGCCGGGACCGCTCACCCCGACCGCCCGGCCCCTCCGACGCTTGAGGAACAGCGATCCCGGGGCAGAGCCCCCACCTCGGCGCGCCACGGTTCGCGGGCGGGGCTGAGCCGGGACCCGCCCCGCCCCCCCCATCAGCCCCTCCGGCGATCAACCAGCCCCTCCGGCGCTTGAGGAGTGAGGGCCCGGGGGCGGAGCCTCCGCGTCCGCAGGGCAACCGTTCGGGGCAGGGGTGAGCTGAGGGCCGCTCGCCCCCATCAACCCCTGCAGCGACCAACCACGCCCTCCAGGGTTTGATGAGCGGGGCCCGGGGGCGGAGCCACCATGTCAGTGCGTGATGGTTCGGTTGAGCTGGGGCCCGCTCGCCCCGACCAACCCCTCCGGTGCCAACCAGCCCCTCCGGCGCTTGAGGAGCAGGGGTCCGGGGGGCGGAGCCACCGTGTCGGTGCAGTGCGGGTTCCGGGGTTGAGCTGAGGCCCGCCCGCCTCGCACCCATCAGCCCTCCGGCGATCAACCAGCCCCTCCGGCGCTTGAGGAGCAGGGGTTCGGGGGCGGAGCCGCCGGGGTTGTGGCTGGGGCCGCTCGTCCTCGTCGGGGGTGGAGCCCCCGTACCGCCCCCGGAGTGGTGGGGCTACCTGGGAGTACGGGTAGGTGGGTGGGCGGATAGCATCGGGCTCGTCATGGAGATGAATGCCACATACACCAGTCTCGTCACGGTCGGCGACTCCTTCACCGAGGGGATGTCGGACCGGCTGCCCGACGGCTCGTACCGCGGCTGGGCCGATCTGCTCGCCGCGCGGATGGCGGCCGTGCAGCCGGGGTTCCGGTACGCGAACCTCGCCGTGCGCGGCAAGCTCATCGGGCAGATCGCCGCCGAGCAGGCCGACGCGGCGGCCGCGCTGCGGCCGGACGTCGTGACCCTGGTGGGCGGGCTCAACGACACCCTGCGCCCCAAGTGCGACATGGGCCGCGTACGGGCGCTGCTCGACGAGGCCGTGGAGAAGCTGGCGCCCGCCTGCAAGCAGCTCGTCCTCATGCGTTCCCCCGGCCGGCAGGGCCCTGTGCTGGAACGGTTCCGGCCGCGGATGGAGGAGCTGTTCGCGCACATCGACACCTTGGCGGCACGGCACGGCGCGCTGGTCGTCGACCTGTACGGGGCGCCCGTACTCGGCGACCAGCGGCTGTGGGACGTGGACCGGCTGCACCTCACCGCCGAGGGGCACCGCCGGGTCGCGGAGGCGGTGTGGCAGACGCTCGGGTACGCGGCGGAGGAGGACTGGCGTACGCCCCTGCCCGCCGCCGTGCGCCCCCGCTGGGCGCAGCGGCGGGTGGCTGACGCCCGGTTCGCGCGGGAGCACCTCGTGCCGTGGATCGGCCGCCGCCTGACCGGCCGTTCCTCCGGCGACGGACGCAACGGCGCCCAGTTCGATCCCGCCGAGGGCAGGGCGTTCTGGATCAGCCCGGCGGACGACGCCGCGCCCGGCCCGGTCACCGGCTGGCGCCGGATCACCGACTGACCTCACGGCCGCAGGCCTGCCCGGGCTTCGCGGGCCCTTGCGAAGGGCCCGGGCTTCGCGGCGCCGTTGCGAAGGGATTGTGTCGATCCGCCGCGTGCGGGAACTCTCCCGCGCGCTCAGCCGTCTGCCACCCGACAGCCGTCACCGGAACACCAGTTGTCGGGGGTACGCAGGTGGATCCCGCGCTCGTCCTCAGTCGTCTCACCCAGCCGTTCGTCGGCACGCTCGTGCGGCAGTTGTTCGCCGAGGGGGCGCCCTCGGAAGCCGACCGCGCCCCCGTACCCGTGCCCGTTCCCGTCCCGGAGCTGCTCGCCGCGCGGCGCGACGCCCGTGCCCTCGGCGCGCAGCTCGTGCGGCAGGCCGTGGGCGGGCCCGGGGAGCGGCCCGTGCGGCCCGACGAGGACCCGCGGGTCGCGGACGCGCTCGCCCGGGCCCTGGACGCGCTCGCGGCGGCCGAGGTGAGCGACGTGCAGGCGGTGGAACTGCAGGCCGACGGGTTCGCGCAGCACCTCCGCTCGCTCGTCCCGGACGCGGACCGGGAGCTGTCCGAGGAGGGGGCGCTGCTGTACGCGCTGCTCCTGGAGGTGACCGCGCGGCACGTCCTGGAGTTCCTCACCGACCGCTCGCAGGCCGTGCCGAAGACCCTCGTCGAGCACGGCGCGTTCCTCGCCGAACTCTGCAAGCGGTACGAGCAGTTGGAGGCGCGCGTGCCGTCGCAGGGGGCGGCCGACGCCGCGTTCGAGGAGCGCTTCGGGCGGGACACGGCGATCCTGCACAACCGGCTGACGATCTTCGGCATAGACCTCGCCAACGCCCCGGACTCCTGGCCGCTCGACACCACGTACCTCGGTCTGCGCTGCGAGCCCGGCGGCGGTCCGCAGGGGTCGGCGACGCCGGTGCCGGTGTCGCGGGCGCTGGCCGGGCGGAGCCGCATCCTGGTGCGCGGAGTGGCCGGTTCGGGGAAGACGACGCTGCTGCAGTGGCTGGCCGTCGCCACCGCCAAGGGCGAGCTGCCGCAGCAGCTGGCGGGGTTGCGCGGGCGGGTGCCGTTCGTGCTTCCGGTGCGCCGCTTCGGCCGCGAGGCGCCGCCCGTGCCGGGCGAGTTCCTCGACGTGAGCGGCTACCCGGGGGCCGACGCGCAGCCCGACGGCTGGGCGGACCGGGTGCTCAGACAGGGGCGCGGGCTGCTGCTCATCGACGGCGTCGACGAGGCGCCCGAGCCGGCCCGCGACCGCCTGCGCGACACCCTGCGCGACTGGGCGGCGCTCTACCCCGGCAACGTCTGGCTGGTCACCACCCGCCCCTCCGCCGTACCCGACGACTGGCTGGCCGCCGAGGAGTTCGCCGAGGTGCAGCTCGCCCCGATGAGCCGGGACGAGGTCGGCGCGTTCGTCACCCGCTGGCACGCCGCCGCGGGCCAGGAACCGGGCGCCGACCCGGCGGTCCTCGCCCGGTACGAGCAGACGCTGATCGACGCGCTGCGCCTCACCCGCGACCTCGGCCGGCTCGCCACGAACCCGCTGATGTGCGGACTGCTCTGCGCGCTGCACCGGCATCTGCGCGGCTATCTCCCCAGCGGACGCAAGGAGTTGTACGACGCGGCCATGTCGATGCTGCTCGAACTGCGGGACCGGCAGCGGGTCGTGCCGGACGACGGGATCTCCCTCAACCGGCAGCCGAAGATCCAGCTGCTGCAGAAGCTGGCGCACTGGATGCTGGTCAACGGCAAGTCGGAGATGGACCGGGACACCGCCGTCGGCATCCTGCACCGGCATCTGCCCGCCGTGCCGGCCGCGGCCCGGCAGGGCGACGCGGAGACGATCTACCGTCATCTCCTCAACCGCACGGGCCTGTTGCGCGAGCCGACCGCCGGTTCCGTGGACTTCATCCACCGCACCTTCCAGGACTATCTCGCCGCCGACGCGATGGTGCAGCAGCACGATTTCGGCGTCCTGCTCGACCACTCCCACCTCACCGAGTGGGAGGACGTGGTGCGGATGGCGGTCTCGCTGTCCCGGCCGAACGAGGTCGCCGAGCTGCTGCGCGGCATGGTCTCCCGCCGCCCGGGCCTGCGCACCGCGCACGCCCGGCACAGCAAGCTGCTCGCCGCGGCCTGTCTGGAGCACGTCAGCGAAATCGACCCGGAGGTACGGCAGTTGGTGCAGCGGGCCACCCAGCAGATGGTGAACCCGGCGCACCCCGCGGGCGCCCGCGCGCTCGGCTGGATCGGCCCGATCGTCCTGGAGATGCTGCCCGATCCGCGCACGGTCTCCGACGACCGGGCGTACATCCTCGCGATCACCGCGTCCTCCGTCGCCGACGACATGGCGATCGACTACCTCGCGGGCCTGCGCGAGCGGGAGCGGATGGACATCCGCATGCAGCTGGCCGCCGCCTGGCCCCGGTACGACACGGCCCGCTACGCGCAGGAGGTCATCGCCCACCTCGACGAGAGCGGCGGCCTCTACTTCCCGGTCTCCGACCTGCACGAGGCCCGCGCCCTCGCCGACCTCGGCGGCCGTGCCCATCTGCACGTCAAGGGGCAGCTCGACCCGGCGCAGCTCGCGGGCATCCTGCCGGTCGAGCGGGTCCGGCGGCTCCGCCTGGAACCCGACCATCCGGCCACGGACGAGGAGTGGCAGGCTTCGTTCCCGTACGCGGAGGGGCCGGTGTGGCGCGAGTGAGCACCTGACTCTCGAGTGAGCGCCTGACTCTGACGCGAGTGAGCACCCCGACGGCCCGGTCGGGGCCCTCGTAGGTTCCGACGAACGGGACCGGGGCGTGGACCTGCAGAAAGCGCCAGTAAACTGGCCGACTGTGACTGCAAAGCCCCGCATCCCCAACGTCCTGGCCGGCCGCTACGCCTCCGTCGAGCTCGCCGCGCTGTGGTCCCCCGAGCAGAAGGTGAAGCTGGAGCGCCAGCTGTGGCTGGCCGTGCTGCGTGCCCAGAAGGACCTCGGGATCGAGGTGCCGCAGGCCGCCCTCGACGACTACGAGCGGGTCCTCGACCAGGTCGACCTCGCCTCGATCGCCGAGCGCGAGAAGGTCACGCGGCACGACGTGAAGGCCCGGATCGAGGAGTTCAACGCCCTCGCCGGGCACGAGCAGGTCCACAAGGGCATGACGTCCCGCGACCTGACGGAGAACGTCGAGCAGCTGCAGGTCCGCCTCTCCCTGGAGCTGATGCGGGACCGCACGGTCGCCGTCCTGGCCCGCCTCGGCAAGCTCGCCGGCGAGTACGGCGAGCTGGTCATGGCCGGCCGCTCGCACAACGTCGCCGCCCAGGCCACCACCCTCGGCAAGCGCTTCGCGACGGCCACGGACGAGCTGCTCGTCGCGTACGGCCGCCTGGAGGAGCTGCTCGGCCGGTACCCGCTGCGCGGCATCAAGGGCCCCGTCGGCACCGCGCAGGACATGCTGGACCTGCTCGGCGGCGACGCCGACAAGCTGGCCGACCTGGAGCAGCGGATCGCCGGGCACCTGGGCTTCGCGCAGGCCTTCACCTCGGTCGGCCAGGTCTACCCGCGCTCCCTCGACTACGAGGTCGTGACCTCGCTGGTGCAGCTCGCCGCGGCGCCGTCGTCGCTGGCGAAGACGATCCGCCTGATGGCCGGGCACGAGCTGGTCACCGAGGGCTTCAAGCCGGGCCAGGTCGGCTCGTCGGCGATGCCGCACAAGATGAACACCCGCTCCTGCGAGCGCGTCAACGGCCTGATGGTGATCCTGCGCGGGTACGCGTCGATGACCGGCGAGCTGGCGGGCGACCAGTGGAACGAGGGCGACGTGTCCTGCTCGGTGGTCCGCCGGGTGGCGCTGCCGGACGCGTTCTTCGCGCTCGACGGCCTCCTGGAGACGTTCCTGACGGTGCTCGACGAGTTCGGTGCGTTCCCCGCCGTCGTCGCCCGTGAGCTGGACCGCTACCTGCCGTTCCTCGCCACCACGAAGGTCCTGATGGCCTCGGTGCGTGCGGGCGTGGGCCGCGAGGAGGCGCACGAGGCGATCAAGGAGAACGCCGTCGCCTCCGCCCTGGCGATGCGCGAGCAGGGCGCCGAGCGCAACGAACTGCTCGACAAGCTGGCCGCGGACTCCCGTATCCCGCTCGACCGTGCGCAGCTCGACGAGCTGATGGCGGACAAGCTGTCCTTCACGGGTGCGGCGGCCGGTCAGGTGGCGCAGGTCGTGGCCCGCGTCGAGGAGATCGTGAAGCAGCACCCGGAGGCCGCCGCGTACGCGCCGGGGGCGATCCTCTGACGCTCCCCGGCCGGGACGAACTCGAGGCCGCCCGCGACAGCGTCGTTCCGGACGTCGTCCCAGATGGCGAGGTGGCGCGCAGCGCCTCGGTCGAGGGCGGCAGTGGGCGGGCGGGAGGCCTGCGTGTGCTGTTCTGCGGGATCAACCCGTCCCTGATGACGGCGGTGACGGGCCACCACTTCGCCCGTCCCGGCAACCGCTTCTGGCCGGTGCTGCACCGCTCCGGCTTCACGCCGCGGCAGCTCCGCCCGGACGAACAGCGGGAGTTGCTGTCGTACGGGCTCGGCATCACGAACGTCGTGGCCCGCGCCACCGCCCGCGCCGACGAGCTGTCCTTGGAGGAGTACGTCGAGGGCGGGCGGCTCCTCGAGGCGAAGGTGGCGCGGCTGCGGCCGGAGTGGCTCGCGGTCGTCGGCGTGACCGCCTACCGCGCGGCCTTCGGCGACCGCAAGGCCCGGATCGGGCCGCAGGAGCGGACGGTCGGCGGGAGCGGGGTGTGGGTGCTGCCCAACCCGAGCGGGCTGAACGCGCGGTGGACGGTGGAGGCGATGGCCGAGGAGTACGCGCGGCTCAGAAACAGCCCGTCTGGGGGCACCTCCCGGCCAGCGGCTGGGGGAGCTTGAGGACGAGGCCGAAGGCCGATGATCCGGGGGTCTGGGGGCGGAGCCCCCAGGTACCGAGCCCCGGTCGACGGCGCCCCCGACGGACCACGCGGGATCACGGCTTGCGCCCCACCGCCCCGTACTGCGCGACCTGCTCCGGCTCCGTGCCCGGCTCCGCGTGCCAGCGGCTGCAGGAGACCAGGCCGGGCGGGAGGAGTTCGAGGCCGTCGAAGAACGCGGCGATCTCCTGGCCGGTGCGGGCGGTGATCGGGGGCTTGGCGTTCTCGTTCCAGAACGCCATGGCCTCCGCGTTGCCCGCGCCGCCCAGCTCCAGGGTCGGGTGCGTGACCACCAGGTAGCTGCCGGACGGGACCGCGGCCACGAGGCGCCGGACGATGTCCGTGGCCTTCTCGGTGTCCAGGACGAAGTTGAGGATGCCGAGCAGTATCACGGCGACCGGGCGGTCGAAGTCGAGTGTCTCGGTGGCGGCCCGCAGGATCGCGTCCGGGTCGTGCGCGTCCGCGTCGACGTACTGCGTGGCGCCCTCCGGGGAGCTGGTGAGCAGCGCGCGGGCGTGGGCGAGGACCGTCGGGTCGTTGTCGACGTAGACGATGCGGGAGTCGGGGGCGATGCGCTGGGCGACCTCGTGGGTGTTCTCCGCCGTGGGCAGGCCCGTGCCGATGTCGAGGAACTGGCGGATGCCCGCCTCCCCCGCGAGGTACGTGACGACGCGGCCGAGGAACTCGCGGTCGGCGCGGGCGACTTGGCCGATGCTCGGGTACATGGAGGTGACGCGGTCGCCGACCTCCTTGTCCACGTCGTAGTGGTCCTTGCCGCCGAGCCAGTAGTTCCAGACCCGGGCGTTGTGCGCGACCTGTCCGCTGTGCTCAGTCATCCGCTCTCCTTCGACCGCTCCGACCGTTCCGGCCGTCCATGATCCTCAAGGGGCCATGGTGGCACGGCCGTTCACCGCAGTCGCCCCCGAGGTCACGGCGGGTCGACGTGCGTGGTGAGGGCGATCAGGCGCAGCAGCCGGGGCCGCTCGCGGTCGGTGAGGGCGAGGACCAGCCAGCGGTCTCCGGTGTGCCACAGGTCGACGCTGCTCGCCGCCCAGCTCAGGCCGTGCCACGGCTCGGGTATCTCCTCCGGCTCCCCCTCTCCGTAGCCGCCTCCGGCGCCGCGCAGCAGCACGCCCTGGAGGCCCATCGGTCCGTGCGCCTCCCATCTGCGGTTCAGCGGCCGGTGCAGGGCGGCCAGCTCCGCCTCGTACTGCTCGCATCTCTCCTCGTACTCCCCCGGGTCCGTCTCGTCGAAGTCCGTGCGCCGTAATTCCGTGAGGGCGCCGTGGCCGCGCAGGGGGCGGGCGCACAGCTGGTCTATGGCGTGCAGTTGCCGGGCCGAACTCATGTCCCCCAGTAAACCGGCGGGCACTGACAACGGGGCGGCCGTCCGTCAACAGCCGCCCCGGAACGGCCCGTTCGGGCCAGGTTCGCGCAGGGGCCGTCCTCAGGCGTCCCGGCGGCGCAGCGTCCACCAGCCGGCGAGGACCGACGCCGCCGCCCAGGCCGCGCAGACCGCGAGCCCCGACCAGGGGCCGAGATGTCCGGCCGGGTCGGCGTGCAGGATCTGCTGTCCGGCCCGGTCGGGCAGGAACTGGGCGGCGCCCCCGGCGACGTCGCCGACCACGAACGACACGATGAGCACGAACGGGATGAGGATGCCGAGCACGGCCACCCCGCTGCGCAGCACCGTCGCGAGCCCGGCCGCGAGCAGCGCCATCAGCGCCAGGTAGATCCCCGCGCCGAAGCAGGCACGCAGCGCGCCGGGGTGGTCGAGCCCGATCGCGTACGAGCCCAGGAAGGACTGGCCGAGCAGGAACGACGCGAAGGACGTGACGAGGCCGACGGCCAGGGCGAGTCCGCCGGTCACGGCGATCTTGGCGGCGTAGAAGCGGGTCCTGCGCGGTACGGCGGCGAGCGAGACGCGCAGCGCGCCGTTGAGGTACTCGGACGACAGGGCGGTCGCGCCGAAGCTGATCGCGGCGATCTGGCCGAAGTTGAGTGCGTAGAACGCGCCGAAGACGGGCTCCGCGCCGGGGTTGTCGGCCTCCGCCCGGCCGACCGTCGCGAAGGTGAGGGCGGTGACGCCGAGGGTGACGAGGAGGACGGCGAGCAGGGAACCGGCTGTTCCGCGCAGGGACTTGACCTTGATCCACTCGGAGTGGAGCACGGCGGCGAAGCTCATCGGCGGGCCTCCTGGTTCTCTCCGGCCGGGTTCGTTCCGGCGGGGGACGCGGTGTCGGTCGTACGCGCGGACCGGTACTCGGCGGCGTCCGCGGTCAGGTTGAGGTAGGCCTCCTCCAACGTGCCCTCCTGGGCGGCGAGTTCGAGGACCGGGACGCCGGCGCGGGCGGTGAGCCGGCCGATGTCCTCCACGCGCGCGTCGGCCACGGTCCAGCGCCCCGACTCCGGCTCCAGGACGGGCCGGTAGCCGTGCCCTTCGAGGAGTGCCGTGAGCGCGGCGTCGTCGGAGCTGCGGACGCGCACCCGCGGCTGCACCTGCGTGTCGATGAACTCCTGCATCGGCAGGTCCGCGAGGAGCCGGCCCCGGCCGAGGACGACCAGGTGGTCGGCGAACGAGGCGGTCTCGTTCATGAGGTGGCTGGAGACGAGGACGGTACGGCCCTCGCGGGCGAGGCGGCGCATCAACTCCCGGATCCAGATGATCCCTTCGGGGTCGAGCCCGTTGGACGGCTCGTCGAGCATCAGGACGGCCGGGTCGCCGAGCAGCGCGGCGGCGATCCCGAGCCGCTGCCGCATGCCGAGCGAGTACGACTTCACGCGCCGCCCCGCCACCGAGCCGAGCCCGGCCTCGTCGAGCACCTCGTCGACCCGGCGGGCCGGGATGCCGTTGCTCGCCGCGAGTGCCGCGAGGTGGGCGCGGGCGGTCCTGGAGCCGTGCGCGGCCTGCGGGTCGAGCAGCGCGCCGACCTGCCGCAGCGGTGCGTCCAGCGCGGTGTAGGCGCGGCCGCCGACGGTCGCCGTGCCCGAAGTGGGCCGGTCGAGGCCGAGGACGAGGCGCATGGTCGTGGACTTGCCCGCGCCGTTGGGGCCGAGGAACCCGGTGACCCGGCCGGGCTCCACGGCGAAGGTGAGCCGGTCCACTGCACGCGTGGATCCGTACTCCTTGGTGAGTTCGTGGACGTCGATCCTTGTCATGCTCCGAGCCTCGCGGGCCGGGGCGGGTGCGCACCTCCCCAGTGCGGGGGCTTCTCCTCCCCCGTGCGGGGGAGCCGGTGCGCGGGCGGCGCTGGCACGATGACGGCATGTCCCGTCTGCTGCGCCTGCGGCGCCTGCTGCGACCGCTCGGCCGGTCCGTCACGTACACCCGTTGGCTGCATCTCTTCGTCGGCGGTGTGGTGTTCGGGATCTGGCAGTTGGTCTCGGAGCACCTGAACTGGGTGCCGTTCGTCTTCGTCGCGCTCGCGGGGCTCGTGCCGTGGGTGCGGGTCGTGGAGGGCGTGCAGGCGCGGCTGCTGCTCGCGCCGGAGGGCTCGGGGGACGCGTCGGTGGCGCTCGCGACCGGTCCTTCGGCGAGCTGGGCGGACCGCGGCCGGACCTCGCTGTGGATGGTGCTGCGCCTGACGCTCGGCCTCGGCTCGTCCTGGTTCGGGGCGCAGTGCCTGATCCTCGCGTACGACCTGGTGCATGTCGCGGCGGGCGGGACGGTGGACGACTCGCCGGTGCCGCTGCCGGGCCACCCCTGGTGGTACGCGGCGCTCGCGCCGGTGCCGGTGCTCGTGCTGCTCGTCGCGGTCGTGCTGCTCGGGAAGCTGGTCACGGAGCTGGCGGTGCGGCTGCTCGGCCCGTCGGCGGCGGAACGGCTCGCGGCACTGGAGGCCCGTACGGAACAGCTCCTGGAGCGCACGCACATCGCGCGCGAGCTGCACGACTCGATCGGGCACGCGCTGACCGTCGCCGTCGTGCAGGCGGGGGCGGCGCGGGCGGCGGGCAGCCCGGAGTTCACGGAACGCGCCCTGGACGCGATCGAGGAGACGGGCCGGGCCGCCCTGGAGGACCTCGACCGGGTCCTGAAGGTGCTGCGGGAGCCGGAGCGCCCGGCCGGCCGGAGCCCCGCGCTCACCGAGGCCGACCGGCTCCTCGACTCGGCGCGCGCCTCGGGCGCGAAGGTCGACGCCGAGCTGACCGGCCCGCTCGACACCCTGCCGGGGCCGGTGTCCCGCGAGGGCTACCGCATCCTGCAGGAGAGCCTGACGAACGTGCTCCGGCACGCGGGCGCCCCGTCGACGGCGACGGTACGGGTACGGATCGCCGCCACCGACCGCCGCCTCACCCTCGACGTGACCAACCCCGTCGAACCCGCCGCCGCGGCCCGGGCGACGGGTTCGGGCAGCGGCCTGCGCGGCATCCGCGAACGCGTCGCCCTCCTCGGCGGCACCGCGCACACCGGGCCGGAGGCGGACGAGTGGCGGGTCCGGGTGGAACTGCCGCTGCGCTGAACGTATTGCCGGGGGCAGCGAACGGCTTTGCCGGGTGCGGGAATTGAGCCTGCCGGGCGCTGGACTAGGCTGCTCACGTGCCCCTGACCGTGCTGCTCGTGGACGACGAACCCCTCGTACGCGCGGGCCTGCGCGCCGTGCTTGAAGCGCAGCCCGACATCACGGTGGTGGGCGAGGCCGCCGACGGCGCGGCGGTCGTCCCGCTGGTGCGGGAGTTGCGGCCGGACGTGGTCGCGATGGACGTACGTATGCCGCTCCTCGACGGGATCGAGGCGACGCGGGCGGTGCTGCGGACGGTGCCGGACCCGCCGAAGATCGTCGTGATCACGACGTTCGAGAACGACGAGTACGTCTACGAGGCGCTGCGGGCCGGCGCCGACGGCTTCCTGCTGAAGCGGTCCCGCCCGGCGGAGATCGTGCACGCGGTCCGCCTCGTCGCCGAGGGCTCGTCGCTCCTGTTCCCCGCGGCGGTACGGTCGCTCGCCGCCCAGTACGGCAACCCGCAGGCCCGCGCGACGCTCGACCGCGCGGCGCTCACCGAACGCGAGGCGGCGGTGCTGCGGCTGATGACGCGGGGGCTGTCCAACGCGGAGATCGCGGCGGAGCTGGTGGTGGGGACGGAGACGGTGAAGACGCATGTCAGTGCGGTGCTGGGGAAGTTGGGGGCGCGGGACCGCACGCAGGCGGTGATCACGGCGTACGAGTCGGGCTTCGTCTCCCCCGGCTGACCTCGGGACCCGGCGGAACTGGCCCCGGGGTCCTCTGCCACCCCACCCCCCCTTCCCGAAAGCCTGCGCCGCGCAGTCGCAGCGGGTGGCGGCGTCGGGGGCGAGGCGGTGTGGCTGAGCGGTCGGGAAAGGGGGGCAGCGGCGGTGAGGCTCCCTTGTGGGACCGGGCCGGGCCGTGCTGGGCGAGACGCGGACTCGTCCGTCACGAGCGGTCTCGTACGCCGCTCCGCAGGAAGCGGCCCCGTATTTCAGCCCCTTCGGCGTTTGAGGAGCGGGGGTCCGGGGGGCCGGTCCCCGGGTTTTGGGTGGGGTCAGCGCAGCGCGTCCAGTTCCGATCCGATCGCCGCGCGCAGTGCGTCGTGTTGGGGGCCCAGGGCGTGGTGGGGGGCCGTCCAGTGGGTGTGGGGGTGGAGCCAGACCGGGCGGGTTCGGAGGGGCGGGGGCTCCCACGCGTAGCGGGGCCAGACGTGCGCGTGCAGGAACGCGTCCCGGTTGCCGAGGATCTCCAGGTTGACCCGGCGGAACGCCGGATCCGCCCGTCGGCAGGCGCGTTCGACGGCTTCGCCGAGCCGGTCCATGTCGGCCAGGAACGCGAGCCGTTTCCGTGCCGGCAGGTCGGTGAGCCGCTCCGCTCCGGGCTCGTCGGTGAGGAGCACCGCGTACCCCGGCAGGAACTGCACGTCCCCGATCACCGCGAACCCCGCGTCCAGGCGCCGCAGCACCGTGGGGTTCTCGCCGCGCAGGGCGGAACCGACCCGGTCGGTTCGCCAGTCGTCGGTCATGCCGGGACCGTACCGGCGCGGGGCTCGGTCTCGCTCGGGACGGGCGCTGCGAGTACGATCCGGCGGACACGCTCGGGTGCAGGGAGGATCACGGTGGGGCGGCTGACCGGCGGGGATCCCTCGTTGTTGCGGCGGATCAACTCCGCGGTGGTGCTGCACGCGCTGCGCGGCGTGGAGTGCGCGACGCTCACGGAGATCACCCGGGTCACCGGGCTGTCCCGGCCCACGGTCGAGGGCGTGGTCGAGGGCCTCATGGGCGCCGGTCTCGTCGTGGAGGTCGCCGCCGAGGAGGGCGTCGCCCGGCGTCAGGGCCGGCCCGCCCGCCGTTACCGTTTCCGCGCCGAGGCCGGGCATCTGCTGGGCCTGGAGGTCGGCCCGCACCGCGTCGCCGCCGTACTGTCCGACCTGGACGGCAGCGTCCTCGGGACCGCGGAGCGGGAGGTCGACGAGACGGCGTGCGCCGACGAGCGGCTTGAGCGGCTCCGCCTCACCGTCGCCGATCTGCTGCGCCGGTCGGGGATCGGCCACGATTCGCTGCGTGCCGTGGGTGCGGCCACTCCGGGGATCGTGGAGGCGGACGGCACGGTGCGGCTCGGCACCGCTCTGCCCGGCTGGACCGGCCTCGCGCTCGGCGACCGGCTGCGGCGCTCCTTCAAGTGCCCGGTCCTGGTGGAGAACGACGCCAACACGGCCGCGGTGGGCGAGCATTGGAAGGGCGCGGCGACCGACTCGGACGACCTGGTGTTCGTCCTCGCGGGTCTGAGTCCGGGCGCGGGTTCGCTGATCGGCGGGCGGCTGCACCGCGGTTTCGGCGGGGCGGCGGGCGAGATCGGGGCGTTGCATCTGCTTGGCCGGGAGGTCACGCCGGAGTCGCTGCTGTCCACGACGGGCGAGCCCCTGCACCCGTTGGACGAGCAGGCCGTGACGGATGTGTTCGCGCACGCCCGGGAGGGCGACGAGCGGGCCGCGGCGGCGGTGGAGCGGTTCATCCGGCGTCTGGTGCACGATGTGGCGGCGCTGGTGCTGGCCCTGGACCCGGAGGTCGTCGTGATCGGCGGCTGGGCGGCCGGCCTCGACGGTGTACTGGAGCCGCTGCGGCGGGAGTTGGCGCGCTACTGCCTGCGCCCGCCGCGGGTCACGCTGTCGGCGCTCGGCGAGGCGGCCATCGCGACCGGCGCCCTGCGGCTTGCCCTCGACCACGTCGAGGAGGAGCTGTTCGCCGTCGAGGGCACGGTCACGGCCCGCCGCTGAACTTCCCGTACCGGTCGGGCACTTCACGCACCGGTCGGGCACTTCCCGCACCGGCGTGCGGCGGCACGTTTCGGCGCGCATCGGGACGTACCGGCGGAAGCCCCGCCGGTACGCGCCCGTCCCGGCGGATCAGACGCCCGACAGGCTCACCGTGTCGCTGCCGAAGGTCAGCCGGCAGGTGTCCGCCCGGTACGTGGCGACGCCGACTGCGGCCGTGCGCCCCTCGGCGAAGTGGCGGGTGGTGACGACCAGGACCGGGGCGCCGGGCAGGCGGTCCAGCTGCTTGGCGTCGTCCGCGCGGGCCGAGCCGAGTTCGACGGCCTGGTCCTCGCCGTCGAGGCCGAGGTTCTGCAGCTCGCGCAGGACGGCGTCCGCGTCGGCGGGCCCGGTGAGGGCGGGGACGGACGCGGTGGGTACGTACAGCAGCTCGGCGGCGACGGGCTGGCCGCCGGTGACGCGGGAGCGGCGTACGACGTGGACGGGTTCGTCGGCGTCCGTGCCGAGGAGGCGGGCGACGGCGGCGGGCGGGACGGCGGTCTCGGCGCCGGCGGTCTCCCAGTCGTCCTCGGCGTGGCCGCCGTCCTTGGCGGAGCCGATGGAGACGCCCATGCGGGGCGGGGCGACGGTGGTGCCGACGCCGCGGCGGCGCTGCAGCCGGCCTTCGAGTTCGAGCTGCTCCAGGGCCTGGCGGAGCGTGGCGCGGGCGACGCCGAAGCGGGCCGCGAGCTCGCGTTCGTTCGGCAGGATCTCGCCGACGGCGAACTCGGAGTCGAGCGCCTCGGCGAGCACGGTCTTGAGGTGCCAGTACTTCGGCTCCGGCACAGTGTCCAGCTGCGTGGTCCCCACCCTGTCCTCCGCAATCCCCGTGACCCGGCGGCTCATTACGCGCCTTTGTTTATTAAAGGTTCTTGCACTATCTCCGCGACCATAGGCCTGCCCCCACCCTTGGTCAAGACCAATCATCGGTTCGTTACACAGTGAACTCGCCCGATTCCGTTGAGTGTTCATGCGCTGTTCGCGGCGGGTCACGCGGACGCAACGCAGGGAGCCCCCGCCCGTCGAGGGCGAGGGCTCCGGGTCGGCCGGGAGGGCGGCGGCTCAGTCCTTCGACGGGGCCAGCGAGACCAGCTTGTCCGGGTTGCGCACGATGTAGACGGACTGGATGCGGCCGTCGACGACGTCGACCTGCATCACGCTGTCGGGCCGCCCCGCGGAGAGGATCAGCAGAGCCGGGCCGCCGTTGACCTCGATCATGCGGACCTCGGCGTCCGGCACGCCCTGCGGGGCGACGCTCGCCATGAAGCGGCCCACCTTCTCGGCGCTCTCGATGACGCGCAGCGGGGCCCTGGTCTTGCCGCCGCTGTCGCCGACCAGGCGCGCGTCCGGCGCGAGCAGCGCCATCAGGCCGTCGAGGTCGCCGCCGGAGGCGGCGGTGAGGAAGCGCTCGGTGAGGTCGCGGCGCTGCGTCGGGTCGACGTCGAAGCGCGGCCTGCGCTCCTCGACGTGCTTCCGCGCGCGGCCCGCGAGTTGGCGTACGGCCGCCTCGGATCGGTCCAGGGTCGCGGCGATCTGCGCGAACGGGAAGCCGAAGGCCTCGCGCAGCACGAACACCGCGCGCTCCAGCGGCGAGAGCGACTCCAGGACGACGAGGACCGCGAGGGAGACGGACTCGGCGAGCACGGCCTGCTCGGCGGTGTCGGGCACGGTCGCGCCGAAGTCGGTGGCCAGCGGCTCGGGCAGCCAGGGCCCGACGTACGCCTCGCGCCGGGACTGGACGTGGCGCAGGCGGTCGATGGCGAGCCGGGTGGTGATCCGCACGAGATAGGCGCGGGGTTCGCGGATCTCGTCGTGCTCGGCCGTGGACCAGCGGAACCAGGCGTCCTGGACCACGTCCTCGGCGTCGGCGACGCGGCCGAGCATGCGGTAGGCGACGCCCGTGAGGACCGGGCGGTGTTCTTCGAAGACGGCGGTAGCGGTGTCGGTGGCCACGTTTCCATCCAAGGCCGCGGACAGGCCGCTGTCCAGGCGGTTTCGCCGGTCGTGGCGGAGCTCGCACCGGCGGGCGGTGACGGCGAGGGGGTTGAACTCCCGCCTACCCGGCGGTAATTGTTGCTGACAAGCAGTCTATGAGCGCCGTTCGCGAGCGCTGCCCACGCGTGCCCACGTACGCGCACGTCCACGAGCCGGGAGCAGCATGACCGCCACCGCGTCCTTCAGCATCGACACCCCGAGCGGGCCGCGCCCGGTCTCCGTCGCGTACCGGCGTGCGGGCGCGGGCGATCCGCTGCTTCTGCTGCACGGCATCGGCCACCATCTGCAGGCCTGGGACCCGGTGTTCGAGATCCTGGCCGCCGAGCGCGACGTGATCGCCGTGGACCTGCCGGGCTTCGGCGTCTCGCCCGGACTGCCGGACGGCGCACCGTACGACCTGCCGACGGTCGTCGCCGCGCTGCGCGGGCTGTGCGACGCGCTCGGGGTGGACACCCCGCACGTCGCGGGCAACTCGCTCGGCGGGCTGCTCGCCCTGGAGCTGGGGCGGGAGAAGCTGGTGCGCTCGGTGACCGCGCTCTCGCCCGGCGGATTCTGGAACGAGGCGGAGCGGCGGTACGCGTTCACGGTGCTGCTCGGCATGCGGCAGGGCGCGCGGCTCCTCCCGCTGCCCGCGATCGAGCGGCTCTCCCGTACGGCGGCGGGGCGTTGGGCCCTGACGAACACCATCTACGCACGCCCGTGGCGCCGTTCACCCGAGGCGGTCGTCGCGGAGACGCTCGCGCTGCGGGACGCCTCGGGCTTCGAGGAGACGCTGACGGCCGGTCGCGGCGTGCTGTTCCGCGACGACGTGCCGGACGTTCCGGTGACGGTGGCGTGGGGCACCAAGGACCGGCTGCTGCTGCGCCGCCAGGGGGTGCGCGCCAAGCACACGATCCCCGGGGCCCGCCTGGTCCGGCTGCCCGGCTGCGGGCACGTCCCGATGAACGACGACCCGGCTCTGGTGGCCCGAGTGATCCTCGACACGAGTCGCTGATCACACCGCCCCCGTCGGTCACGGCCACGGGCCCTTCAGGAAGCGGCGAGCGCCGGTACGGCCCCGGGGGCGGCGGGATGATCGCGGAGCGGCGGGTGTTGTGAGTCGGCTCACCCGAAGGCCGTTCGGGGCGGCCCCGATCCGTCACGCCGGCGCCCAACTCGCTTACGGGATGCCCGAGTTGAGGCGTTCACCCCGGCGGCTCCCGCTTACGCCGGGCTGACGCGGGTGTTCCGTACTCTGGCGGACATGGCCAGTTTTTCCTCGTCCCGTCGAACGCCGCGCTCCGCCGCGTCGGTGAACGCGGACATCCGTGCGCTGTGGGCCCGTGCCCGCGGGCGGTTGTCCGCCGATGAGCGCGTGGCCTACGACCTGCTCGTCGTGGAGTGGGCGGCCGCCGTGCGCGGCGAGCAGCGCCGCGCCGCCTGAGGGGTGGCGCACGTCATGCGCCGAGTGCACGACCGCGTCCGCAGCCGCGCCCGTATGCCCCGTATCCGCCTGCCCTTTACCCCTCTGCCCCGTATCCCTCTGCCTCGCGCCCTTGTCCGTTTCGTACCCGGGCCGCACGGCCGGTCCCGTGGCGTGACCGCCGCGGACGCCTCTTCGCCGCGCGTCGTACCGGCCGCCGCCGCGGACGCCGCGCCGCGCCCGGGGGTGCCGCGGCGCGCCCAGGCGCCGCTGCTCGGGCTGCTCGGCGCGCTCGGGCTTGTCGGCGTGATCCGCGTGGACAGCGCGGCCGGGCCCACGGCGGCCCGGGTCGCGCTCGTCGTGTGGGCCTCCGTCGGCACGGGTGTGCTGGTCGCGGCGATCCTCGCGCACTGCGTCGCCCGCCGGAACGCCCGCGCGCGCCGACAGCCGCCGAGCGGTGCGCGGGCGCCGCGCGGCACGATCTTGTGACCCTCGGTTCAACCTCCCGTCACTCATGACCGCAGACCTGCGGCCTTCGAGCTAGTACGGTGCGGGCACCCGGGGCGGGTATCGGCCGTCCCGTGCCTGTCTCGTCGTAGCCGTCACTCGTCGTAGCCGTCACAGGAGGCGCATCGATGTCGCAAGGTCTGCCCGGCAACACCCCCGGCCGTCGTGCCGTGCTCCGCGGTTCCGTCGCCGCGTCGGCCGCGCTCGCGCTGCCCGCGCTCACCGGGGCCGCGCCCGCGCTCGCCCTGTCCGGCCGGCCGCGCGCCGCGTGGGGCGTGCAGGTCGGCGACGTGAGCGCGCACTCCGGCCTCGTGTGGGTGCGCTCGGACCGCCCGGCGCGGATGATCGTCGAGACCTCGGCCACCGAGTCGTTCCGCAACCCGACCCGGTGGCAGGGCCCGCTGCTCGGCCCGGCCGGCGACTTCACCGGTACGACGCGGCTGCGCGGCCTGCCCTCCGGCGAGCAGGTGCACTACCGCGTCCTGCTCTGCGACCCCGACGACCCGCGACGCACCGGCGAGGCCGCCCAGGGCACGTTCCGCACCGCGTCCGAGCGCCGCGCCGACGGGGTCCGGTTCCTGTGGTCCGGCGACATCGCGGGGCAGGGCTGGGGCATCAACCCGGAGCGCGGCGGCTACACGGCCTTCGAGGAGATGCGCCGCCTCGACCCGGACTTCTTCCTGTGCAGCGGCGACACGATCTACGCGGACGGCCCCATCCAGCCGAGCGTGACGCTCCCCGACGGGCGGGTGTGGCGGAACGTCACGACCGAGGAGAAGTCCAAGGTCGCCGAGACCCTCGCGGAGTTCCGCGGCAACTTCCGCTACAACCTGCTCGACGAGAACCTGCGCCGCTTCAACGCGCAGGTCCCGTCGATCGTGCAGTGGGACGACCACGAGGTGCGCAACAACTGGTACCCGGGGCAGATCCTGGACGACACGCGGTACACGGAGAAGGACGTCGACGTCCTCGCGGCCCGTTCCCTCCAGGCCTTCGGCGAGTACTTCCCGGTCTCGACGCTCTCGTCCGGCGACTCCGAGGGCCGGATGTACCGCGTCGTACGGCAGGGCCCGCTGCTCGACGTGTTCGTCCTCGACATGCGGACGTACCGCAACGCCAACTCGCCGGGCCGGCAGGTCGAGGACCCGGTCGGCATCCTCGGGCGGGAGCAACTCGACTGGCTGAAGCGGGAGTTGTCGCGGTCACGGGCCGTGTGGAAGGTGATCGCCTCCGACATGCCGCTGGGCCTCGTCGTGCCCGACGGCAAGGAGAACTTCGAGGCCGTCGCGCAGGGCGACCCGGGCGCGCCGCTCGGCCGTGAGCTGCAGATCGCCGAGCTGCTGCGGCACATCAAGCACCAGCGGATCACCGGCACGGTGTGGCTGACGGCCGACGTGCACTACACCTCGGCGCAGCACTACTCCCCCGAGCGCGCGGCGTTCAAGGACTTCGAGCCGTTCTGGGAGTTCGTCTCCGGTCCGCTGGCGGCGGGCGGCTTCCCGGCGCTCAAGCTGGACGGCACGTTCGGCCCCGAGCAGTCCTTCGTCAAGGCGCCGACCCGCGCCAACGTCTCGCCGGCCGAGGTGCCGCCGTACTTCGGGGAGGTCGAGATCGACGGCGGGAGCGGGGAGTTGACGGTGCGGCTGCGGCAGGAGGGCGGAGGCGTGCTTTACACGAAGGTGCTGCAGCCGGGTCGGGTCGGGCAGTAGGCGCACCCCTCCGGAACCCGGCACGTAAAACAACGGCAAATCGGGCAGAAGCCCTCTTAACCGATCAGTCACAAGTCGTTCGTGATCACGCAACACCCGTGGTCCACAGTGCAGACATGACTGATCGGATCTCCGCGAAGCGAGCCCGCCGCACCCAGCACCACTGGCGGCGGGACGTCGTCGAACTCGCCGCCCTGTTCACGGCCGTGACCGTGGCCGACACCGTCGCCAAGACCGTGGTGAACGGACCCGAGGGGCCCGTCGCCCTGATCTGCTCGGCGGTCGCGCTCCTGGTCACGGCCGGACTGCACACCTGGTGGTCGCGCCGCCGCCGACCCGGGCCCACGCAGCCGGATACAGGCGGCGATACCGGCACCCCGCCCCCGGCGGGGACCACCGCACCGGCCTCGACCGGGCAGAGCGGGACGCAGGCGGGCCCGACGACCCTGTGGCGGATGCGTACGACCGTACGGGACGAGCCGGGCTCGCTCGCCGCGCTGTGCACGGCACTCGCCGGTCAGCAGGTCGACATCCTCAGCCTCCAGACGCACCCGCTGGCCGACGGCACCGTCGACGAGTTCCTGCTGCGCGCCCCCGGCGACCTCGGCGCCGCCGAGCTGACCCGCGCCGTCGCCGCAGCGGGCGGCTCCGGCACCTGGACCGAGCGGGCCGACGCCCACGACCTGGTCGACGCCCCGACCCGGATGCTGAACCTCGCCACCCGCACCGCCCTCGACGCGGCCGAACTCCCGCTCGCCCTCAGGCAGTTGCTGGGCCGCTGCACGATCCGCTCCGTCCCGGCCGAGGCGCCCGCACGCGCCGGGGACGTGCCCGTGGAGGGCGTACTCGAAGGGACGCTGATGCGGCTGCGGGACCAGGCCGGCGGGGCGATCACCGTGGAACGGCCCTATCTGCCGTTCACGCCCACCGAGTTCGCGCGGGCCCGCGCCCTCGTCGAGCTCGACTCCCGGCTCGGGCCGCGGATCCCGCGCAGCCAGGACGTCCTGACGCTGCCGGAGGGGCCCGACATCACGGTGCGGCGCGCGGACATCGACGACCTGGAAGCCGCCAAGGCCATGCACGAACGCTGCTCGAAGCGGACGCTGACCATGCGGTACCACGGCCCCGTCGGCGACGCCGACCGCTACCTCAACCACCTGCTCAGCCCCCGCTTCGGCCGCACCCTGACCGTGCAGACGCCCTCCGGCCGCCTCGTCGCCCTCGGCCACCTGCTGTGGGACGGCGACGAGAGCGAGGTCGCGCTGCTCGTCGAGGACGACTGGCAGCGCCGCGGCATCGGCACCGAACTGCTGCGCCGGCTCATCGGGTTGGCGCGGGAGGCGGGCTGCGACAGCGTGTACGCGGTGACGCAGTCCTCCAACACCGCGATGGTCGCCGCGATGCGTGGGCTCGGCCTGCCGCTGGACTACCAGATCGAGGAGGGCACGCTGGTGGTCACGGCCCGCCTGAGCCCGACCCCGGTGACGGCGGACCAGCCTGCGGCTTCGTCGTAGCCAAGGTCTTCTTCTCCCCTCCCCGCCCCTTCCCGAAAGACTGCCGTCGGCTGCGGGGAGGGGCTGAACTCTCACGGCGCCGGCGGGCGTTGCTTCAGGGGCGCGGGGAACTGCGCGACCAGCCACGACGGCGCCGCAGACGAACAACGGCCGGGGGCGGGGGGGCGCAGCCCCCGAGCCGTCCGCTGAGGACTTTCGGGAAGGGCGGGTAGGGGAAGCAGCCACTGCCTCGGCCCGCAGCCGCAAGACAGCCGGGCCCGGGGCGGAGACCCGGAAAGGGCCCGGGGCGGAGACCCGGAAGGGCCCGGGGCGGAGACCCGGAAGGGGCCCGGGGGCGCAGCCCCCGGGTTGGGGCCTCAGCCCGCAGTCGCCCCCCGGCCCGAACCGACCCGTTCCGTCCCCGGCCCCGCCCCCGCGCGGCCCAGCGCCGCGTCCAGGTCCGACCACAGGTCCTCGACGTCCTCGAGGCCCACCGACATCCGCAGCAGCTTGTCGCCGACGCCCGCCTCGCGGCGGTCGTCCTCGGCGACGACGCGGTGGCTGATGGACGCCGGGTGCTGGATCAGCGTGTCGACGCTGCCGAGGCTCACCGCCGGGGTGATCAGCCGTACGCCCGCGATCACCTCGTGCGCCTCCCCGGTCACCTCGAACGACACCATCGCCCCGCCGATCCGCGGATAGTGCACGCGGCTCACCCGCGGGTCCGCGGCCAGGCGCCGGGCCAGCTCGGCGGCCGTCGCGG
This sequence comes from Streptomyces sp. Da 82-17, assembly GCF_046098215.1. Taxonomy (NCBI): domain Bacteria; kingdom Bacillati; phylum Actinomycetota; class Actinomycetes; order Kitasatosporales; family Streptomycetaceae; genus Streptomyces; species Streptomyces sp. Da 82-17. The sequence goes on from NZ_JBJURH010000014.1 coordinate 123,909, forward strand.
CGGCGGCCCGCATCCGTACGGGCAGGGTGGCGAGGCCGCGGTGCAGCAGGTAGCCGGCGAGCGGGTGCAGCACGCCGCCGGTGGCGAACCGCACCTGCCGCAGCGAGCGCGCGAACTCCTCGTCGCAGGCGACGACTCCGCCGAGCACGTCGCCGTGCCCGCCGAGGTACTTGGTCGCGCTGTGCAGCACGATCCGGGCGCCGCTCTCCAGGGGCCGCTGCAGCACCGGCGTCGCGAAGGTGTTGTCGACGAGCAGCGGCACCGTCCCGCAGGCGTGCGCCACGGCCCGCAGGTCCAGCTCGGCGAGTGTCGGGTTGGCGGGCGACTCGACCATCACGAGCCCGGTGTCGGGCCGGATCGCGTCGGCGATCCCGGCCGGGTCGACCCAGGTCACCTCGGACCCGAGCAGCCCGGCGGTCAGCAGATGGTCGCTGCAGCCGTACAGCGGGCGGACCGCGACGACGTGCCGCAGCCCGGCCGCGATCCGGACGAGCAGGACGGCGGACAGCGCGGCCATGCCGCTGGCGAACGCGACGGCGCTCTCGGCGCCCTCGAGGCGGGCGAGGCCCGTCTCGAAGCGGCCGACGGTGGGGTTGCCGAGCCGCGCGTACACCGGCGGGCCCTCGTCGAGCACGCCGGTCGCGGCGAACGCGTCGATCCGCTCGGCCTCGCCGCGGCTGTCGTACGAGGGGTAGGTGGTGGACAGGTCGAGGGGCGGGGCGTGCAGGCCGAGGCCGGCGAGGTCCTCGCGCCCGGCGTGCACGGCCTCGGTGGTCAGGGCGCGGCGGACGGATCCCGTCCGGTGCTGGCCCGCGGGGGTGTCGCGACGGCCTACGGCTTCGAAGTCCCTGGTGGAGTCCATGCGCAGAGCCTGAACACCGACCGGGCTCGGACGGCATAATCCCGTGCTACGTTCGGCCGATGGGCGATTCTGTCGTACTTGACCCGGTGGACCTGCACATTCTGCGGCTGCTGCAGAACGACGCACGGACCACGTACCGCGATCTGGCCGCGCAGGTCGGCGTGGCCGCCTCCACCTGCCTCGACCGGGTGGCCCGGCTGCGCCGCGCGGGCGTGATCCTCGGGCATCAACTGCGGCTGGACCCGGCCCGGTTGGGGCGTGGCCTGCAGGCGCTGCTCTCGGTGCAGCTGCGGCCGCACCGCAGGGAGATCGTCGGGCCGTTCGTGGAGCGGGTCAGGGCGCTGCCCGAGTCCCTCGCGGTGTTCCATCTGGCCGGTCCGGACGACTACTTGGTGCATGTCGCGGTCGCCGACACCGCGGATCTGCAGCGGCTGGTGCTCGACGAGTTCACGTCCCGGCGCGAGGTGGCGCGGGTCGAGACGCGGCTGATCTTCCAGCGCTGGGACTGCGGGCCGGTACTGCCGCCGGGCGCGAAAACCGCCGCCCTACCCGAAAAGCCCGGCGAGGTCACGGAAAAGTAGCCGAGAGCAGACGGGGCATGCCCAGAGCAGAATCGCCTGACGGGAAGCGGTCTCGCGTACGAGGATGAGCGCATGCCAGACACGACGCGCACCCCACTGCCCCGCCAGGTCGCCGACGCGTATGTCGACGAACTGATCGCCCTCGACCCCATCACCGGCACCTACCTCGGGGTGCGGGAGAGCTCGAACGCGCTGCCCGACCTCACCCCCGCGGGCGCCCAGGCGTTCGCGGACCTCGCCCGCGCCACGCTCGACCGGCTCGCGGAGGCCGAGCGCGCGCCGGGCGGCGACAGTGACGTGGAGCGGCGCTGCGCCCGGCTGCTCCGCGAACGGCTCACGGCGGAGCTGGCCGTGCACGACGCGGACGAGCATCTGCGCGCGATCAGCAATCTGCACTCCCCGGTGCACTCGGTGCGTCAGGTCTTCACCGTGACCCCGGTCGACTCGGAGGAGGACTGGGCGGCGGTCGCGGAGCGCCTGCGCGCCGTCCCGGCGGCCCTCGCCGGGTACCGCGAGTGCCTCGCCCTCGGCCTGGAGCGCAAGCTGTACGGCGGGCCCCGCGCCACGGAGACGTTCATCGGGCAGCTCGCCGAGTGGTCCGGCGAGGACGGCGGCAAGGGCTGGTTCGAGGAGTTCGCCGCGGCCGGCCCGGATTCCCTGCGCGAGCAGCTCGACCCGGCGGCCGCGGCCGCGACCCGCGCGGTGGCGGAGCTGCGCGACTGGATGCGGGAGGAGTACGCCCCGGCGATCGCCGGCAGCGCCGACACGGTGGGCCGCGAGCGGTACGCCCGCTGGTCCCGCTACTTCAACGGCACGGACCTGGACCTGGACGAGGCGTACGCGTACGGCTGGTCCGAGTACCACCGGATTCTCGGCGAGATGCGCGTCGAGGCGGAGAAGGTGCTGCCCGGCGCGGGCACCCCGTGGGAGGCGCTCAAGCACCTGGACGAGCACGGCACGCACATCGAGGGCGTCGACGAGGTGCAGCGCTGGCTGCAGGGCCTGATGGACGAGGCCATGGACGCCCTGGACGGCACACACTTCGAACTGGCCGCGCCGGTGCGGAAGGTGGAGTCCCGGATCGCCCCGCCCGGCAGCGCGGCAGCGCCGTACTACACGCCGCCGTCGGAGGATTTCTCCCGCCCCGGCTGCACCTGGCTGCCGACGATGGGCCAGACCCGCTTCCCGGTCTACGACCTGGTGTCGACGTGGTACCACGAGGGCGTCCCCGGCCACCATCTGCAGCTCGCGCAGTGGGTGCACGTCCGCGAGGACCTGTCGCGGTACCAGGCGTCGGTCGGCATGGTCAGCGCCAACGCCGAGGGCTGGGCGCTGTACGCGGAGCGGCTCATGGACGAGCTGGGCTTCCTCACCGACCCGGAGCGCCGCCTCGGCTATCTGGACGCGCAGATGATGCGCGCGGCCCGCGTGATCGTGGACATCGGCATGCACCTGGAGCTGGAGATCCCGGAGCACTCGCCGTTCCACCCGGGCGAGCGGTGGACGCCGGAGCTGGCGCAGGAATTCTTCGGCATGCACAGCGGCCGGCCCGCGGACTTCGTGGAGAGCGAGCTGACGCGATACCTGTCGATGCCCGGCCAGGCCATCGGGTACAAGCTGGGCGAACGCGCCTGGCTCCTCGGCCGCGAGAACGCCCGCAAGGCCCACGGCGACGCCTTCGACGCCAAGGCCTGGCACATGGCCGCCCTCTCCCAGGGCTCCCTGGGCCTGGACGACCTGGTGGACGAACTGTCCAAGCTGTAACGGCAGTTGGGGTACGAGGGGTCGGACCGGCCCCTCGTACCCTCTGCCGCTACCGCCGGGCGCGCGGGGGGGCTCCCCGTACGCGGCTAGCGGCGGAAGCCGCCCTCCGAGTCGATGACGTTGCCGGTGATCCACTCGGCCTCGTCGGTGGCGAGCCAGGCGATCAGGCGGGCCGGGTCGTCCGGCATGCCCCAGCGGCCGCCGGGGAACATCGCGGCGACCGCGTCGTACGTCTTGCCGGTGAGGTAATCCGTGTCCACCGGGCCGGGGTTGACGGTGTTCACGGTCACCGCCAGCTCGGCGAGCGTGGTGGCGAGGGTGCGGGTGGCGGAGGCGAGGGCGCCCTTCTGCAGCGCGTACGCCACCTCGCCCGGCATGCCGCCCGCGATGTCCTGGCCCGACGTCATCATCACCACGCGGCCGCCCGGGGTGCGCGGCGGCAGCTCGGCCCGCAGCCGGGCGTAGGCCTGCACGAGCAGGATCACCGAGCGGGTGTCGACCGCCCAGTGCCGGTCGAGCATGCCCTGGTCGAGGGCGTCGAGCGGGCCGTCGTCGCCGCTGAGGGCATGGTTGGCGACGAGCACGTCGACCCGCCCGCCGAGCGCGTCGGCCGCCTCCGCGAGCAGTCGGGCGGGCCCGTCCGGTTCGGTCAAGTCGCCCGGGCCGTGCAGGACTTGAGCCCGGTCGGGGTCGGGCGCCGCCTCCCGGACGGACGCCACGACGTCCTCCGGCCGGTCGGCGCCCCACGGCATCGCCGCGTCGTGCGGGACATGGTGGTGCAGATAGACGCTCGCGCCGTATGCGGCGAGTCTGCGCGCCACCGCATGCCCGATGCCGCCGCGCCGGCTCGCACCGGTGACGAGGGCGGTGCGGCCGCGCAACGGCAGCGGGTCACGACGCAGCTGATCGGGCGTGGGGTGCGGAAGTCGAGGCATGGCAGCACATCATGGTGCCCGTACGGGGCGGACGCCACCGGAAATCGCGGCGCCCGCCCGGAGGGCGGTGGGGGCCGGTCAGCAGCCGCAGTCGTCCGCCGACACCGGCACGGTCAGCGGGTCGGCGGGGCGCTGCGCGGGCCCCTCCCATGTCTCGTGGCGGAAGCCCTCCCGCACCCAGTACTCGAACCCGCCGAGCATCTCCTTGACCTGGAAGCCCAGCCGAGCGAAGGCGAGGGCCGCGCGGGTGCCGCCGTTGCAGCCGGGGCCCCAGCAGTACGTGACGACCGGCACGGCACGGTCCAGCAACGCGTCGGCCTGTGCCGGGACTTGGTCGGTCGGCAGGTGCAGCGCGCCCGGAATGTGGCCCTGGTCCCAGGCGGCCGTGGAACGCACGTCGACGAGCACGAAACCCGGGTCGCCGTCGGCGGCGAGGGCGGCGGCGACGTCCGACGCGTCGGTGTGGAAGGCCAGCGAAGCGGCGAAGTACGCGGCGGCCGCCTCGGGAGCGGCGGGCGGCACGCGCAGCACGGGGTTGGCGGCGGTGGAGGTGGAGGCGGAGGTCACGGAAGCGGGGCCGGTCTGTGTGTCCATGCCCAGAATTCTGGAGTCGGCGAAGATCACGGTGAAGAGACGATCCCCGGCAGAACCCTTGAACTGCCGTGGATTTCCCTGCTAGTTCTCGTGAATGCCTCCCCGATCCCCGGACACGCCCCACGAAGGCCGCGAGAACCGCCCGTCCTCCTCGTACGGCTACGCCCCCGACGCCACCGACCGGCGCATCCTCGACGTCCTGCAGCGCCAGGGCCGCGCCAGCTACGCCGAGTTGGCCCGGGCCGTGTCCATGTCGGCCAGCGCCGTCACCGAGCGGGTGCGGCGCCTGGAGGAGGCCGGGGTGATCACGGGGTACGCGGCGGTCGTCGACCCCGAGCGGCTCGGCCTGCCGATCCTCGCCTTCGTACGGCTGCGCTACCCGAACGGGAACTACAAGCCGTTCCACGACCTGGTCGACGCGACCCCGGAGATCCTGGAAGCCCATCATGTGACCGGCGACGACTGCTTCGTCCTCAAGGTGTCGGCCCGCTCCATGCGGCACCTGGAGGAGATCTCCGGCAAGGTCGGCGCGCTCGGCTCCGTCACGACCAGCGTCGTCTACTCCTCGCCGCTGCCCCGCCGCCCGCTCGGCACCTGACCACACGGCGGCCGGGCGATGAGTTCCGGCGGCGCGCGGAGTCTGTACGTACATGACCACCGAAGACTCGAATCCTCCCAGCACCCACCACCTGGACACGGACGGTGCGCGGCTCGCGTACGACGTGCGGGGGCCGCTGCCGACCGCCGACGGGCTGCCGCCGCTGCTTATGGTGGGCCAGCCCATGGACGCGTCCGGTTTCGCGGCCCTGGCCGCGCACTTCCCGGACCGGACCGTCGTCACGTACGACCCGCGCGGGCTCGGACGCAGCACGCGTACGGACGGTCGCGTCGACCACGATCCGCTCGTACAGGCCGACGACCTGCACGCGCTCATCGGGGCGCTCGGCGCGGGCCCCGTGGAGATGTTCGCCAGCAGCGGCGGGGCGATCACGTCCCTCGCGCTCGTCGCACGCCACCCGGACGACGTGACGACGCTCGTCCCGCACGAGCCGCCGCTGCTCGCGCTGCTCCCGGACGCGGACGCGGCACTGCGGGCCCGCGCCGGGGTCACGGAGGCGTACGAGAAGAACGGCTGGGGCGCGGGCCTCGCGGCGTTCATCGCGATGACGTCCTGGCAGGGCGAACTCACCGAGGCGTACTTCGCGCAGCCCGCGCCGGACCCGGCCGCCTTCGGTCTGCCCGCCGACGACGACGGCTCCCGGGACGACCCGCTGCTGTCCGACCGCTCCTGGGCCGTCAGTGACCACCGCCCGGACGTCGCCGCGCTCAAGGCCGCGCCCACCCGGATCGTGTGCGGCGTGGCGGAGGAATCGGGCGACACGCTCACGGGCCGTACGACGGCGGCGGTCGCCCGGCTCCTCGGCCAGGAGCCGACGGTCTTCCCGAGCCACCACGGCGGCTTCACCGACGAGTCCTCCGGCTACCCGGGCCAGCCGGAGGTCTTCGCGGTCAAACTCCGTGCGGTGCTGGAGGCGGCACGCTGACCCGCGTCACGCCGGGGGCGCCGCCGCCCCCGGCCCCCCGGCCTCCCCCGGCCTCCCGGTTCTTCGTTCGGCTGCCGCGCCGCCGTGGTCCCTCGCGCAGTTCCCCGCGCCCCCAAAGGATCCGCGCGCCCCGTCGCTCGCTCAGTGCAGCGCCGACGCCGAGACGACGACCGGCCGCGCCGTCACCTCCTCCCCCGGTGCAGTCCCCGCCACCGCCACCGGCAGCACGAGTGCCGCCACGACGGCGAGCAGGGCGACGACCCGCAGGGTCGGCTGGATCAAGGGCATGTCACGAAGCACGGTGAGGCTCCCGTCCGGTAGGGGAAGTCATGGACGCTTACTGCCACTTGATCCTCACCGGCCCGCCCCGCCCCGGCATCATCCGCAGGTCTCAGCCGCCTCCCCCACGCGGCGGAGACCCCACGGCGGAGCCCCGCCCGACGGCGCTACCCGGCCGCCCCGCCCGTCAGCGCAGCACGACCCGCGCCACCACCGGCAGGTGATCGCTGCCCGTGGCCGGCAGGGTGCGGATCTCCGCCACGCGTGCCGAGCGGGCCATCACCTGGTCGATCCGCGCCACCGGCGCCGCCGCCGGGAAGCTGAACGCGAACCCCCGTTCCGCGACGGCCAGTCGGGACGTGAGCGGTGCGAGACCCCGGTCGTCGACCGTCCCGTTGAGGTCGCCGAGCAGCACGACCGTCCGGCGTTCCTCCGCCGCGACCGCCGCCCCGAGCAGGCCCGCGCTCTCGTCCCGCCACTGCGACGCGAGCCCGCCCGCGCCCACGCGGACCGACGGCAGATGGGCGACGTACGCCGCGATCACTCCGTACGGAGTGTGCACCTCGGCCCGCAGCCCGCGTCGCCAACTCGCTTCGACCGCACGGGGTTTGAGGTCGACGAGCCGCGCACCCGACAGCGGGTGCCGCGACCAGAGGCCGACGGTCCCGCGGACCGCCCGGTACGGGTAGTCCGCCGCCAGCGCCTTCTCGTACGCCGGGCGGGCCGAGGGCAGGAGTTCCTGGACGGCGATCAGGTCGGGCGAGGCCGCGGCGAGGGCGCGGGCCGTGCCGCGCGGGTCGGGGTTCTCGTCGCTCACGTTGTGCTGCACGACGACGAGGTCCCGCGGCCCGGCCGCCGCGGCGGGCAGCCACAGCCCGCCGAAGAGGAACGTCCACGCGGCCACCGGCACGAGCAACGCCACCAGCGCGACCGCGGAACGCCGTACGAGAGCGAGCGCGAGCAGCACCAGGACGGGCAGGCCCAGCCACGGCAGGAACGACTCGACGAGGCTGCCGAGCCGCAGCCCGGCGTTCGGCACCGCCCGATGGCAGCCGAGGAGACCGCCGACGAGCAGCGCGCACCCGGCGAGCACCCGGCCCCGACCCTGGTCCCGCCCTCGCTTCAACACCCCTCCCCGGAAAGTCGGTTCACTCCCCGCCCACCTGCCGCACCCGCGAGCCCGCCCGGCCCTTCACGACCTCCAGCTGGGCGTGGACGCGGCGGCGCAGGTCGGCGACGTGGCTGACGATGCCGACGCTGCGGTCGCGTTCCCGGAGCGAGTCCAGGACGTCGAGGACCTCGTCGAGGGTCTGGTCGTCGAGGCTGCCGAAGCCCTCGTCGATGAAGAGGGTGTCGAGGCGGACGCCGCCGGCCTCGTCGGTGACGACGTCGGCGAGGCCGAGGGCGAGGGCCAGGGAGGCGAAGAACGTCTCGCCGCCGGACAGCGTCGCCGTGTCGCGTTCGCGGCCGGTCCAGGAGTCCACGACGTGCAGGCCGAGCCCGGAGCGACCGCGGCCCGCGCGGTCGTCGGAGTGGACGAGGGTGTAGCGGCCGGACGACATGCGCTGCAGCCGGGCCGTCGCGGCGGCGGCGACCTGTTCGAGGCGGGCGGCCAGGACGTACGACTCCAGGCGCATCTTGCGCTCGTTCTCCGCCGACGTGCCCGCCGTGAGCCCGGCGAGCCGCGCCACCCGGTCGAACTCGGTGCGCAGCGGCCCGAGTTGACGGACCTCGGCGGCGGACTGGCGGGACAGCCGGTCGAGTTCGGCGCACCGGTGCTCGGCGGCGGCACGGGCGCTGACGGCGGTGCGCAGGCGCAGGTCGGCGGCGTCCGCGGCGGCCTGCGCGGCCTGCGGGTCGGCGGGCGGGAGCCGGTCGGCGGCGGCCGTGTCGGGCTCGGCGAGGACCGCGCGTACGGCGGCCTCCTCCTGGCGGCGGGCGTCGATGCGGTGCTGGAGTTCGCGGTGGGCGCGGTCGTCGAGCGCGGCGTCGGCGGCGTCCTCGGGGGTGGCGAACCCGGCGCGGTAGGCGGCGTCGGCGAGGCGGGCGTCGGCGTCCTTGAGGCGGCGCGCGGCGTCGTCGGCGGCACGCACGGCGTCGGCCGCGTCGGTGAGGAGCGCGGCCTGCCGCTCCAGCTGGCCCGCGCGTACGGCGACGCTCGCGGCGTCCCCTCTGGCCTGCGCCAACTCCTCTTCCAGGGCGGCCTGTTCGCGGTCGAGGGACTCGCGCAGGGAGCTGCGGGACGCGGCGCGGGTCGCGGCCTCCTGGCGGTGGGCGAGGCGCCGCTCGTGCTCGGCCTCGGCGCGCGCGAGCGCCTCGCGGGCGGCGTGCAGGCCGAGCGCGACCTGCCGGGCCTCGGCGTGGCGCTGCTCCAACTCCGCGGCGGCGTCGGCGAGTTCACGCGCGGACGCGTCCCCGGCGGCGGCCGTCTCCGCGGCGAGGGCCTCGCGTACGTCGGCGAGGGCGCGCTCGGCCTCGGCGCGGTGCTCGTCGGCCCCGCGGTACGCGGCGAGCGCGGCCTCCTCGGCCTGGCGGCCCACATGGCCCTCGACCGTGCGGGCGGGCTCGGGGTGTTCGGTGGCGCCGCAGACGGAGCAGGGCTCGCCGGGTGCGAGGCCCTGAGCGAGTTCGGCGGCGATGCCCTGGAGGCGGCGTTCCTTGAGGTGCAGCCAGTGCTCGTGCGCGGCGCCGGCGTCCTCGCGGGCGGTGAGCGCCTGCTCCTTGGCGTCGGCGGCCTGTGCGGCGAGGCGGTCGCGGCGGTGGGCGGCGGCGGCGCGTTCCCGGGCGGGTTCGAGCCGGCCTGCGAGGTGTTCGGCGCGGGTCGCGGCGTCCTGGGCGTGCTCGATGCGTTTCTGGAGGGTGCGGCGCCTGGACTCCCAGCCGTCCAGCCAGGCGGCGGCCTCCTGCAGTGCTTCGGCGTCGGCGCGTTCCTGCCGGTCGGCCTCGGCGCGGCGTTCGGCGAGCTCGGCGAGGCGCTGCTCGGCGCGGCGGGCCGACTCCAGGCCGCCGAGCTCCTCAAGTGCCTTGCGGGCGGCGGCGGTCAGGCCGGACGCGGAGGCCCCGTCGAACCGGTCGGGCAACAGGGCCCGTGCGGCGGTCTCGGCGCGGCGGGCGTCCTGGTGCTCGGCGTCGGTCGCGGCGCGCAGGGCGAGGGCGGGTGTCACGGTCTCGGCCTTGCGGGCCCGCTCCATGCGTTCCTGCCAGGCGCGCTGTTCGTCGGCCCGCTCGTCGAGCCGCGCGGCCCGGGCCCGCGCCTCGGCGTACCGGGTCTGCAGGCGGTGCGTCTCCTGTACGGCGGCGAGTTCGGTGCGGGCGCGGGCCTGGGCGGACTCGGCGGCGGTGACGGCGCAGGCGGCGACGGTGAGGCGTTCGCGGGCGCCCGCGCGGGCGACGGCGGCCCAGGCCGACAGGGCGGCGGCGAGTCCGGGCTCGCCGGGTGCGATGTCGGGGAGCGGGAGTTCGGCGGCGTCGCCCGCGGCCTGCTGGATGCGGTGGGCGACGGCGAGGAGCCGGTTGTCGCCCGCGGTGACCTCGGCCTGGGCGGCGCGCCTGCGCTCCGCGAGGTGGGCCTCGACGGAGGCGAAGCGGCGGGTGTCGAAGAGCCGGCCGAGGAGTTTGCCGCGGGCCTCGGCGTCGGCGCGCAGGAACCGCGCGAAGTCGCCCTGCGGCAACAGCACGACCTGGCAGAACTGGTCCCGGCTCATGCCGAGCAGCGACTCGATCTCGGCGCCGATCTCCTGGTGGGAGCGGCTGAGGTCCTTCCAGGTGCCGGTCTCGGCGTCGTGCTCGCGCAGCCAGGACTGGGCCTTCTCGGTGGTGGTGCCGGTGCCGCGCTTCTTGGGGCGCTCCCAGGGCGGCTGCCGGGTGACCTCGATGCGGCGGCCCGCGACGGTGAGGTCGAGGCACACCTCGGTGCGGGTGCCGGGGGCGGCGTGGTCGCTGCGCAGGGTGGTGCCGGCGCTCTGCCGGGTGCCGGGCACGGCGTTGTAGAGCGCGAAGCAGACGGCGTCGAGGACGGAGGTCTTGCCCGCGCCGGTCGCGCCGTGCAGCAGGAAGAGCCCGGCGCGGCCGAGCGCGTCGAAGTCGATCTCCTGGCGTCCGCCGAAGGGCCCGAAGGCGGTGACCGTGAGCCGGTGCAGCCTCACCGGGCCACCTCCTGGAGCGTCTCGGCGGCCCGTACGTCGTCGAACGCGGCCTGGAGGACGGCGCGTTCGGCGTCGTCGGGTCCGGTGCCGCGGACGTGGGCGACGAAGTCCTCGGCGATCTCCCGGTCGTCGCGCCCCTTGAGGCGGGCCGCGTACGAGGCCACGGGGTCGCCGTCGGGCCTGCGCGGGGCGAAGGAGAGGCTGAGGGTGTGCGGGAAGCGTGCGCAGAGCCGGGCCATGGGTTCGGGCGGGCGGACGGCGTCGGTGAGCGTGGCCTCCACCCAGTGGTCCTCGTACCGCTCCAACTCCGGGTCGGCGAGCAGCACTTCCAGTTCGCCCTCGATACGGGCGAGGCGGCGCGGCACCGGGCAGTCGATCCGCTCGGCGGCGATCTCCCCGCCGGGTCCGAGGTCGACGAGCCACATGGTCTTGCGGTGGTGCTGCTCGGAGAAGGAGTACGCGAGCGGGGAGCCGGAGTAGCGGACGCGTTCGGAGACGGTCTGGCAGCCGTGCAGATGGCCGAGGGCCGCGTAGTCGACCCCGTCGAAGACGGCGGCGGGCACGGACTCGACGCCGCCGACGGCGATGTCCCGCTCGCTGTCGCTGGGCTCGCCGCCGGTGACGAAGGCGTGCGCGAGGACGACGGAGCGGGTCCCTGCCGGGCGCTCGGCGAGATCGGCCCGCACGCGGTCCATGGCGGCCCCGAGGACGGCCTCGTGCCCGGCCTTCTTCACCTTGAACTGGTCCTTGACCAGGGCGGGTTCGAGGTACGGCAGGCCGTAGAAGGCGACGTCGCCGTGCTCGTCGGCGAGCACCACGGGCTCGTGGCAGGAGGCGGGCGAGGTGCGCAGGTGGATGCCGGCGCGGCCGATGAGCCCGGCGCCGACGCCGAGCCGCCGGGCGGAGTCGTGGTTGCCGGAGATCATCACGGTCGGCACGCCCAGCTCGGCGAGCCGGTGCAGCGCGTCGTCGAAGACCTCGACGGCCGCGAGCGGCGGTACGGCCCGGTCGTACACGTCACCGGAGACCAGCACCACGTCGACCCGCTCGGCGCGCACGGTCTCGACGAGATGGTCGACGAAGGCCCGCTGGGCGTCGAGCAGATTCACCCGATGAAACGCCCGCCCCAGGTGCCAGTCCGATGTGTGCAGCAACCTCATGATCCTCGAGGGTATCGGCCGGTGGTCACTGCTCAGGCCGGTTTCGAGCCGTACGCGGGCCCAGGTGACCACGGTCACGGGGGGGGCGCCCGGTCAGGGGCGCGGGGAACTGCGCGAGCAACCACGACGGCGCGGCAGCCGAATGACAAGGGGGGGGGGAGGGAAGCCCCTCCGGCGCGTGAGGAGCGGGGGGCCGGGGGCGGAGCCCCCTGGGGGAGGATCGGCCGACCCGGCACGCATAGGCTGAGCGAATGCAGGACGAGTACCGCACGGTGGCCCGCGAGGGCGTGCACGAGACCGAGGTCAACCGCTCCCGCTTCCTGTGCGCACTCGCACCGGCGGCGACGGAGGAGGAGGCCCAGGAGTTCGTCGCGCGCATCCGCAAGGAGCACCCGGGCGCCAACCACAACTGCTGGGCGTACGTGATCGGCGCCGACGCGTCCGTGCAGAAGGCCAGCGACGACGGGGAGCCGGGCGGCACGGCGGGGGTGCCGATGCTGCAGATGCTGACCCGGCGCGAGATGCGGTACGTCGTGGCGGTCGTCACGCGCTACTTCGGCGGTGTGAAGCTGGGCGCGGGCGGCCTGATCCGGGCGTACGGCGGTGCGGTCGGCGAGGCCCTGGACGCGCTCGGCACGATCACGCGGCGCCGCTTCCGGCTGGCCACGGTGACGGTGGACCACCAGCGGGCGGGCAAGGTGCAGAACGATCTGCGGTCGACGGGCCGCGAGGTCCGGGACGTGCGCTACGGCGAGGCCGTCACGATCGAGATCGGCCTGCCGGACTCCGACGTCGAGTCGTTCCGCGCCTGGCTCGCCGACGTCACGGCGGGCACGGCCCGGCTGGAGCTCGGCGGCGAGGCGTACGGGGACGCCTGACCCCGCGCCTCCTCGGGGGCCTCACTCGTCGTCGGCGACCTCCGCCACCCACCCGTAGGGCAGTTCCTCGCCGTCGACCGTCGCGGCCTCGACGGTGCGGGTGCTCGGGTCGATGTCGACGTGCACTCCGTCCCCCTCGTACCGGGGGAAGCCGCTCGCGCCGGTGTCGCCGGTGCGCTCGACGGTGGCCGAGCGCAGCGCGGTGCCGTGGTCGAGGTGGCCCTCGGCGTCGGTCAGCTGCGGCTTGAGGACGACGGTGAACCGCTCCGGGATCGCGCTCATGCCCCGAGGCTAAGCCGCCGCACCGGGCCGCGCCTCCCGTCCGCGCCCGTCGGCTTCCGTACGCCGGAGCAGCAGTTCCCGGCCACCGGGACGGCAGCTCCCGGCCACCGGGACAGCAGCCGTGCGGCACCGCTGAAACGGACGCCTCACGCTCGCCGCCCTCTTCGAGCTGTGCCAGCGTCGAACCACGGCGGTGAGCCCCAGTACGCCAGTCAGCAGCGAGCGGAGAGACCCCCTATGCGCAGCCCGGCCCGCGGATACTCCATCGACCTCGGCAGCGCCATGCTGCGAGTCCTCGCCCGCGACGGGCAGCGGGTCCTGCACATGCCGACCGTCGCCGCGCTCGACCACGAGGGCCGAATACGCGCACGCGGCAGCCGGGCCGTGGAGATCCAGAGCAGCCGCCCCGACCTGCTGACCCTGGTCCGCCCCGTGCTGCAGCGGTCCGTCGCCGACCCGATGGTCGCCGCGTATCTGCTGCGCGCCGCGCTCCAGGAGGTGTCCGGCGCCAGGAAGGCCCGGCACTTCGCCGCCGCCACGCTGTGCGTGCCCGACCGGATGGGCGAGCTGCAGGTCGACGCGCTGCTCGCGGCCTGCGAGACGGCGGGCCTGCGCCGGGTCCGGCTGGTCGCCAAGTCCCTTGCCGCCGCGGCCGGTTCGGGCGTGCCGCTGGCCGAGCCCGCGGGCGCCCTGGTCGTCGACGTCGGCGCCGAGCGCACCTCGGCCGCGCTGCTCTCCTGCGGCGACGTGATCGCGACGAGCAGCGTCCCGGTCGGTGGCCTGGACGTCGACGCGGGCCTCGTACGCCTGCTGCGGCACCGGCACGGGCTGCTGATCTCGCCGACGGAGGCCGAGCGGGTCAAGGTCCGGATCGGCACGGCCACCACCGGCGCGCTTCCCGTACGCGGCCACGACCTGCTGCGCAGCCTCCCCGAGACCCGCACGATCCCGGTCTCCGACCTCGCCCGCGTCCCGCTCGCCACGTACGACGCGCTGGCGAAGCACGTGCTCGCGCTCCTGTCGGACAGCCCGCCGAAGCTGGTGGAGGACGTGTACGACCGCGGGCTCGTCCTGTGCGGCGAGGGCGCCCGCCTCTTCGGTCTCGCCGACCGCCTCCGCGACCGCCTCCGCCTCCCGGTCCACGTCCCGGACCGCCCCGGCGACGTGGGCGTGCTCGGCGCCTGGGACGTGGCGGAGGTCTGACCCGCGGGCCCCTACTCCCCCGTCTCGCCGTCGATGCGCTCGCGCAGGAGGTCGGCGTGGCCGTTGTGGCGGGCGTACTCCTCGATCATGTGCGTGAGGACATAGCGCAGCGAGTACGTCGTACCGCGGGCCGTCCCCGTCATGTCGAGGGAGGGGGCGGCCGCCGCCAACTCGCGGGCGTGGGCGCACTCTTCACGCCAGGCGGCGAACGCCTCGTCCGGGTCGGCGCCGGCCACGTCGAACTCGGCGAACTCCCCGGGGCGCGGGCCCGGCCAGCGCGTCGTGGTCGCCTGCCCGCCGAGCACGTTCCGGAACCAGCTCCGCTCCACCTCAGCCGCGTGCCGCACGAGCCCGAGGAGGGTGAGCCCGGAGGGCGGCACGGCCGGGGTGCGCAGCTGCTCGGCGGTCAGTCCCGCGCACTTGCGCTCCAGGACGGCGCGCTGGTCGTCGAGGAACCGGCACAGCGAGGCCCGCTCGTCGGTCTCGGTCGGAAGGGGGAGGACGGGGCGAGGAAGGGCCGGACGGGCACGTGTCGGTTCGGACTCGGTTTCGGACTCGGTTTCGGACTCGGTCTCGGTCTCGGTCTCGGTCATCCGCTCATCCTGCCGAAGCCCGTCCGCCCGGGGGGAATGCCCGTCGTCGCAACGGCGGACCGGGAGGTCATCCGGAGGGTGCTCACCGAGACCGGTGACACCTGGGCGGTCGTCGGGCTGTCGACCAACGAGGCGCGGGCCGCGCACGGTGTGGCCGAGGTGCTGCAGCGGTTCGGGAAGCGGATCGTGCCCGTCCACCCGAAGGCGGAGACGGTCCACGGCGAGCAGGGGTACGCCTCGCTCGCGGACATCCCCTTCCCCGTGGACGTCGTCGACGTGTTCGTGAACAGCGAGCTCGCCGGGCAGGTGGCCGACGAGGCGGTCGCGGCGGGCGCCAAGGCGGTCTGGTTCCAGCTCGGCGTGGTCGACGAGGCGGCGTACGAGCGGACGCGCGCCGCGGGGCTCGACATGGTGATGGACCGGTGCCCGGCGATCGAGATCCCGCGCCTGGACTGAGCCCGCCGCGCGCGTCCCGCAACGGGCCCAACAGACCCAGGGTTGGCCTGAATTCGCCCCTTTCCGGAATTACCAGTTCCGCTCTCGTGTAGAACGGCTCTGGCTGCCCCGTACCTGGTCGGCGGGGCGCGGGGCAGCCACCGTCACACCGCGTCCGCGCGTTCGCCGCGCTCCGCGCGCGCCGAGTAGAACGCGATCGTCAGGTCCTTCACCAACGCCTTGCGCTCGAAGTCGTCGAGCTCGACGAGCCCGCGCGCGGTGAGCCGTACGACCGTGTCCTCGACCGAGTCGACCACCGCCGACAGCACGCCGTCCCGGTGCCGGGCGTCGAGCGCTGCGACCTGCCGGCGGTGCATCGCGGCGGCCACGTCGGGCGCGTACTCGATGCGTGTGGGCTGCGCCGAGTAGACCTCGATGCCCGCCGCCCGGCACTCCTCCCGCAGCAGCGCGGTCAACGCCCCGCCCACCGCCTCCGCGTCCCGCAGCGTCGACCGGCCGTCCCGCTGTTCGTAGGCGTCGGCAGGGCGCTGCGAGAGTACGCGCGCGAGCGCCGCCTCGACCTGTTCGCGCAGGTAGGAGGTGCTGTCGTCGACAGCGAACACGGCCCGCGCGGTGTCCGCGACCCGCCACACCACGAGCACGACGACGCTCAGCCGGTTCCCCTCCGCGTCCACGGCCGGCATCGGCTCGCTGCGCCAGTGCTTGAGCCGTACGTCGACCCGGCGGCGCAGCACGAACGGGCTGATCCAGACGAGCCCGGTCCGCCGCACCGTCCCCCGGTAGCGGCCGAACGACCGCAGCACCCAGGCCGAACCGACGGCCCCGCGCCCGATCCCGGCGGCGGTCACGACGGCCACGAGCACGCAGCCCGCGAGCGCGGCGGGGCCCCACGGTCCCCGGTCGAACCGCTCGAAGCGCGGCAGGGCGAGCCGGTCGAGCAGCCCCTCCGGTACGAGCTCGGTGGCGACCGCGACGAATGCGCCACCCGCGAGCGCGACCACGACGACGAGCACGGCCAGCCAGCCCGACGCCACTCCCCCACGAAACTCGTCCGGCCCCTCGACGGCCCTCCCCGGCACCCGCCCCACCGGAACGGGCCGCGACGCCGGAGCGGGCGCGGCGGCTTCCCGACGCAGGGCGTCGTCGGCGATACGGATGACCGCGTCAACTCCGGCTCCAGCCATGGGAGTCGAGGGCACGCTGACGTCGGACCGCACGTCACCGTCGAACCGGGCCTCGCCGTCGACGCCCCCGACAACCGCGCCAACTCCCGCCGCCGCAACCGGTGTCGCGGACACACCGCCCTCGGGCCACACCTCGCCGTCGGACCGTGCCTCGCGGTCGGACCGTGCCTCGCGGTCGAGCCAGGCTTCGCCGTCCGGCCGCGCCCCACCGTCGGCCCGGACCCCACCGTCGGACCGTGGCTCACCGTCCGGTCGAACCTCGCCCGCAGCCCGGAGCAAACCGTCGGACCGAGCCTCACCACCCGGCCGGAGCTCACCGTCGGGCCAGGCTTCGCCGTCCGGCCGGGACTTACCGTCGGCCCGGACCCCACCGTCGGACCGTGGCTCACCCTCCGGTCGAGCCTCGTCGACAGCCCGGAGCAAACCGTCAGACCGAGCCTCACCACCGGGCTGAGACTTACCGTCGGGCCGGGACTCGCCATCGGGCCCGAGCTCACCGTCGGCCCGAGCCTCACCGTCCGACCGAGCCTCCCCCTCGGACCGCGCCGCACCCTCAGCCCGAAGCTCACCGTCGAACCGAGCCTTCCCCTCTGACCAAGCCTCGCCCTCCGACCGAGCCCCACCATCAGCCCGAAGCTCGCCCTCGGGCCGAAGCCCACCGCCAGGCCGAGCCCCGCACTCGAACCGAGCCTCACCGCCCACCCCAACCTCACCCTCTGGCCGAGCCTCCCAACCCGACCGAGCCTCCCCCTCCGAGCGAGCCCCACCGTCAGCCCGCAGCTCACTCTCGGGCCGAGCCCCGCACTCGAACCGAGCCTCACCCTCCGACCGAGCCTCCCAATCCGACCGAGCCTCGCCCTCCGACCGAGCCCCACCATCAGCCCGAAGCTCGCCCTCGGGCCGAAGCCCACCCTCAGGCCGAGCCTCGCCCTCACACCGGAGCTCACCGCCAGGCCGGGCCCCGCCCTCGCACCCGAGCTCACCGCCAAGCCGAGTCACGCCCTCGAACCGAGCCTCACCGCTCACCCCGACCTCGCCCTCCGACCGGGATCCGCCGTCCGCCCGAACCTCGGCGTCCGCCCGGTCCCCGCTCCGTATCTCCTCCCCGTTCACCGGAACAGTCGCTTCCAGGTCTCCGGGCCGGGGTAGCCGTCCGCCTCCTGGCCCCGCCAGCCCTGGGCGCGCTGGAACGCGGCCACGTTGCGGCGGTCGCTCTCGGTCCAGCGGGGGCCGGGGCCCTGGGTGTAGTAGCGGCCGTACCCCTTCGACACCAGGCGCCGCCCGAGTTCCGTCACGTGCGGCCCGTACTGGCCGGGCCGGAACTTCGCCGTGCCCGGGAAGGACGGCGCCGTCGGACCGCCGCCTCCGCCGGGGATGTCGCGGCCCTTGCCGGAGACGAGCAGGGCCCAGGTGGCGGGGCCGGGTATGCCGTCGGCCTCCGTGCCGCGCCAGCCCTGGGCCTCCTGGAACGCGCGGGTCGCACTGCGGTCCGCGACGCCCCAGGACGGGCCGGGCCCCACCGTGTAGAACCGGCCGCCGCCGCGCCGCACGAGCATCCGCCCGAGTTCCGTCACGTGAGCGTTCCGCTGGCCCGGCCCGAACGCCGACGCCCCCGGAAATCCGTGCCCCGCCCCGGGGGCGCCGCCTGAGCCGCCACCGGAGCCGCCGCCCTCCCGCAGGCCGTTGTAGCGGTAGGCCACATAGCGCGAGGAGTTGTTCCAGTACGCGTACGGCGTCGTCCGCTTGAGGGCGTGCGGCCGGGTCTGTTCGTACGCCACGTACCGCGTCCGGGAGGAGTCCGCCCAGCCGCCGAAGATGACGACGTGCGAACCGCGCACCGGATCGGCGGAGTTGTGGAAGAGCAGCATGTCGCCGGGGCGGAGTTCGGAGCGGCTGATGCGGGTGCCGTAGCGGGCGAGGCTGCCGGTCCACTCGTTGCTGCCGAGCCCCCAGGCCATCGACACGAGCCCCGAGCAGTCGGTGCGGTAGCCGCCCCGGTACGCGTTCATGCTGTACGGGACGCGTGCGTCCACCCAGGTCTGGGCGCGCTGCAGGATCTGCTCCCGGGTCGTGCCGCGGGAGCTGAACGCGGCCGGGGTGACGTCGAGGGCGGTGGTGTGCAGCGGGCCGGTGCGGCCCTGCGGGGTCGACGGCGACGGCTCGGCCGCCTCCGTCGACTGCCCGTGCGCGTACGCCGGTCGGGCCGCCTCGGCGGCCCCCGCACCGCCGAGCACCGTGCCCGCCGCCGTGACGAGGACGAGGGCGCGGGTCGCGGCGCGGTGGCCGGGGGCCGCGGTTCCGGCGTGCGAGGTGACGAGGCGGAAGGCGTCCCGGCGCTGCCGTACGCAGCCGGCGCAGGCGCAGCCGGGCTCGGCGGCCACCTCTCGGAACTCGGGCGCGGGCAGGGTCGGTTCGGACATGGGGCGGCTGTCCCTTCCACGGCTCGGGGCTGCCTCGCCCGCCAACCGGCGTAAGGCCGGGGCGAGTTCGGGTCGGACGATCACGATCACCTACGTGATCTTGCAATGTCCGAACACCCGTCAGGTTCCGCAAAAGTCCCGATGATTCAGGACTTTCGTCCCCGAATCCGACAACCGCGCACCGCCCCGAGCCCGCGAGCCCCCGAGCCCCCGAGCCCCCAGCCCACGGGCCCGCCGGCCGCCTCAGCTCGCCGGAATCCCGAGCCCCTCGATCACCACGGCGCCGGGCAGCTCCGCGAAGGCCTTGCCGGGAACGATCAGCTTGCCGCGCCGCCGCCCGCTGCCGATCAGGACGTACGGGACGTCGACGACGGCGGCGTCCACCAGGAGCGGCCACTCCTCGGGCAGGCCGATCGGCGTGATGCCGCCGTACTCCATGCCGGTCTCGCCGGTCGCCGTGTCCATCGGCGCGAACGAGGCCTTACGGGCGCCGAGTTGGCGGCGGACGACCCCGTTCACGTCGACGCGTGTGCCGGAGAGGACCACGCAGGCCGCGAGGCTGGTCTCGCCGCCGCGCTTGCCCGCGACGACCACGCAGTTCGCGGACCGGTCGAGCAGTTCGGCCCCGTGATGCTCGACGAAGACGGCCGTGTCGGCGATCTCCGGGTCCGTGTCGACGTACACGAACTGCTCGGCGGGGACGCTGCCGCGCCAGTGGCGTACGGCGGCGGCGACGGGCTCGGTCAGCTCGTCCAGGCAGTCGGGGGCGGGTCGGGCGTTGTCGAAATTGCCGAGGGGAGCGCGCATGGGCCGAACGTAACAGCGCGCCCGCGACCGGAGCCGGACCGTCTCAATCAGCGAACCGTCTCGCTCCGGGCGGACCGCATCACGTCGAACAGCCCGGCCCGCGTCGAACGGACCGCCTCACGTCGCGGGCGGGATGGACACCGCCATCGTCATCTCGACGGGCTCGTCGCCCTGGTTGTGATAGCCGTGCGGGACGTTCGACTCGAAGCTGGCGGAGCAGCCGGCCGGCACGGAGTGGTCGACGCCGTCGACGCGCAGGGTCAGCTCGCCCGCCGACACGTGCACCAGCTCGACCGTGCCGCGCGGGTGCGGGTCGGACTCGCTGCTGTCGCCGGGCATGAGCCGCCAGGACCAGAGTTCGAGCGGGCCGCGCTTCTCCGTGCCGACGAGGAGCTTGGTCCAACTCCCCGCCTCCGTCGACCACATGGTCACGATCTGCTCCTCGGGCACGATGCGTACGTGCCCGCCCTGCTCGTAGTCGAGGAGGGTGGTGATGCTGACGCCGAGCGCGTCGGCCAGCTTCACCGTCGTACCGACGCTGGGGTTCGTGCGCGCCTGCTCGATCTGGATGATCATGCCGCGGCTGACCCCGGAGCGGGCCGCGAGGGCGTCGAGCGTGAAGCCGCGCTCACCCCGCCAGCGCTTGAGGTTGCGGGCGAGCGACTGGGTGAGCTGATCGAGGTCCGACACGTCCCGTCCATGGTCGAGTCTGCGGGCGACAGCCGAAGCCACCCCAGGAGTCGAATATTCTGAATGACAGAGTTCACTTCACTGAACTACGGTGTGGTGCACCAAACGTCCAGCACACTGTACTGCGAGGCTGCCGCATGTCCGCACTCTTCGCCCTGGCCACCAGCCTCCTCTGGGGGCTCGCCGACTTCGGCGGAGGGCTCCTCACCCGACGCATCCCGGCCCTGACCGTCGTGGTCGTCTCGCAGTGCATCGCCGTGGCCGTGCTCGGCACGATCGTGGTCGCGACCGGCGCGTGGACCGAGTGGGGCCCGCAGCTGTGGTTCGCGGTGGCCGCGGGCGTGGTCGGCCCGGTCGCGATGCTCGCGTTCTACCGCGCGCTCGCCCTCGGCCCGATGGGCGTGATCTCCCCGCTCGGTTCGCTCGGCGTGCTCGTCCCGGTCGGCGTCGGCCTCCTGCTCGGCGAGCGGCCCGGGCTGCTGCAGTACGGCGGGATCGCGGTGGCCGTCGTCGGCGTACTGCTCGCGGGCGGGCCGGAGTTCCGGGGTGCGCCGGTGCAGCGGCAGGCGATCACGCTCACCCTCGTCGCCGCGTTCGGGTTCGGCGCGGTGATGGCCCTGATCGCGGAGGCCTCGACGACGCTCACGGGGCTGTTCCTCGCACTCTTCGTGCAGCGGGTCACCAACGTCGTGGCGGGCGGCGCCGCGCTCTGGCTCTCGGTCCGCCGCGGCAACCCGGCGCTGCCGGAGGAGGGCGGGCTCGCGGTGGTCCGGGCGGCGCTGCCCGCGCTCGCGTTCGTGGGGCTCGCGGACGTGGCGGCCAACGGTACGTACGCGCTGGCCGCGCGCACCGGGCCCGTCACCGTCGCCGCCGTGCTCGCCTCGCTCTACCCGGTGGTGACGGCGCTGGCCGCGCGCGGGGTCCTGAAGGAGAAGCTGCGCCTCGTCCAGGCGGCCGGGGCGGGACTCGCCCTCCTGGGAACGGTCCTCCTGGCGGGCGGCTGAGCGCCGCGTCCCGACGAGGGGCGTAGCCCCTGACAAGGGGCGCGGGGAACTGCGCGACCAGCCACGACGGCGGGAAAGCCGAAGGACGACCCGGATGGAGCCCCTCTGGGGGCACCTCCCAGCGGTAGCTGGGGGAGATTGAGGAGCGGGGGCCGGGGCGGAGCCCCCTGGGGGCGCGGGGGTCAGCCCGCGGGGGTCTCGTCCGGCAACTCCGCCAGCGCGCACAACTCCTCGGACGTGACCCCCTCCGGTATCGGCACCGGCGCCGGCGTCCGCAGCGGCGGCTGCCAACCGAGCTCGGCGTCCCACCTCCGCACCACCCGCGCGGGCGCCCCCGCCACCACCGCGTGGTCCGGCACCTCTCCGCGTACGACGGCGCCTGCGGCCACCACCACGTTCCGGCCGATGCGGGCGCCCGGCAGGATCACGGCGTTGGTGCCGATCCAGCAGCCGGGGCCGATCTCCACCGGCTCCATCCGCGGCCACTGCTTGCCGACCGGGGTGTGCGGGTCGTCGTAACTGTGGTTGGTGGACGTGACGTAGACGTGCGGCCCGAAGTAGCAGTCGTCGCCGATGGTCACCGAGGTGTCGGCGATGACGTGGCTGCCGCGGCCGAGGACCACGCCGTTCCCGATGCGCAGGATCGGGTCGGGGCCCAGGTCGAGGTCGGGCATCAGACCGGCCGTCAGCGTGACCTGCTCGCCGATGATGCAGTGCGAGCCGAGGCGGATCCACGGCTCGCCGAAGACGGTGCCCTGCGGGAAGGCGAGCTTCGTGTGCGCGCCGATCGCGCCGAACTTCAGCCGCCCCGGACGCTCCGCCGTGACCGCGCCCGCGCCCTGCACCCAGCGCCAGCCGGCGTGCACGGCACGCGTGACGGCGCGGCGGCGCCAGGCGGCGAGGGCGTCGAGGGCGGCGCCCCGCTCGCCGGCCCGCCCACGACCGCTCAATGAGAACGCGTTCTTGTTCTTCGGCACCCGCTCACCGTACTCAGCGCGGCGGCGGCCGACAGGCCCGTGAGCTGTGATCTTCACCCCACCCGGCGCGCGGCTCCACGGGGGCGTCGCTTACGGTTCCGGACAGGGCATGGACGCGACGGACCCGAACGAGTACGAGAACCAGGAGACGCAATGGCAGAGCGGGCGTTGATCGCAGCCGTGGGCGGCGCGGAACCCGAGGTGGACGAGTCGGCCTTCGCCGCGCCCACTTCCGTCGTGATCGGCGACGTGACGATGAAGGCGGGGTCCAGCGTCTGGTACCACGCGGTGCTGCGCGCCGACTGCGGCCCGATCGTCCTCGGCGCCGACAGCAACATCCAGGACAACTGCACCGTGCACGTCGACCCGGGCTTCCCGGTGAGCATCGGGGACCGCGTCTCGGTGGGCCACAACGCCACGGTGCACGGCTGCACGATCGAGGACGACTGCCTGATCGGCATGGGCGCGACCGTCCTCAACGGCGCGGTGATCGGCGCCGGTTCGCTCGTCGCGGCGCAGGCGCTCGTACCGCAGGGGCTGCAGGTGCCGCCGGGCTCGCTCGTCGCGGGCGTCCCGGCGAAGGTGAAGCGGCCGCTCACGGACGAGGAGCGCGAGGGCCTCAAGCTGAACGCGGCGATGTACACGGAGCTGGCGAAGACGCATCGCGAGGCGCACGGGCACTAGGACCCGCGGAGGGCGAGCCGCACCGTCGACCACGGCACCGCGGATCGCCCTCCGGGCTCGTCCTCAGACTCCCCCGGCCGCCGGCCGGGAGGTGCCCCCGGACGGGCTCGCCTCCGGCTGGAGTTCGGGCTCGGCGGCCGTCGCCGCGTGCCTCTTCGCCGCCCGCCGCCGCAGCACGAGCATCGACGTGAGGCCGAACGCGACGGCGACGACCAGGCCGAGCCAGGAGAACCGCTTGAGCCAGGCCTCGGCGACCACGCCCACGTAGTAGATGACGGCCGTCGTGCCGCCCGCCCAGACGATGCCGCCGAGGACGTTGGCGGTGGCGAACTTCCAGTACGGCATGCGCAGTACGCCCGCGAGCGGGCCCGCGAAGATCCGCAGCAGGGCGACGAAGCGGCCGAAGAAGACGGCCCACATGCCCCACTTCTCGAAGGACCGCTCGGCGGAGGCGATGTTGGCCTCGCTGAAGTGTTTGGGGAATCTGCGGCCGAGCCGGGCGAGCAGCGGGCGGCCGCCCTTGCGGCCGATGGCGTACCCGATGGAGTCGCCGATGATCGCGCCGCCCGTCGCGCAGGCGCCGAGGACCACCGGGTCGATCTCCCCGCTCTGGGAGGCGAGCAGGGCCGAACTGACGAGGATGATCTCGCCGGGGAGCGGGATGCCGAGGCTCTCCAGACCGATGACCACCCCCACCAGGATGTAGATGCTGACCGCGGGAACGGTCTCGAGCCACTCCTGGACGTGCAACGCCGGTCCTCCCGATCTCTGTGCCACTGCCCGGCATGCGCGCCCTCGGCGCACGCCGGGCAGCCTACTGGATCAGGGGCGGACGGCCGGCTCGTGCTCGTACGGCCTCCGACCTGGTCGAACTGCCGCTCAGCTGTTGGGGCGAAGCGTCCAGACCACCGTCATCTCGGTGGTCACGGCGCCGTCCTCGCGGGTGACGGCGACGGCCACGGGGAACTCGGGGCGCTTGCCCTCGTCGAGCTCCGCGAGCACGTCGGCGATCGGGCGGCCGAGGGTGGCGGTGGCGGTGACGCGGCCGGTGGCGATCTTCTTGAACGCGATGTCGGCGGTGACGGGCAGCGGCACCGCGCGCGACAGCTGGTCCCCGAAGGCGGCGAGGACGATCGCGCCGCTGGCCGACTCCCCGAGCGTGAAGATCGCGCCGGCGTGCGGGCCGCCGACGTGGTTGCGGTAGTCGGGGTCGTCGGGGAGGTGGAGGACGGCCCGCTCGGGCGTGGTCTCGGCGTACTCCAGCTTCAGGGTCCGGACCATCGGGACGGTGGCGGCGAGCATCTCGCCGATGGACATCTGGTCAGCGCTCATGAGCGGGATGTTACCCGTGAGTATCTTCCGCGCGGACGGCCCGTACGGTGACGTGCGTCACGCGAGCGCCGGGAGTGCGGACCGGTCAGGATCCGCTCGGCGTCGGGGCGTTCGGGGCACGCGTACCGATGCCGTCGCGGCGCCCATATGCACTGGTCACCCCCTTTGCCCGGACTCCGGTGTCCGCGGCTGGTCACAATCCGGACCGCGAATGGCAGCCGGGAGCGCGGCACCTCTATCGTTACGGGCCATGTGGCCAGGACAGCAGCCGCCCGGGGGCGAGCAGAACCCGCAGGACCCCAACCAGCAGCCGTACCCGCAGCAGGGGTACCCGCAGCAAGGGCAACAGCAGGGACAACAGCAGCCCAACCCGTACACGCAGCCGGGCTATCAGGCCACGCCGCCCCAGGGCGCGCCCCAGCAGCAGCCGGGCACTCCCCCGCCGCCGCCCGGCGCCCCGATGCAGCCCGGCCCGTACCAGCAGCAGGGCACGCCGCAGTGGAACGCGCCCACGACGCCGCTCGGCGCGCCCCAGCCGCCGAGCGGTGGCCGGAACAAGACGACCGTGACCGCGATCGTCGCCGCCACGGCCGTGGTGATCGCCGCCGGCGTGACGGGCTTCCTGGTCCTCGGCGGTGAGGACGAGGGCACGGACGCGGCCAAGGGCGGGGAGAAGAAGCCGAGTTCGTCGGCGCCGGCCAGCCCCAGCGAGGAGCCCACGCCCACCGAGGAGGGCCGCGGCAACGGCCCGTCGGTCGAGCCGGTCATCGACGGCTGGCAGGTCGTGGTCAACCCGAAGCGCGGCACCGCCTTCGACGTGCCGCCGGGCTGGGTCGTCAAGGAGCCGGACAGCCAGCTCAGTTACATCGACGAGAAGACCGAGAAGCCGGTCACGACGATGACGGGCATCACCGAGTACAAGCCCGACTGGTGCCAGTACGACGAGGACAAGGACGGGCGGAAGGACAGCTGGAAGCTGGCCGCCGCCGGCACCAAGGGCGCCAACGGCGCGAAGAACACCGGCGAGGCCGCGCAGAACACGGTCGGCTGGTGGGTGTACGGCCCGTACACGCAGCCCAACCAGAAGAACATCGGCCTGTCCAAGCCGTCCAAGTACAAGTCGAAGCTCACCGGCCTGGAAGGCAGCATCGCGTACGCCGAGTCGCAGGGCGTGCCGGAGTCCAAGAACCCCTGTGCCACCGAGGGCAAGGCGCTGTCGTTCGCGTTCAAGAACAAGGCCAACGACTTCGTGGTGTGGTCGATCTTCGGTCCGAAGGACGTGAAGGACGAGGTCAGCGAGGCCACCATCAAGAAGATCCTCAGCTCGGTCCGCCTCGCGGGCATGCCGCAGGTCTGAGCCGTTGCCGCCGCGCCCGGCCCGCCCCTCGTGGGCGGGCCGCAACTACACCCTGCTGACCGTCGCCGCGGTCGTCACCAACCTGGGCAGCCACGGCGCCCTGATCGCCGCCGCGTTCGCGGTGCTCGACGCCGGGGGCGACGGCGGTGACGTCGGGCTCGTCGCGATGGCCCGTACGATCCCGCTCGTCGTGTTCCTGCTGGTCGGCGGCGCGATCGCCGACCGGCTGCCGCGGCACCGCGTCATGGTCGCCGCCAACACCCTCAACTGCCTTTCCCAGGCGGCCTTCGCGGTCCTGGTCCTGGCCGGCGAGCCGCAGCTGTGGCAGATGATGCTGCTCACCGCGCTCGGCGGCACCGGCCAGGCGTTCTTCAGCCCGGCCGCCGAGGGCATGCTGCTGTCCAGCGTCAGCGGGGAGCAGGCGAGCCGGGCGTTCGCGCTGTTCCGGATGGCGATGCACGGCGCCGCGATCGGCGGTGCGGCGCTCGGCGGGGCCCTGATCGCGGCGATCGGCCCCGGCTGGGTGCTCGCCGTGGACGCGGCCGCGTTCGCCGTCGCCGGTGCGCTGCGGGCGTTCCTGCGCGTGGCCGACGTGCCCGAGCGCGCTCCCGGCGGCGGGATGCTCGCCGATCTGCGGGACGGCTGGCGAGAGGTGATCGGGCGGCCCTGGCTGTGGACGATCGTCGTCCAGTTCTCCGTGGTGGTGGCGGTGATCGGCGCGGCCGAGGCGGTCTACGGCCCGCTGGTCGCCCGGGACTCGCTCGGCGGCGCGGCGCCCTGGGGTCTCGCGCTCAGCGCGTTCGGCGTGGGCACGGTCGCGGGCGCGGTCCTGATGATGCGGTGGAAGCCGCGGCGGCTGCTGCTCGCCGGGTCGCTGTGCGTGTTCCCGCTCGCCCTGCCGTCGGCGGCGCTCGCGGTGCCCCTCCAACTCCCGCTGCTCGCGGCCGCGATGTTCGTCAGCGGCGTCGCCATCGAGGTGTTCGGCGTCTCCTGGATGACGGCCCTGCACCAGGAGATCCCCGAGGACAAGTTCTCCCGCGTCTCCGCGTACGACTGGTTCGGCTCCGTCTCCCTCGTGCCGCTGGCCACCGCGCTCGCGGGCCCGGCCGAGACCGCCTTCGGCCGCGACACCGCGCTGTGGGGCTGCGCGAGCCTCGTCGTCCTGACGACGGCGGCGGTCCTCTGCGTACCGGACGTACGACGTCTCACGCGGCGCGCGGAGCAGAAGGTCGCCGGGTCCGAGGCGTCCGGGTCCGGGTCAGCCGATGCCGAAGGTGCCGCCGGGCGGCTCGGGTGAGGGCACGGCGTCCGGCTCGTCGACAGGGCGCGCGGCGCCGACGAAGCGACGGAGCTCCTCCCCGCCCGTGACCCGCGCCGGGAACACGTCGGCGGCGGTGCGGCGGGCGAGAGCGGCGGTGTCCAGCTCGCCGTGCGAGGCGACGAGCACGGCGTTGCCGAAGCGGCGCCCGCGCAGCACCGCCGGTTCGGCGATCAGCAGCAGCTCCTCGAACACCGCCCGGAACGTGGCGAGTTGGGAGCGCAGGAAGTCGAAAGGGGCGCTGTCCGCGAGGTTCGCCAGATAGATCCCGTCGGACCGGAGCACGCGCTCGGCCTGCCGCGCGTAGTCGAGGGTCGTCAGGTGGGCGGGCACCCGGGAGCCGCCGAAGACATCCGCGACCAGGACGTCCGCACTGTCTCCGGGCGCCGCCTCCAGCCAGGCGCGGGCGTCGGCGCGATGCGTACGGATGCCGGAGCCGGGGGCGAGCGGCAGCTCCTCCTCGACCAGCCCGGCAAGGCCCGCGTCGGCCTCGACGACGTCCTGCGCGGAACCGGGCCGGGTGGCGGCGAGGTAGCGGGGGAGCGTGAGGGCGCCGCCGCCGAGGTGCAGGGCGTCCAGGGGTTGTCCCTCCGGGGCGGCGAGGTCGAGGACGTGGGCGAGTCTGCGGGCGTACTCGAACTCCAGGTGGGTCGGGTCGTCCAGGTCCACGTACGACTGGGGTGCGTCGTCGACGGTCAGCAGCCAGGCGTGGTCGCGGTCGACGTCCGGCATCAGCTTGGCGAAGCCGTGGTCGACCCGCCTGCCGACGGGTATCGGCTCGTCCGCCAGGGGGTTCGAAGGGGTCACGGGGACATTGTGGTGCCCCGTGAGGGGCGCGGGGAACTGCGCGAGCAACCACGACGGCGCCGCGGGCTTTCGCGAAGGGGGAGCGGAGCGATCGAGCCCGTCCGGCGTTCGAGGACGCGAGCCCGCAGGGCGAAGCAGGGACGGCCACCGAGTCGACGGTGCTGGACGCCCCCTAGCCCCACACCTCCCGCACCTCCCCGACGACCCCCGCCGCCTGCGCAAGCCCCGCCCGGGCGGACGGGGCCCGGCGGGTCGGGTCGAGGGTGCGGCGGCCGAACGCGCGGCGGGCCGCCGCGTCCGGCGTGACGAGGACGACCCGCGCCCCCTGAGCCGTCAACCGCTCCGCCTGCCGCCGGGGCGACGGCAACGGCCCGCCGCCCGCGGGCTGCGGCGCGAGGATCACGACCCGCTCGTACCCCGCCGCGAGGTGGACGTTCGCGCAGGAGTGGACCCCGCCGTCGATCCACTTGCGGCCCTCGATCGTGACCGCGGGCCACACCCCGGGCACGGCGCAGCTCGCCGCGACCGCGTCCACGACGGGCACTCCGCTCTCGGCGTCGAAGGCCCGCAGCTCCCCCGTCACCGCGTCGACCGCCGTGACGAGCAGCCGCCGTTCGGGCCAGCTGTGCGAGACGAGCCGCCGCGCGATCACCTCGCGGCGCGCGGCCTCGTCCCCGGTGTCGGCGGCCAGGGAGAGCGCGCCGAGCTTGCGGCCGTACGCCTCGGGGGTGCGGGAGGCGAGGACGGCGCGCGCGTACTTGAGGACGAGGCCCGCGCCGAGCTGTCCGGCGGTCTCCCCCACGGGGTCGGCGAGTTGACGCTCGTACAGCTCGGGGAGGGTGAGCTTGCCGGAGGTGAGCTGCGCGCCGACGACCGACCCGGCGGACGAGCCGACGACGAGGTCCGCGTCACTGAGGTCGACGCCCGCCTCGGCGAGGCCGTGCAGGACGCCGATCTCCCACCCGACCCCGGTCAGCCCGCCCGCCCCGAGCACCAACGCGGTTCCGCCCATCACGCCACCCCTCCCGTCCCGCCCCGTGCCGGTGGCACGGCCGACTGGACCAGCAGTGTGGCGCACGGCGCCGGGCCCCGCGCGGCCGGGGCCCCGGGGCTCACGCCCCGACGTTCCGCAGAGCCTCCCGCACCGACAGCGGCGCGAGCCCGTCCCGATGCCGGGCGACGAAACCCCTGACCGCGTCCGGGTCCGTCTTCGCGTACTCCCGCAGGCACCACCCCACCGCCTTGCGGACGAAGAATTCGGGGTGGCCGGCCTGGCGCAGGCAGTAGGCGAAAAGCCGGTCCGGGTCCGTGGCGGACTTGAAGCGGAGCTGGTGCAGCAGGGCCGTGCGCACCACCCACAGGTCGTCGTCCTCGATCCAGCGGTCCATCTCCCGCCCCAGGCCCGCGTCCGCGGCGACGAGCCCGCCCACCACGTGTGCCGCGAGCAGGTCGACCGTGTCCCACCACGACACGCTCGTCACGAGGCTCCGGGCCACGGGCAGGAACGCCGACGAGCAGGACCGCAGGTGCCGCCGCAGATAGTCGACGGCGAAGTAGTGGTACTCCCGCTCCGGCAACCGCCAGCAGCGCACCGCGACCGCCGTGCAGTCCGCCTCGTCCGGCCGCGGCAGCCCCGCGAGCACCTCGCGCGACAGCGCCCGCCGCTCCGTCGACATGATCCCGAGGAACGGCGCGACGCCCTTCATGTACGCCGCCATCTCCCCGGCCCGCCCGGCGTCCGCGCCCCGGGGGTACGTGACGACGAGTCGCGCGAGGATCTCGTCCGCGAGCTCGCTCACGGGAAGAGCGGGACCGGCTGGAAAGGCCGGCTCGGTCGGTTCGGCGCACATGAGACGCACCATACGGCGATCACACCGCCCTCTCGGTTACTCTCCCCGGATGTTCGATCCCGTCGCCCGGCCCGCGGCCGCCGCTCCCCCGGGCCTCGCCGTGCGCTTCGGACGCGTGCTGCTCGCCCCGTGGTCCCGGCTCGCCCTGCTGGTCGTCCTGCTCGCGGCGGCCGGTACGAGCGTGCTCGTCCTGGAACCGCAGCGGCTGCTCGCCGACGGCTGGCCGGTGCAGCTGAACGGCGCGGCGGCGGTCGTCGTCTTCGCCGTGGCGTACGGCCTGTGCACCGCGGCGTTCGTGCCGCGGCCGCTGCTCAACCTCGCGGCGGGCGCCCTGTTCGGCACGCAGGCGGGGCTCGTCGGGGCGCTCGCCGGGACGGTCATCGGCGCGGGCATCGCCTTCGGCCTCGGCCGGGTCCTCGGCCAGGACGCGCTGCGCCCGCTGCTGCGCGGCCGGATCGTGCACGCGGTGGACGGCCAGCTCAGCCGGCACGGCTTCCGCTCGACGCTCGCGGCCCGGCTCTTCCCCGGAGTGCCGTTCTGGGCGGCGAACTACTGCGCCTCCATCTCCCGTATGGGCTGGTTCCCGTTCCTCCTCGCCACCGGCCTCGGCTCGATCCCGAACACGGCGGCGTACGTCGTGGCCGGCAGCCGCGCGAGCACGCCGACGTCGCCCGCATTCCTCGTCGCCATGGGCTTCATCGCCGTGACCGGCCTGGCCGCGGCGGTCGTCGCCTGGTGCAAGCGGCACAAGCTGCGCGGCGAGAGCACGGCGGACTGACTCCCGCCGCCCGACCGACGCCCCACGGCCGGCCGCTGCCCGACCAACGCCCCGCGGCAGGGCCCTGATCGGCTGCCGCTACGCTTCCCCTGCAGTGTCAGCGTGATCCTCAAGCGAGAGTCAGCGTGAGAACGATCAACCGGCAGCCAGATGCCTAGAACGACAGCTCGACCGTCCATCCACCCAGGGGTCCTGACCTGCCAGTCCGCTGGTCAGTCCATGATCAGTACGCGAATGGCCTAGCACCCACATGTCTTGGTTCGAATCCTTCATCCTCGGACTCGTGCAGGGGCTCACCGAGTTCCTCCCCATCTCCTCCAGCGCCCACCTGCGGCTCACCGCGGCCTTCGCGGGCTGGCACGACCCGGGCGCCGCGTTCACCGCGATCACGCAGATCGGCACGGAGACCGCGGTCCTCATCTACTTCCGCAAGGACATCGCGCGGATCGTCTCGGCCTGGTTCCGCTCGCTCACGAACAAGGAGATGCGCGGCGACCACGACGCCCAGATGGGCTGGCTCGTGATCGTCGGCTCGATCCCGATCGGCGTCCTCGGCATCACGCT
This sequence comes from Streptomyces sp. Da 82-17, assembly GCF_046098215.1. Lineage (NCBI taxonomy): Bacteria > Bacillati > Actinomycetota > Actinomycetes > Kitasatosporales > Streptomycetaceae > Streptomyces > Streptomyces sp. Da 82-17. The sequence goes on from NZ_JBJURH010000014.1 coordinate 154,957, forward strand.
CAAGGACCAGATCGAGGGCCCCTTCCGCGACCTGCGCCTGATCGCGACGACGCTGATCGTGATGGGCATCGTCCTCGGCGTCGCCGACCGCCTCGCCGCCCGCGACGAGCTCGGCGGCAAGCACCGCGCCATCCGCGAGCGCAAGACGCTCCGCGAACTCGGCGTGCGCGACGGCCTGATCTACGGCGTCTGCCAGGCCATGGCGCTGATCCCGGGCGTCTCCCGCTCCGGCGCCACCATCAGCGGCGGCCTGCTCATGGGCTACACCCGCGAGGCCGCGGCCCGCTACTCGTTCCTGCTCGCCATCCCGGCGGTGCTCGCCTCGGGCGCGTACGAGCTGAAGGACGCGGGCGAGGGCCACGTCTCGTGGGGGCCGACCATCTTCGCGACGATCATCGCCTTCGTCGTGGGCTACGCGGTCATCGCCTGGTTCATGAAGTTCATCACCACGAAGTCCTTCATGCCCTTCGTCTACTACCGCATCGTCCTCGGCATCGCCCTGTTCGTGCTGGTGGGGATGGGTGTGCTGAGCCCGCACGCGGGCGAGTCCGCGGGCTGACCGACCCGAGCGTCGACACCGCCCGGGAGGGTCGGAGGGTCACTGCTGCGGCGGGTTCTCCTGGCCGCCGCCCTGGCCGCGCTCCTGGCCGCGCTCCTGGCCGCCCTGCCCCAGCTGGTCCTTGAACTTCTGCTGGGCGGTGTCGACGTGCTTGCTGTACTTGCCCTGCGTCTTCTCGTCGACCATGTCACCGGCCTTGTCGACGCCCTTCGAGGCCTGGTCCTCGTGGCCCTTGAGCATCTTCTTGAGCTTGTCCATCGCAGACATGGCAGCCCTCCTGCTTGGCTGTTGGGGTCCCTTCCAGCATCGCGGACGCCCGCCGGGCCTGCATCCGCTGAGCCCCGCCCCCGACGCCACCCCAGCTCAGACCCCCTCCCCGCGAGCTCGGGCCCGCCTGCGCGACCACGCCGCAAAACCGGCTGCCCCGTGTCCGTACGACTCCGTACCGTGCATCCATGACCGTCATGCGCAGCCATCTCGTCTGCACCGACTGCCGGCACGCCTTCAAGAAGGCCTCGCCGGAGCCCGTGCCGTGCCCCACCTGCCGGGTGCCGATGACCGACGCCGGGGAGCAACTGGCCGTGCCGCCGCGGCGGGACCTCGACGGCTGGCGGGCGCTCGCCGTGGTCCTCGAAGCGGGACTGCGGTTCCACCCGACCTCGGGGTGCATGCCGGACGGGCCCGGGTATCGGCCCCGCACGATGCGCGAGGTGCGGGAGCGGCAGGCGATTGCCGGGCGAACCGGGCGTTCTCTCAAGGAAGTTCTCGCCGATCCTGATCCGTGGGGCGAGTGACGGCAGGCGTGAGGGAGTGGCTTCGCGACGGATTGCGGGTCGACTTCGACGGATATTGCCGCGGGTGTGACCGGATAGGCACAGAAGTCGCCCTCAAGTCAGGGCCGTTGTCACACCCAGGCCCTAGACTCTTTCACATGATCGCCACTTCGCCCGACGGTGTCCCGTGGTCCGCAGACGAGTTGAACGAGCGGATACGGGGCCTGATGCTGTGCTCCGGCGGGCGGTTGAGCGATGAACAGCGTGCCGAGTACCAGGTGCTCGTCGTCGCCTGGTCGGCGGCCATTCGTGAACAGGTTGTGAAGGTGGCCTGACCGCGATACGACCGCCCGGCCTCGCACAGGCCCGCGCACGTCCGCGCGCAAGTCCGCGTACGAGCCCGCGCACGCCCCTTGGCCTCGCGGCACGAGCGGACAACACTGAATCGATGACGCAGCGCGTGGACCTCGCAACCGTGATGGACCGGCTGGCCATCGACGCCCTCATCACCGACTACGCCGTGGCCGTCGACGACGGCGACTGGCTCGCGTACCGCAGCCTCTTCAGCCCCGACGGCCGCGCCGACTACAGCTCCGCGGGCGGCATCGAGGGCTCCGCCGACGACGTCGCCGAGTGGCTGTCCGGCACCCTCCGGCTCTTCCCGATGCGCCAGCACCTGATCGTCAACCGCCGCCTCCGCTTCGGCGCCCTCGACGGGGACGTCGGCGACACCGCGGACGTGCAGGCCGACTACGCCAACCCGATGCGCACCCGGCCCGACGGCGGCGCCCCCGACTTCGAGTGCGGCGGCCGGTACGCGTTCTCCGTGCTGCGCACCCGCGTCGGCTGGCGCGTCACCAAGGTCGTCGTGCACGAGAAGTGGCGCCGCGCGAGCATCGAGAACCCCTGAGCCGGGCGGGCGCCCAGCCCCTCCCCCACGCCCCACGCCCTCTGTCGAAGATCGCCGGGCGGGCGCACACTGGACGTACGCACGCACCGGGCGCGCCGGATGGAGGCACGGCATGGAGCTGACCGGCTCGTCGACCGGCGCGCAGCGAGACGGCGACCAGGGCAGCGGCCGGCGAGGTGTGCAGCAGCGGCGGCTCGACTCCCGCTGGGTGCGCGGCGCCCTCGCCGTCCTCGCGGGCGCGCTCCCCGCGCTGGCCTTCCCCGAGCCGTCCTGGTGGTGGTTCGCGTATGTCGCGCTCGTGCCGTGGCTGCTGCTCGCCCGCTCGGCGCCGACCGCGCGCAGGGCCGCGTACGACGGGTGGCTCGGCGGGTTCGGGTTCATGCTCGCGGTGCATCACTGGCTGCTGCCGAGCCTGCACGTGTTCACGTTCGTGATCGCCGCGCTGCTCGGCGCGCTGTGGGCGCCCTGGGGACTGCTCGTACGGCGGCTGCTCGGCGCCCGACCGGACGGGCACGGGGTCCCGGCCCGGCGTGTGGCCGCGGCGCTCGTGCTCGTGCCGTCCGCGTGGCTGATGGTCGAACTGGTCCGGTCCTGGGAGGGGTTGGGCGGCCCGTGGGGGCTGCTCGGATCGAGCCAGTGGCAGGTCGGCCCGGCACTGCGGGTCGCCTCGGTGGGCGGGGTGTGGCTGGTGAGCCTGCTCGTCGTCGCAGTGAACACCGCTCTCGCCGTGCTGATCGCGGAGCGGCGGGCCCGCGTGCGGGCCGTCGCGGGGCTCGTCGTCGTGGCCCTCGCGGGCACCGCGGCCGGGGCGTGGGCGCCGCGCCCCGAGGCTGCGGGCTCGGCGCGGATCGCCGTCGTACAGCCGGGGGTGATCGACGGGGCGGGCGGAGCGGAGCGGCGGTTCGCGCGCGAGGAGGAGCTGACCCGCACGCTGGCCGGCCGCGGCGTGGACCTCGTCGTGTGGGGCGAGAGCAGCGTCGGGTACGACCTGGGGCGGCGGCCCGACCTCGCGCGGCGGATCGCGCAGCTGTCCCGGGAGGTCGGCGCGCAGATCCTGGTGAACGTCGACGCGCGCCGCTCCGACCAGCCCGGAATCTTCAAGTCCGCGATTCTGGTGGGCCCCGAGGGGCCGACCGGCGGGCGCTACGACAAGATGCGGCTCGTGCCGTTCGGCGAGTACATCCCGGCGCGCGCCCTGCTCGGCTGGGCCACCTCGGTCGGCAAGGCGGCGGGCGAGGACCGCAGGCGCGGCACCGCTCCGGTCGTCATCCCGGTCGCGGAGGGTGCGCCGGGCGCCTCGGGGGCGCAGCCGTTCGGGATGGTGGGGCCGCTGGTGTGCTTCGAGTCGGCGTTCCCCGACATGAGCCGCCATCTGACGCGCTCCGGCGCCCAGTTGCTGCTCGCGCAGTCGGCGACGTCCACGTTCCAGGACAGCTGGGCGCCCGCGCAGCACGCGTCGCTCGCCGCGGTGCGCGCCGCCGAGAACGGCCGCCCGATGGTGCACGCCACGCTCACCGGGATCTCCGCCGTGCACGGCCCGGACGGCGCCCGCGTCGGCGACACCCTCGGCACGGACGCGAGCACGGCCCGGACGTACGACGTGCCCCTCGCCACCGGCACCACGCTGTACGTCGCCCTCGGCGACTGGGCGGTGTACGGGGCGCTCGCCGCGCTCGTCCTGTTCTGCGCGGCGGAGTCGGTACGGGCGCTCAGGCGCAGGCGCCCGCGGACCCCGCGCCGCTCTTCCGGGAGCCCGCGGCCTGCGCCTCCAGGACGACCCGCTCGCACAGCTCATGCGTCGCCAGGGCGTCCCGGGCACTGAGGACCCGGCCCGCGCGGACCGCGTCGAGGAAGGAAAGGACCGCCTGCTCGATGCCGCGCTGTCGGGCGACCGGCACCCAGTCGCCGCGCCTGCGCACCGTCGGCTGACCCTTGTGGTCGATGACCTCGGCGAGGTTGCGCACCTCGCGCTTGGTGTCCTGGCCGGAGACCTCCAGGATCTCCTCGGTCGAGCCGCTGAGCCGGTTCATGATGCCGAGCGCGGTGAAGCCGTCACCGGCGAGCTGAAGGACCACGTGGTGCAGGAGCCCGTCCCGCGTCCGCGCCCGCACGGACACGTCGTCGACCTCGCCGGGCACGAGGAACCGCAGGGTGTCCACGACGTGGATGAAGTCGTCCAGGACCAGCGTCCGCGGGTCCTCCGGCAGCCCGACGCGGTTCTTCTGCATCACGATCAGCTCGCGCGGATGCTCGGCGCACTGCGCGTACCCGGGCGCGAGCCGCCGGTTGAAGCCGACGGCGAGGCTGACGTTCCGCTCCTCCGCGAGCTCCACGAGCCGCTGCGACTCGGCCAGTTCGTACGCGAGCGGCTTGTCGACGTACGTGGCGACGCCCGCTTCGAGGAGCCGCCCCACGATGTCGGGGTGGGCGACGGTCGGCGCGTGCACGAACGCCGCGTCGAGGCCCTGCGCGAGGAGCGCGTCCAGGTCGGTGTGGGCCTGCGCGGCGGGCACGCGGTGCGCGGCGGCGACCCGGGCGAGCGTCGCGGGCGTACGGGTCTGCAGGTGCAGCTCGACGTCGGGGAGCGCGCCGAGCACGGGCAGATACGCCTTCTGCGCGATGTCCCCGAGTCCGATGCAGCCGACCTTCACGTGCGTGCTCCCTGCTGTGCGTGGTGATTCCGGACCGGCGGCTGTTTGCGCGGGCGCGCTCGCGGCGGCCCGGTGCCGGTCGTGCGGGAAGCATACGGGGGCGTGCCTGCGGAGCGGGAGCGCAGGTCAGCCGCGGTGCTGTGGTGGCCGCCAGTCCACGATGCCGTCGAGGGTGCGGAGGACGAGGTTCGGGCCGAGCTTGTTCACTCCGGCGATCAGCCCGTTCCGCAGCAGCGTCACCGGCCGGCTGAACCGCGTGGTGTTGATCCGCCCCGTCCGGTACGCCTTCGTGACGACGCTCATGGTGCGCGGCAGCCGCTCCGCGGTGTACGCGGCGAGCGCAGGCCCCGGCTCCCGCTCCGGGTCGACGTGGTGGGCGAGGACCACCGCGTCCTCGACGGCCTGGTTGCCGCCCTGGCCGAGGCTGGGCGTCATGGCGTGCGCGGCGTCGCCGAGGAGGGCGACCCGGCCCTTGTGGTAGGCGGGCAGCGGGTCCCGCATCCAGTACACGTCGTGCCGCAGGATCTGCTCGGCCGCGACCCCGGCGAGGATCTCCGGGATCGGCTCGTGCCAGTGCCCGAACCGCCGCAGCAGCTCGGCCCGTTCACCGCCGGGCGCCTGCCACCCGGCGGGCACGCCGGCCGCGGCGTAGGCGTACGCCCGGCCGTCCTTCATCAGGTGCGAGCCCCACAACTCGCCGCGCCCCCATGTCTCGTGCGAGCCGAAGTGCCGTTCGGGCGCGGGCACGACGACCCGCCAGGTGGTGAATCCGGCGTACGCGGGTCCGGGGTGGCCGGGGAACAGGGCCGCGCGGACACCGGAGTTGATGCCGTCGGCGCCGACGACGAGCTCGGCCTCCAGGTCGCCGTCGTCGGTGCCGACCGTGGCGGGTCGGCCGGGTCCGCCGGGGTCGGTGAGGCGGGCGGCGCGGCCGGTGTGCACAGCGCTGTCCGGCAGGCGGGAGCGGAGGACGTCGACGAGGGTCGCGCGGTGCAGCAGGACGAGGGAGCCGCCGAACCGCTCGGCGAGGGCCTCGCTGCTGGTGCGGGAGAGCCACCGCCCGCTCGGGGTGCGCAGGCCGCCGTCGCGCTGCCAGGCGGCGAGGTCCCGGATCCGGTCGCCGAGCCCGACGACGTCGAGGGCGCGCTGGGCGTTGGGCGAGAGGGAGATGCCCGCGCCCACGGGTTCGAGCGCGGGTGAGCGCTCCAGGACGGTCACCGCCCAGCCCTGCTGGTGCAGCGCGACGGCCGCGGTGAGACCGCCGACGCCCCCTCCGATCACGATGGCACGGGCCATGACTCCTCCTGCAACTACACCTGTAGTGATTCCCGTGACCGACGTTACTACACCTGTAGTCGTACGGGATAGGCTGGCCCCATGCCCGACCGCACCCGCGCCACCGACACCGCTCGCGCCGACCGCGCAGACCGCGCCTCGAACTCGTCGCGCACGCCCGGCCCCTCGCACGCCGACGGCTCTCCACGGACCTCCCGCGCCGAGTTGATCGCCGACACCGCGATCGAGCTGCTCGCGGAGCGCGGCATGCGCGGGCTGACGCATCGCGCTGTCGACGAGGCGGCGGGGCTGCCGCAGGGCTCGACGTCCAATCACGCCCGCACGCGGCTCGCGCTGCTGGAGGCGACGGTGCGACGGCAGGCGGAGCGCGAGGCGCAGACCTTGATGCCGTCGGAGGCGCCCGACCCGGCCGGCGGCGCCGAGGCCCTCGCGGACACGCTCGCCCTGGCCCTGCACCGCGCCCTCACGGAGCACCGCCAACTGACGGTTTCCCGCTACGAGTTGGCCCTCGAAGCGACCCGCCGTCCGGAGCTGCGGTCGTTCTACGACGAGCAGGGCGCGCAGTTCCGCGAGGCGGTCGAGGCCATGCTGACGGCGGCGGGCTCCCCGGCCCCGCGCCGTCACACGCTCGCCCTCGTGGCCTGGAGCGAGGGCCTCCTCTTCTCCTGCACGGCGGGCTCGTACCACGCGGAGGTGCCGTCGCGGGACGAACTCCGCACCGGTTTCCGGGAGTTGCTGGACGGGATACTGGGGAGCGGCGGACGGCGGGGTTAGGGCAGGGCACCGGGTCGCGGCCGGGCGGCGCACTGTCGAGCCGAACGATCAAGGTTCACACGTGCGGGGCATTCTGAGGGCGATTCCTCGCTCAAGCGGGCGTGCGCACACCAGAGTTGCGCAGATGCATCGAACGAGGGCCGTGGCCGGCCTGCTCATCGTCATGACCGCTTCGGCCGTCAGCGGTTGCGTGTCCGTGGGGGGTGCGGCCGTGCCGCATGCGCGGTCCGACGCGGGGCACGGAGAGGACGGCGGGCCGCTGCCCGCCCCGCAGAACGGCCGGGCCGACCGGCCGAAGATCGTCACCGCCCCGGCGGACGAGGCGTTACGGCTGATGCGGCCCGTCGCCCCGAAGTCCACGGACTCGCTGCGCGTCCCCGAGCAGGCGAAACACCGCCGCTCCCCCGCCGGCCCCCGACCCGACGACGCCCGGCGCCCCGAAGGGACCGCCGACCGGGGCCAGGGCGAGGAGTCGGCCGACGGCCCGCGCATCCCCTCCCTGTCCGACTCCCCCGTACGCCCGAAGCATCTGCTGCCGGGCGAGGGCGTCTGCGGGCTCGGTGAGCGGTACGGCCAGTGGGGCCCGGACAGCCCGCAGGCGCGCATCTGCCGGGGCGCGTACGGGAGTTGAGGGGCGAGGGGGAGGCCCCGGACGTTCCAGGCCCCTCCCCCTCCCGCCTAGTCCTCCTTGCGGGGCGGGGCCACCTGGCCGCCGCCCTCCGTGCCGTCTTCGCCGTCCTGGCCCAGCTGGAGTTCCAGGCGCTCGATGGCGGCGCGGATGCCGTGGCTGTACGCGTCGTCCCCGAGGGCGCCGATCGCGCCGCGGGCCTTGCGGATGTGCCCGCGGGCCTCGTCCTCGCGGTGGAGCTTCACATAGTCCGCCGCGAGGTTGAGGTGCAACGACGGGTAGAACGCGCGGACTTCGAGCGATCTGTGGTGCTGCTCCAGACGCTCGTCGGTCAGGACGTCGGCGGCCGTGAGGGCCCGCAGGTCCCAGGCCAGCTCGTCCGCCGGGTCGTCCTGGGTGTCCGCCATGTAGTGCGCGATCGTGACGCGGTGCAGCGGATCGCCGTCCTCGCCGATCTCCGTCCACAGTTCGAGGAGGCGGTTGCGGGCCTCCTCGCGGTCCCCTGCGCGATGCAGCATGATCGCTTGCCCCGCCCGTGCCATCACGGCGTCCTCGGACGTCTGCTCCTGCTGCTCCGCCACTGCGTTCTCCCGACTCGTACGACCATCATTTGCGAACACCGTCGACGCTATCCGCCACCGCTGACAATCCGGGTCAGGCGCGTACGCGCGGGATGCGGATGGCGGCGGATGCGGACGGCGGCGGGCCCGGGCCGGTCGGTCAGGCGGATCCCAGGTCCGGGATGCGCCAGTCGATGGGCGTGTGGCCCTGGGCGGCGACCGCCTTGTTGATCTGCGTGAACGGCTGCGAGCCGAAGAACTTCTTCGCCGACAGCGGCGAGGGGTGGGCGCCCTTCACCACGATGTGCCGCTCCTCGTCGATCAGGGGCAGCTTCTTCTGCGCGTAGTTCCCCCACAGCACGAAGACCGCCGGGTCGGGGCGGGAGGCGACCGCGCGGATCACGGCGTCCGTGAACTTCTCCCAGCCCTTGCCCTTGTGGGAGTTGGCCTCGCCGGCGCGGACCGTGAGCACCGCGTTCAGCAGCAGCACGCCCTGCCGGGCCCAGGGCATCAGATAGCCGTTGTCCGGGATGGGGGTGCCGAGCTCGGCCTGCATCTCCTTGTAGATGTTCCGCAGGGAGGGCGGGGTCTTCACGCCGGGGCGGACCGAGAAGCACAGGCCGTGGCCCTGGCCCTCGCCGTGATACGGGTCCTGGCCGAGGACGAGGACCTTCACGTCCTCGTACGGCGTGGCGTCCAGGGCGGCGAAGACCTGGTCGCGGGGCGGGTAGACGGGGCCCTTCGCGCGCTCCTCCTCGACGAACTCGGTGAGCTCCTTGAAGTAGGGCTTGTCCAGCTCCTCGCCGAGAACCTCGCGCCAGGACGCGGGGAGCAGGGCTGCGGTGGTCGGGTCCGTCACGTGAACAACCTCCATGGTGCGGTCACTTCTCACCGTCGAACCTACCGCCGACCACTGACAACGCCGAAGGGCGGCCGGATTCCGGCCGCCCTTCGGGCAGTTCACGCTCCGCAGCCGTGGCTACCAGCTGGTCTTCCGGCTCAGCTCCCACATCGTCATGATCGTCGACGGGTCGAGGGCGCGCTCGCCGCCGGCGATCTCCTCGGAGGCCGCGACGTACTGCTTGCCCTGCCAGAGCGGCAGCAGGCGGGCGTCCTCGACGAGGATCTCCTGGGCCTTCTCGAACTCCTCGGCCACGGCGCCGCGGTCCGTCTCACGGCGCGACTGCGGCAGCAGCTGGTCGGTGATGCGCGGGCTCGCGTACGGCGTGCCCAGGTTGTTGCGCTCGCCGACGAAGGGCGCGATGAAGTTCTCCGGGTCCGGGAAGTCCGGGAACCAGCCGCGGCCGAAGACCGGGTACTCGCCCTTGCGGAAGCCCTCCTCGAACTGCTTCCAGGGGCGGCCCTTGACGGTCACGTCGAAGAGGCCGGAGTCGTTCAGCTGGCGCTTGATCTCCTCGAACTCCGGCTTGGTGACCGAGCCGTAGCGGTCGGTGGCGTACCAGAGGGTGAGCGGGACGGGGCGGGTGATGCCGGCCTCGGTGAGGATCTTCTTCGCCTTGGCCGCGCTGGGCTTGCCGTACGTGTCGAAGAAGCCCGTGGTGTGGCCGGCGACGCCGGTCGGGACCATCGAGTAGAGCGGCTCGACGGTGTCCTTGTAGATGTTGTGCGCGATGGCGCCGCGGTCGATGACCTGGGCGAAGGCCTCGCGCACCGCGGGGTTCTTGGCCCACTGGTCCTTGGGGTTGAAGACCAGGAAGCGGGTCTCGGTGCCCGCGCCCTCGACCAGCTGCAGCTTGGCCTCGGCGGCCTCCGGGCCCTGCAGGTCGACGATGTCCTGCGAGGTGAGACCGCGGAACGTGACGTCGATCTGCTTCTTCCGCAGCGCCTTGACCATGGCGGCCGAGTCCTGGAAGTAGCGGATGGTGACGGCGTTGTTCTTGCGCTCGGCGAAGCCCTTGTAGTTCTGGTTCCGGGTGAGTTCGGCGGTCTTGCCCTCCTCGTACGAGTCCAGGACGTACGGGCCGGAGCCGACGATCTTGCTGCTCTTGCGCAGCGAGTCCGCGGGGTACTCCTGCGGGTCCACGATCGACATGGCCGGGGTGGCGAGGACGAACGGGAAGGTCGCGTCGGACTTCTTCAGGTGGAAGGTGACGTCGCGGTCGCCGTTGGTCGTGACGCGCTCCAGGCTGCCGAGGAGGCCGGAGGGGCCGCCCTTGACGCCGATCTTGCCGATCCGGTCGATGGAGTGCTTGACGGCCTTGGCGTCCAGCGCGTCCCCGTCGGAGAACTTCAGGCCCTCGCGCAGCTTGCAGTGGTACGCGGTGTTCGACTCGTCGGTGAACTCGCAGGCCTCGGCGGCGTCCGGCTCGGGGGTCGCCGCGCCCGTCGGGTAGCTGACCAGGGTCTGGTAGACGTTCCGGTACAGCTCCCAGGATCCGTCCCAGGCCGCGGCGGGGTCGAGAGTGCTGGGCGCACTGGTGGTGCCGACGACGATCGGCTTCTCCTCGTCGGTGCTTTCGGAAGTGAAGACACCGCATCCCGCGAGCAGGGATATGGACGCAAGAGTCGCAGCGGCCTGCAGACTTCGGGTCCGGTTGAACACGCGCACGCTCCTCGATCAACCACGCCAGGGGGTTGGCGCACCTTACCGCAGTGCCCTGCCCGGCCAACGTCCAGGCCGGGCAGGGCACTTGATGTACTGAGTCGTCACGTTCTGCCGGGGTACGCGGCTGCGTTTCCGGCTTGGGCGTTTGGTCAGCCGACGCCCGCATTGAGGAAGATGCCGCCGTCCACGACGAGCGTCTGCCCCGTGACCCAGTCCGACTGGTCGGAGGTGAGGAACGCGGCGGCCCCGCCGATGTCCGCGGGCACGCCGAGCCGGCCGAGCGGGTAGGCGGCGACGACCTCCTCCTCGCGGCCCTCGTACAGCGCCTTGGCGAACTTGGTCTTCACCACGGCGGGCGCGATGGCGTTGACCCGCACCTTGGGGGCGAACTCGTGCGCGAGCTGCAGGGTCAGGTTGACCATCGCGGCCTTGCTCATGCCGTACGCGCCGACGAACGGCGACGCCGAGACGCCGGCGATCGAGGCGATGTTGACGATCGCGCCGCCGTTCTCCGACTGCCAGGCCTTCCACGTCTGCTGGGCGAAGCCGAGGGCCGAGATCACGTTGGTCTCGAAGACCTTGCGGGCCACGTTCAGGTCGAGGTCGGCCATCGGCCCGAACACCGGGTTCGTACCGGCGTTGTTGACCAGGTAGTCGAGGCGGCCGAAGGCCTCCATGGCGCGCTCGACGGCGACGGCCTGGTGGGCCTCGTCGTGGGCCTTGCCTGCGACGCCGATGACCCGGTCGGAGCCGAGCTTCTCGACGGCCTCCTTGAGGGCGTCCTCGTTGCGGCCCGTGATGCAGACCCGGTCGCCGCGGGCGACGAGCGCCTCGGCGATGCCGTATCCGATGCCGCGGCTCGCGCCGGTGACGAGCGCCGCGCGCCCGCTGTCCTGCACGGTCATGTTCCGTCCTTTGCGTCTGTCGGGGTGCGGCCGGGTCAGTTGAGCGGGCCGCCGGCGACGTACATGACCTGGCCGGAGACGAAGCCCGCGGCGTCGCCGGTGAAGAAGGCGATGGCGTTGGCGATGTCGTCGGGGCGGCCGACGCGCTGGACCGGGATCTGGGTGGCGGCCGCGGCCTGGAACTCCTCGAAGCCCATGCCGACGCGCTCGGCGGTGGCCTTCGTCATCTCGGTGACGATGAAGCCGGGGGCGACGGAGTTGGCGGTGACGCCGAACTTGCCGAGCTCCTTGGCGAGGGTCTTGGTGAAGCCCTGCAGGCCGGCCTTGGCCGCCGAGTAGTTGACCTGGCCGCGGTTGCCGAGCGCGGACGAGCTGGAGAGGTTGACGATCCGGCCGAACTTGGCGTCCACCATGTGCTTCTGGCAGGCCTTGGACATCAGGAAGGCGCCGCGCAGGTGGACGTTCATGACCGTGTCCCAGTCGGACGCGCTCATCTTGAAGAGCAGGTTGTCGCGGAGCACGCCCGCGTTGTTGACCAGGATCGTGGGCGCGCCGAGCTCGTCCGCGATCCGCGCGACGGCGGCCTCGACCTGCTCCTCGTCGGAGACGTCGCAGCCGACGGCGAGCGCCGTGCCGCCGGCGGCCCGGATCTGCTCGACGGTGTCCTTGCAGGCGGCCTCGTCGAGGTCGATGACGGCGACGGCGCGGCCTTCGGCGGCCAGTCGGATCGCGGTGGCGGCGCCGATGCCGCGTGCGGCTCCGGTGACTACGGCGACGCGCTGCTCGGTGGTGGACATGCTGGTTCTCCCTCGCCCTTGGATACGGCTTCGCGGCTCTCGCGGCGCCCCGGCCCGGGGCACGTCCCGTTCGGTGAGCGACCGCTTAGTACCTACAGCATCCGTGACGCTAGAAGCCCTGGCACCCGGTGTCAACGGCCCACCGGGTGCCAGGGCTTCAGCACGTCGGTCGTCCGGGGCCGGGTCAGCGCACCAGGAGGTCCAGGAGGCGTTCCGCTTCGGCCTCCGGGTCGGCGGTCAGGCCGGTGTGCACGGGGCCGGGCTGGACGACCGTGGAGCGGGGTGCGATCAGCCAGCGGAAGCGCCGGCCCGCGTCGTCCCTGGCCGCCTGCCCCGCGTCCGCGCCGCCCCGGCAGACGCCTTCGACGGCGCGCAGCGCGGCCCGTACGCCCGCGACGTCGGCGGCCGGGTCGAGCGCGGTCAGCTTGCGCTCGTCGAGGTGGGTGCGGGCGGCCACGAAGGACCTGGCGCGGCAGTAGACCACCACGCCCGCGTTGAACAGCTCGCCGCGCTCCACGCGCGGGACGACGCGCAGCAGCGCGTACTCGAAGACATCGCGCTCGGTCACTGGCCTGCGTCCTTCTCGGTCTTGCCGGTGTGCGGCCATGCGGGGAGGTGGTCGGTGAGCCAGCCGGGCGGGTTGGCCTGCTTCCGCTCGACCCGGGGGCCGAGGGTGATCCGCTCGGCGAGGCCCTGGACGCGGGCGAGCAGCACGTCGACGTACGCGCGGCGCAGGGCGTCAGGGGTGTCGAAGCCGGGCTCGTCGACCAGCCACTCGTCGGGCACGTCGGCGGCGGCCGCGGTGAGGAGTTCCTCGGTGACGCGCGGGGCGAGTTCCGCGGCGGCCGCGGCGACGTCCGGGCCGAAGGGCGCGAGGGCGTGGTCGGACGCGTCGTACGGCTTGGCCGCGGCGGCCTGGGCGGTGCGCCAGTTGTGGTGCCAGATCATGCTGGCGCCGTGGTCGATCAGCCACAGGTCGCCGTGCCACACCAGCATGTTGGGGTTGCGCCAGGACCGGTCGACGTTGTTGATCAGCGCGTCGAACCAGACCACGCGGCCCGCCTCCGCGGCGCTCACCTCGTACGCGAGCGGGTCGAAGCCGAGCGAGCCCGGCAGGTAGTCCATGCCGAGGTTGAGGCCGCCGCTGGCCTTGAGCAGCTCCTGCACCTCCTGGTCCGGCTCGCCCAGGCCGATCACCGGGTCGAGCTGGATCTGCACGAGGTCCGGCACCCGCAGCCCGAGCCCGCGCGCCAGCTGCCCGCAGACGACCTCCGCGACGAGCGTCTTGCGGCCCTGGCCCGCGCCGGTGAACTTCATGACGTACGTCCCGAGGTCGTCCGCCTCGACGATCCCGGGGAGCGAGCCGCCCTCACGCAAGGGCGTGACATAGCGGGTCGCTGTGACTTCGGTGAGCATTGCTCGAGGTTATCCGGCCTGGACCGGACGGGGCGGGCGTGATCGAACAGCGGCACTAAAATGCGGCCTATGACCGGAAAAGCACCGCAGCAGCCGAAGTTGCTGTCCGGCGGCAACCCGCAGATCCCGAAGGGCGACGGCGAGGGGCCGGTAGCCGCATACATCGAGGCCATGCCGGGCTGGAAGCGGGACGTCGGCCGGCGTCTGGACGAGCTCGTGGTCCGCACGACTCCCGGCGTGCGCAAGGCGGTTCGCTGGAACTCCCCGTTCTACGGCGTCCCCGACAACGGCTGGTTCCTGAGCTTCCACTGCTTCACCTCGTACGTGAAGGTCACCTGGCTCAACGGCTCCTCGCTCGACCCGCAGCCGCCGGGCAGCTCCAAGCACGAGCGGGTGCGGTACCTCGACATCCGCGAGGACGAGGGGATCGACGAGGACCTCGTCGCGGACTGGATCCGGCAGGCGGCGGCGCTGCCCGGCGACGAGCTGTTCTGAACGCACGCTCGCTTCCGCCTCCCTTCTGATGGGGCTTTCGTGTCGCCGCGGCCGTTCGGGCCGGTGCGACCGCGGCCCGCTATAGCTTTCCTCTGCTGTGACCCCCACCACATCGGAGCAGGAAAGCATGAACAGCACCACGAAGCAGACCGCCGCCCTGACCGCTGCTCTCGCCACCGCGGCCGCGCTCGCCCTGGCCGCCTCGGCCCCGTCGGCGAGCGCCGCCCTCGTGCCGGACGCCGCCCTCGGCCCGGGTGACGCGGCGGAACGTTCGGCCGCGGCCAAGCCGTACGTACTGAACCACCACGGCGAGGCGAACGCGGAGGCCGGGAGCGCGCAGCGGCGGCCCGAGCGCCTGGTGCTGTCGGAGTTCACCACCGCGCACGGGCTGCGGTGGGAGCGCTGGGGCGCGGAGCAGGCGGTCGGGGTCGGGCGGGTGACCGGGAGCTGGTGCGCCGAGACCTGCCTGGACAGGCCGCTGAAGGCGACGCTCCGCCTCCTCGACCCGAGGACGGTCGACGGCAGGCGCGTCTACTCGGCGTTCACGCTCACCGTCACCGACAAGGCGGGCGGCACGTACCAGGCCGAGGACCTGCGGGGGAAGCGGGCGCTCGCGACGCGGTGAGGCTCGCCCACGGACGAGGGTGTCGCGGCCATGGCAATCGCCGGTGCGAGCCGCTACAGATGGCGCGGTCGAGGCACCCCTCTCACCCAGGAGGCCGCATGACCGGCAAGCCCCTTCCCGTTCCCGCGACCGGCGAACCCGCACCCGCCTCCGTGACCGGCGCGGCCGTTCCCGATGTGCTGTCGCCGGGGCGGATCGGTCCGCTGCGGCTGCGGAACCGGACCGTCAAGGCCGCCACGTTCGAGGGCCGCAGCGACGGCGGGCTCGTCACCGACGAACTGGTCGCGTTCCACCGGGCCGTGGCGGCGGGCGGGGTGGGCATGACCACCGTCGCCTACTGCGCGGTCGCGCCCGAGGGGCGTACGCAGTACGACCAGATCTGGATGCGGCCCGAGGCCGCGCCGGGGCTGCGGCGGCTCACCGAGGCCGTGCACGCCGAGGGGGCCGCCGCCTCCGCGCAGCTCGGGCACGCGGGACCGGTCGCCAACCCGCGCTCCAACCGGCTGCCGGCGCTGGGGCCGAGCCGGCGGTTCAACCAGCTGGGCGGGCGGTTCACCCGTGCGGCCACCCCCGCCGACGTCGACCGCATCGTCCGCGCCCACGGCACCGCCGCCGAGCTGGCCGTCGAGTCGGGGTTCGACGCGGTCGAGGTGCACCTCGGACACAACTATTTCGCCAGCTCGTTCCTCAGCCCGCGGATCAACAAGCGCCGGGACGCGTACGGGGGTTCGCTGGAGAACCGGGCGAAGGTCGCGCGCGCCGCGGTGCGGGCCGTACGGGACGCGGTGGGCGACCGGATCGCGATCCTGGCGAAGTTCAACATGGACGACGGGGTCGGCGGCGGCTTCTGGCTCGACGAGGCCCTGCGGGTCGCCCGCTGGATCGAGGCGGACGGCTCGGTCGACGCCCTCGAACTGACCGTGGGCAGCTCCCTGCTCAACCCCATGTACCTGTTCAAGGGCCCTGCCCCGGTACGGGACTTCGCGGCCGCCCTGCCCCAGCCGCAGCGGCTCGGCGTGCGTCTGGTCGGCGGGAGGTTCCTGCGCGAGTACCCCTACCGCGACGCGTTCCTGCTGGAGGAGGCCCGGCAGTTCCGGGCCGCGCTCGACCTTCCGCTGGTGCTGCTCGGCGGGATCACCGGCCGGGCCGCGATGGACCTGGCGATGGCCGAGGGCTTCCAGTTCGTCGCGATGGCCCGCGCGCTGCTGCGCGAGCCGGACTTCGTCGACCGGGTACGGCGCGAGAGCGCGGCGCGCTCGCTGTGCGTGCACTGCAACAAGTGCATGCCGACCAACTTCTCGGGGACGCGCTGCGTGCTCGCGTGAGCGCGCGCCACGTCAACTTCCTTGCCGGGGCGGCTCGTTCGGGTGGGGCGATTCGTTCGGGCGGGGCGGCTCGTTCGGGCGGGGTGGCTCGTTCGGGCGGTTCGCTCGGCATGGCGCCGTCCGCCCGCCCGTCACTCCTTGCCGCGTACGACGGCGACCGAGCAGTGGGCGTGGTGCAGCAGGGCCTGGCTGACCGAGCCGAGGAGCAGACCGGCGAAGCCGCCGCGGCCGCGCGCGCCGACGACCAGGAGCTGGGCGTTCCGGCTCGCCTCGATCAGCGTCTCGCGCGGTTCGCCGCTCAGCACGTCCTGGCTGACCCGCACGTCCGGGTACTTCTCCATCCGCCCGGCCAGGGCCTGCGCGACGAGCCGCTCGGCGCCCTCGACGCCCGTGCCCGGCGGGGCCAGGTCGGGCTGCCAGACGTGCACGGCGACCAGTTCCGCACCGCGCAGCGAGGCCTCGGCGAAGGCCAGCTCGACCGCCTCCTGGCCCAGCGGCGACCCGTCGACGGCGAGCACGACGGGACCGTCCTCGACCGAGTCCTCGCGGGCTACCAGTACGGGGCACTGGGCGTGGGCCGCCAGGGACGCGGCCGTCGAGCCGAGGAGCATGCCGAGGAAGCCGCCCTTCCCGCGGGTGCCGAGGACCAGCAGGTCGGCGGAGCGGGACTCGGCCTCCAGGACGGCCACCGGTTCGCCGCCCTCCACGGCCGACGTGACCTGCACGTCGGGGGCGACGCTGCGGGCGCGCTCGGCGGCCTCCTCCACCTGGCGGTCGAGGGGCGAGGTGTCGAGCGGCGAGTACATCGGCCGGACCGGCCAGTTGAGCGCGTTCACCACCCGCAGCTCCGCCCGGCGCCGCCGCGCCTCCCGCGCCGCCTGCTCGACCGCGGCAAGACTCGCCGGCGAACCGTCCACTCCTACGACGACGAGGTTGCCCACCGTTCCTCCTGCGCTCGCTCGGGTTTTTCCAGCCTCACTCCGGGGCCGGGTTCCTGCAATCGGGCAGTCGCGCGACTCCGCCGGGTAATCAGGCCAGTAGGTGTCGGGATTCGGGCGGAGCATGGTGCGGCAGGACGACGACCGGCCCGGTGAACCGAACCCGTGAGAGGACCTCGATGGAGTCCACGCCCGTATCCGCATCCGCATCCGATTCCCCCTCCGCATCCCCCTCCGCATCCGCATCCGGCTCCGCATCCGCAGCGCCCCCCGATCTCACCGGAAAGGTCGCCCTGGTCGCCGGTGCGACCCGGGGCGCCGGGCGCGGCATCGCCGTACAGCTCGGCGCGGCCGGCGCGACCGTCTACGTCACCGGCCGCTCGACGAGGGGGCGCCGCTCCGAGTACGACCGCCCGGAGACGATCGAGGAGACCGCGGAGCTGGTCACGGCCGCGGGCGGCGAGGGCGTCGCCGTCCCGACCGACCACCTGGAGCCCGAGCAGGTGCGCGCCCTGGCCGAGCGGATCGACGCGGAGCGGGGGCGGCTCGACGTCCTCGTCAACGACGTCTGGGGCGGGGAGCGGCTGTTCGCGTTCGACACCCCGGTCTGGGAGCACGACCTGGACGACGGGCTGCGGCTGATGCGGCTCGGCGTGGAGACGCACGCGATCACGAGCCACTTCCTGCTGCCGCTGCTGGTCCGCAGGCCGGGCGGGCTGGTCGTGGAGATGACGGACGGCACGGCCGCGTACAACGGAGCGAACTACCGCAACTCGTACTTCTACGACCTGGTGAAGAACAGCGTGCTGCGGATGGCGTTCGTCCAGGCCCACGAGCTGAAGCCGTACGGCGGGACGGCCGTGGCGCTCACGCCGGGCTGGCTGCGCTCGGAGATGATGCTCGCCAACTTCGGTGTCACCGAGGCGAATTGGCGCGACGCCCTGGAGCAGGTCCCGCACTTCTGCATCTCGGAGACCCCGTCGTACGTGGGCCGCGCGGTGGCGGCGCTCGCGGGGGACGCCGACGTGGCGCGGTGGAACGGCGCGTCGCTGTCGAGCGGCCAACTCGCCCAGGAGTACGGCTTCACGGACCTCGACGGCTCCCGCCCGGACTGCTGGCGCTACCTCGTGGAGGTCGACGACGCGGGCAAGCCGGCGGACGCGACGGGGTATCGGTGACGGGCGGGGTCACCGGCGGCTGAGGGACCCGGGCCCGGTCGCCGCCCCTCGGGGTGTCGGGCCGGGCCGTTCCCTGTCAGAGTGCCCGCCATGGAATCACCGGATCTTCCCCTGCAGTTCGCCCGTACCCGTCGTTTCACGCTCGGCGCTCCGCGTGCCCTCACCGTCTCGCCCGACGGGGACCGGGTGCTGTTCCTGCGCTCCGGGCACGGCTCCGACCCGCTGGCCGGGCTGTGGCTGTACGAGGGCGGCGCGGAGCGGCTGATCGCCGACCCGGCGGCGTTGAACCGGGACGGTGCGGTGCCCGAGGAGGAGCGGGTGCGGCGGGAGCGGGCGCGGGAGTCGTCGGACGGGATCGTCGCGTACGCCTGCGACCGGCACGCGCGCGTGGTGGTGTTCTCGCTGGGCGGCGCCCTGTGGGTGGTGGCGGCCGACGGGGGCGTGCCGCAGCGGGTGCCGACGGCGGGGCCGGTGGTCGACCCGCGCCCCTCCCCCGACGGGTCGCTCGTCGCGTACGTGTCGCGGGGCGCGCTGCGCGTGGTGGGCGTGGACGGCACGGGCGACCGGGCGCTGGCCGTGCCGGAGTCGGCGGACGTGACGTACGGGCTTGCGGATCACACGGCTGCCGAGTCGATCGGCAGGCACCGGGGGCACTGGTGGTCGCCGGACGGCACGGCGCTGCTCGTCGCGCGCGTGGACCTCGGCCCGGTGCAGCGCTGGTACCGCTCGGACCCGGCGCGTCCGGACCGGCCGCCGCGCGCGGTGCGGTACCCGGCGGCGGGCACGGCCAACTCGGTCACCACGCTGCATGTCGTGCCGCTCGCCGGGGAGCCCCTGCGGATGCGGCTGCCCGCCGCGGCGGACGCCGACGGCCGGCCCGGGGGCGAGTGGACGGACCCGGCCTTCGAGTACGTCACGCACGCCTCGTGGGACGCGCACGGCCCGCTCGCCGCCGTCCTCACCCGCGACCAGCGCACGGCGTACGTCTGCGGCCTCGACCCGGCGACCGGCGCCGCCGACGTGCTGCACCGGCGGCACGATCCGGTCTGGGTCACGTCCCTGCCGGGCACCCCGGCCCGCACCGTGTCGGGCGCCCTCGTCGTGCACCGCGCGGTGGGCGACAGCGACGGGATCGAGGTCGACGGCGCCGCCGTCACGCCGGAGGGCCTGCAAGTGCGCGAGGTCCTGGCGACGGCCGGGGAGCGGGTGCTGTTCACGGCGAGCGAGGACCCGGAGGAGACCCATGTGTGGTCGTACGAGCCGGGCCGGGGCTGTACGCGGATCAGCGCGGGAGCGGGGCTGCACGGTGCGGTGGCCGGTGGGCCGCTGCTCGCGCTGGAGAGCCGCACCCCGGACGGCGACACGGTGCGGCTGCTGCGCGACGGCGTGGAGACGGGCCGGATCGCGAGCCGCGCGGAGGAGCCCGTCGTCCGTCCGGCTCCGCGGCAACTCCGCCTCGGCGAGCGGGAGTTGCGGGGCCGCCTGTACCTGCCGACCGGCCACGAGCCGGGCAGCGGGCGGCTTCCGGTGCTGCTGAGCCCGTACGCGGGCCCGGGCGTCCAGCTCGTCGTACGGGCGCGGCCGTGGCATGCGGCGGTGTGCCAGTGGTACGCCGACCAGGGCTTCGCCGTCCTCGTCGCCGACGGCCGCGGCACGCCGGGGCGCGGCCGGGCGTGGGAACGGGCCGTCCACGGCGACCAGTTGGGGCCGGTCCTGGACGACCAGGTGGACGCCCTGCACGCCGCGGCCGACGCCCACCCGGACCTCGACCTCGGCCGGGTCGCGATCCGCGGCTGGTCGTTCGGCGGCTATCTGGCCGCGGGCGCGGTGCTGTTGCGGCCGGACGTGTTCCACGCGGCGGTCGCGGGCGCGGCCACGGCCGACCAGCGGTTGTACGACACGTACTGGAAGGAGCGCTTCCTGGGGCACCCCGGCGTGCGCCCCGACCGCTACGACGAGGCCTCGCTCCCCACCCACGCGCACCGCCTCACCCGCCCGTTGCTCCTGGTCCACGGGCTCGCCGACGACAACGTGGTGGTCGCGCACATGCTGCGGTTCTCGGCCGCGCTGCTCGCCGCCGGCCGGCCGCACTCGGTGCTGCCGCTGGCGACGGCCACGCACCGCGCCGACGGCGAGGGCCTGGCCGACGCACTGCTCCGGCACGAACTCGGTTTCCTCCGCGAGGCGCTCGCCCTGCCGTGAGGCCCTGACGCGGGGCGGTGAAGTCGTACGAGCCGAAGAGCTGGGGTTGGCGCGGCGCCCGTGCGTCCTCTGGATTTCGCCGCCCGGGCGGTGGAACGTTGAACGGAACCGGGGAGCGCGACGTACTCCCCGGGGCGGGCGGACGCCCCGCAACCCCAGACCGCATGGAGGATCGCATGGCCGCATCGCAGGACACCTCTCGCCTCGACCCCGCACGGCGTGCCGTGGTGACCGCCGTGGGCGCCGCCGGGCTCGCCGCAGCCGTGGCGGCGTGCGGCGGTTCGGGCGACTCCGGCTCCGAGGAGGGCACCACCGGCGGGACCGCCGAGGAGCCGACGGGCGGCCCGACGAAGGAGACCGGCGGCGACACGGGCGGAGGCGGCGGGACCGCGCTCGCCAAGACCTCCGACATCCCGGAGGGCGGCGGCAAGATCTTCAAGGACGAGGGCGTCGTCGTCACCCAGCCCACGGCGGGCGACTTCAAGGCCTTCTCCGCCACCTGCACGCACCAGGGCTGTGTCGTACGGGACGTCTCGGGCGGCACCATCAACTGCGCCTGCCACGGCAGCAAGTTCGCGGTCGCCGACGGCAGTGTGAAGCACGGCCCGGCGACGAAGCCGCTGCCGGGCGCGAAGATCGAGGTGTCGGGCGACGAGATCAAGCTGCCCTGAGGAGGGGGCCGCCGACGGCTCGACTCGGCCGGCCGGCGCGCGAGTTCAGCCACTCCGTTTCCACGCCTCCAGGACCTCGTCCGTGCCGGTGACCGTGGCGACGAGGGCGAGGGTGTTGCGGACCAGCACCGGCGTGTAGTCCGCGGGCACCCCGGCGATCGCGTCGGCCGGGACGACCGCCGTGTAGCCGAGGTTGACCGCGTCGAACACGGCGTTGGGGATCGCGACGTTGGCGGAGACCCCCGTCACGATCAGCGTGCGGCAGCCGATGTTCCGCAGCAGCGCGTCGACGTCCGTGCCCGCGATCGGCGACAGCCCGTGCAGCCGGCGTACGACGAGGTCGGCCTCGGCGACCTCGATCGGCGGCGCGACGTCGACGGCGCTCGTGCCCGACAGCTGCTGCACCGGCAGGCGCTCGGCCGCGCGGAAGAGGCGCGCGTTGCGGTTCGCGCCCCGGCCGTCGGGGCGCCGTTCCGCCACGGCGTGCAGCACCTGCACGGACGCGGCGTGCGCGGCGTCGACCAGGCGTGCGACGTTGCCGAGCGCCCCCGATTCCCTTGCCGCGCGGGCGAGTTCGGGCAGTGCGCTCTCCTCGCCGACGACGCCCCGCTGGCACTCGACGGTGAGCAGCGCGGTGGTGGCGGGGTCGAGGAGTGCGGCGAGCCGGTCGCTGGACGGCATGGGTCCCCCTGTCGGTGGCGGTCGCTCGGCCGCCGGAGCGTAGCCCCCATTGCGTACGGGTGGAAGAGCGTTCATGATTTCCTGACGCTTAGTCAGTTCAGGTGCCGTGAGGGCCTTTTCGGCCCGGCCGAACGGCGCCGGTTCCGTCGGGACGGAGGGCGCATGGCCGGTACGCAGCGCAGGGGGCGGAAGATCATGATGACGCCGGAGGAGCGGGACGCGTTCCTCACGGAGCAGCGCACGTGCCGGGTCGCGACGGTGTCGCCGGACGGCGCCCCGCACGCCAGCACGCTCTGGTTCGCCTGGGACGGCACGGCGCTGTGGCTGTACTCCATCACCCGCAGCAAGCGCTGGTCCGACCTGCGCGCCGACCCGCGCATCGCGGTCGTGGTGGAC
Organism: Streptomyces sp. Da 82-17; assembly: GCF_046098215.1. NCBI lineage: Bacteria > Bacillati > Actinomycetota > Actinomycetes > Kitasatosporales > Streptomycetaceae > Streptomyces > Streptomyces sp. Da 82-17. The sequence goes on from NZ_JBJURH010000014.1 coordinate 177,303, forward strand.
GCGGGCGAGGAGTACGGGGAGCTGCGGGGCGTCGAGCTGTCGGGCAGCGTGGAGTTCGTGGGCGAGGCGCCGCGTACGGGTGAGCCGTGTCCCGAACTGGCCGTTCCGGAGAAGCTGTTCGCCCGCAAGAACTTCGGGCTCGACGCCATGCCCCACGACGGCCGGCACGCCTGGGCCCGGCTCGTACCGGAGTCCGTCGTGTCGTGGGACTTCCGCAAGCTGGGCGGGCCGGGCGGGGCGGGCTCCTAGTCCGCCCGGTCCGTCAGCCTCTGCCCCGCCTCCTGGAGCGCCGCCACCGCCGCGCGGATGGACGGTCTTCGGTCGGCGTCCGCGCGCCACACCGCGTACACGTGCCGCCGCACTCCCTGCCGCACCGGCACCACGCTCACCCCGTCCGGCAGGACGCCGCGGCCCAGGCGCGGGGTGATGCACACGCCGAGTCCCGCCGCCACGAAGGCGAGTTGGGTGTGGTGCTCCTCCGCGTAGTGCCGTATGCGGGGCTCCATGTCCTTGGCGCGGAGCGTGTACAGCAGCCAGTCCGCGCAGTACGCGCCTTCCGGCCAGGTGATCCAGTCCTCCTCGGCGAGCTCTTCGAGCGCGATCTCCGCGTGCGTGGCGAGCGGGTGCGCGGCGGGCAGGACCACGTCCGCCGGGTCGTCGAGCAGCGGGGCCTTCGCCAGGCCGTCCGGGACGGGCAGCGGCTTGTTGTACCAGTCGAGGACCACCGCCAGGTCCAGGTCGCCGCGGACCACCGCCGCGGCGCCCTCCTCCGGCTCCAACTCCCGTGATCTGACCCGCAGTCCGGGGTGCTCCTCACGCAGCGCGACCAGCGCCGAGGGGAACAGCCCGCGCGCGGCCGTGGGGAACGCGGCCATCCGCAGCTCGCCGACGGCCCGGCCGCGCTGCGCCTCCAGGTCCGACTGCGCCAGCTCGACCTGCGACAGGATCCGGCCCGCGTGGTCGGCGAGCAGCCGCCCGGCGTCGGTGAGGCGGATGCCGCGGCCGTTCTTGGCGAGCAGCTGCTGCCCGACCTCGCGCTCCAGCTTGGTCATCTGCTGCGAGACCGCCGACGTCGTCACATGCAGCCCGGCGGCGGCCTTGCTCACCGAACCGTGCCTGGCCAGGGCGTCGAGGGTCCGCAGGCGCTCCAGATTCAACATGTAAGCGATGCTACGCAATCCCACTGACAAAATCTCGCTTGTTCTACGAAATGGCGTCCGCCATCGTGAGGGTCATGGCCTCCGTCACCACACCGCGCCCCACTGCCCCGTCCACGCCCGCTGCCGCCACTCCTCACAGACCGCGCCCCGTCCTCGACTGGCGCGTCCGGTTCGCCGCTCTCTCCGTGGTGTGGGGTTTCAGCTTCCTGCTCATCAAGGTGGGTACGCAGGGCTTCGCGCCCTTCCAAGTCACCTTCGGGCGGCTGCTGTTCGGGACGGCGGTGCTGGCCGTCGCGCTCGCCGTCAAGCGGGAGCGGCTGCCGCGCGGGGCGCGCACGTGGGGGCATCTGGCGGTCGCGGCGCTGCTTTTGAACGCGCTGCCGTTCTCCCTGTTCGCGTACGCGGAGTTGACGATTCCGTCGACGCTCGCGGGGATCTGCAACGCCACGTCGCCGCTGTGGGGCATGGTCCTGTCGCTCGTCGCGCTGTCCGAGGACCGGCCGACGCGGCGCCGGGTGGCGGGCCTCGGCCTCGGCTTCCTCGGGGTGCTCACCGTGCTCGGCGCCTGGCAGGGCTTCAGCGGCCTGGACGCGCGCGGCACGGCGCTGGCCCTGCTCGCCTCGCTCAGCTATCCGGTCGGCTGGATCTACGTCCGGCGCACGCTCGCGGGCAGCGCGCACTCGAACCTGTCCCTCACGGGCGGCCAGCTGCTCCTGGCAACGGCCCAACTGGCCGTCGTCACCCCGCTGTTCACGACACTGCCGACGAGCCTGCCGGTGGTCCCGCTGCTCGCGGTCGCGGCGCTCGGCGCCCTGGGCACGGGGCTCGCCGTCCTGCTGCAGTTCGGGCTCGTCTCGGAGGTGGGGCCGACGACGGCCCAGATGGTCACGTACTTCATCCCGGTGATCGCGACCGCCGCGGGCGTCGCCCTGCTCGGGGAGCCGTTGACCTGGTCGACCCCGGTGGGCGCGCTGATCGTCATCGCGGGCGCGGCCCTGACCCAGTCCAGAGCCCGCCGATAGGACGCCGATCGCGCAGGCTCAGCCGTATCTCCGCACCTGCCCGCCCCCCACCGCCGCCGCCACCGCGTCGGCGACCGTCTCGATCTCGTCGGGGGCCAGGGGCGACACCGTGATCCGCACGCCGGGCCCCGCGTTCATCCGGAACCGGGCGCCGGGGGCGACCGCCCAGCCGGCGTGCAGGAGGCGGGCGACGGCGCCCGTCTCGTCGGCGACCGGGACCCAGACGTTCATGCCGGTCCGGCCGTGCGCCTCGACGCCGCGCGCGGCGAGCGCGGCGATCAGCGCCTCCCGGCGACGGCCGTACGAATCCGCCACCACGCGCGCGTGCACGGCCTTCTCGGACCACAGCCGCACCACCGCGTACTGCAGCAGCCGGCTGACCCAGCCCGGCCCGAGGCGCTGCCGTCCGCGCACCCGGTCGAGGGTGACGGCGTCCCCGGTGAGCACGGCGAGCCGCAGGTCGGGCCCGTACGCCTTGGCCGTCGAACGGACCACGGCCCAGCGGTCGGTGACGCCGGCGAGGGGGTGCAGGGGCACGTCGACGATGTGGTGGCCGTGGTCGTCCTCGACGAGCAGGACCTGCGGGTGCTCGGCGAGGACGGACCGCAGGGCACGCGCGCGTGCGGCACCGACGGCCGCGCCGGTCGGGTTCTGGGCGCGGTCGGTGACGACGAGGGCGCGGGCCCCGTTGCGGAGGGCGCGGTCGACGTCGTCGGGCAGCGGGCCGTCGTCGTCGACGCCGACGGGGACCGCGCGCAGGCCGAGGGCCGGGACGAGGTCGAGGAGGCTGCCCCAGCCGGGGTCCTCGACGGCGACGGCATCCCCCGGCTTGAGGTGGGCGGCGAGGACCCGCTCGATGGCGTCGAGGGAGCCGGAGGTGACGGCGACCGGGCCGTCCGGCACCCCGTCGGCGTCGAAGAGGTCCCGCGCCGCCCGTGCCAACTCGGGCTCCACGGCGGGGTCTCCGTACAGCACGGGCTCCCGCCCGGCGCGCTCGGCGGCGGCCGTGAGCGGGCCGACCAGGGACGGCAGCAGCGCGGTGTCGGGGTTGCCGGTGGACACGTCGCGCACGCCCTCCGGCACGTCGACGCCGATCGCGTCCCGCGCGGAGCTGGCCGGCCGGGAGCGCACGCGGCTGCCCTTGCGCCCGGCCGTCTCGATGACGCCGCGCTCGCGCAGGGTGCGGTAGGCGGCCGCGACCGTATTGGGATTGACGCCGAGCTCGCCCGCCAACTCCCGCATGGGAGGCAGCAGTTGGCCCGGTTCGAGCAGGCTTTCGCCGATGCCGCGCTCCACGCTCGCCGCGATCTCGGCTGCGCGCTTCCCCGTGATCCGATACTCTCCTAGCACAAACGAGATTATGCACTAGTGCAATGGAGATCGCAATGTCCGTGCAGCCCGCCCCGGCCTCGTACGCTCCGACGGACCGGACCGTGCCCACCCGCTCCCGCGACCGCGCCGCGTACGACCGGGAGACGGTGCACTCGATACTCGACGCCGGGTACCTGTGCCATCTGGGTTTCGTGCGCGACGGCGCGCCGGTCGTCCTGCCCACGCTGTACGGGCGGGTGGGCGAGCGCCTCTATGTGCACGGTTCCACCGGTTCGCGTCCGCTGCGGGAGGCGGGGCAGCGCGACCCGGGGCTGCCGGTGTGCCTGACGGTCACGCACGTGGACGGTCTGGTCCTGGCCCGCTCGGCCTTCCACCACTCGGTCAACTACCGCTCCGTCGTGGTGCACGGCGTCGCCCACCAGGTGACGGACCCGGAGGAGAAGCGCAGCGCCCTGGACGCGCTCGTCGACCACGTGCTGCCGGGCCGCGCCGCCGACTCGCGCCCCGCCAACGCCAAGGAGCTGGCGGCGACGGCCGTGCTCAGCCTCGACCTGAACGAGGTCTCGGCGAAGGCCCGCACCGGCGGCCCGAACGACGACCCCGAGGACCGGGAACTCCCGTACTGGACCGGCGTCCTGCCCGTCACCCCGACGTACGGCGCCCCGGTCCCGGCGGACGACCTGGCACCGGGCGTGGCTCTGCCGGACTACCTCAGGTCCCTCTGAGGTACGGGCACTGGTACGGGTACGACGCAAAGGGGCCCGGCCGTGTCTGCCACGGCCGGGCCCGAGTGTCATGCAGAGGTCGTACGAAAAGCCCGCAGCGTCACGCGGAGCTGCGCGAGGGCGACAACTCGCCCTCCTTGTCCGGCATCCCGCCCGCGACCGGATCGGGGGTGGGCTTGGCGGGCGTGCTGCTCTGCGCGATGAAGGCGCCGACGAGGACCATCGTCCCGCCGACGACCTGCGGCGCGGAGAGGTGCTCGCCGAGCATGATCCACGCGAAGACCGTGGCGACGACCGCCTCCAGGCAGGACACGACGCCCGCGACCTGCGGCGAGAGCCGTCGTACGGCCATCACCCCGGCGCCGTACGCGAGGACGGTCGCGATGAGCACGATCCAGCCGAGCAGCAGCAGGCCGGGCACGGACGTGCCGTTCATGTCGGCCTGCCCGCTCAGGACCGACCAGTCCATGGTCCAGGGCCGGGCCACCACGGTGAGGACGACGGCGCCGATGAGCAGGCCGTACGAGATGACGCCGAGCGGGTTCGGGGCCTCCTCGCCGGCGTCGCTGCCGTGGTCGCCGAGGATGAAGTACCCGGCCTGGCAGACCGCCGCGCCGAGGCCGAGGAGCACGCCGAGCGCGTCGAACCGCATGCCCGCCCACACCTCGACGACGCACGCCAGACCGCCGACGGCGAGGACCACGCCGATCGCCGCGGCCCGCGTGACCGGCCGCCGCTGCACGAACCGGATCCAGCCGAGCACGAGCGCGGGACCGAGGTACTCGATGAGCAGCGCGACACCGACGGGGATGCGGGAGATCGCCACGAAGTAGCAGGTCTGCACACCGGCGACGGCGAGCAGCCCGAAGCCCGCGAGCAGCGCGGGCCGGCGCACCACGAGCGCCCGGTGGCGCCAGGCGAGCGGCAGCATGATCAGGGCCGCGCCGGCGATCCGCAGCCACACGACGTGCAGCGGGTCGAGCCCGGCCTCGATCAGCGGTTTGGCCGCGACACCGGAACCGCCGAACGCGAAGGCCGAGACGAGCGCGAGACCGAGCCCGGCGCCTCGGCCGCCACCCGCTCCCCGGCCGCCCGGACCGCCCGGACCTGCGGGGTTCCCCTGAATCTCGTGAGATGTGGACACCGGCACATCATGGCAGCCGGGTAATGAGTGTCACCACCGTTACGCCTGACATCTCAGTGCGCGAGACCGCACGGCACGCGACCGCCGACGCCGAGAAGTACGCGACCGTCGACACCGGGAGGTACGGGGCCGTCGACGCCAGGGCGTGGAGGGCCGCGCGCGTGCCGTACGCGAAGTGCGAGAAGTGCCGGTCCGAAGGCTCAGCGCGGCGGGGCCTGCGCGACGAGCGTCCTCGGGTCGACGCCCGCGCGCCCCAGGACCTCGACGGCCCGGCACTCCGGGTCCCGCGCGAGGGCGACGAGAAGGTCGACCCCGCCGACCCGGTCGCCGCCGCGCCGGTCGGCCCGGGCGAGCGCGGCCTCCATCGCGGTGGCGGCGGCCGGGGACCAGCCGGCGGCGTCCCGTACGACCGGAACGGCGCCGGAATCCTCGACGGTGCCCTGCCATTGCAGCCCGTAGCCGATGCTGCGCTGCACGAGGTAGCCGAGGAGGCGGGCGACCTGGCCGTCGTCGAAGAGGGCGCGCACCGCGGGGTCGGTCTCGAGCAGCGAGTGCAGGAGATGCGCGGTGTCGATGTGCCGGTCCCCGTCCCGGAGCGCACGCCTGCGCGCGGCGGCGACGACCGAGGTCAGCTCGTCGCTGAGCCGATCGTCGGCGGCGGTACTGGTCGGTCCGGGCTCGGCGGCCGGGGTCGGGCTATGCACATCCCCACCCCATCAGTGGCGATCGGCCGTAGCATCCCCGCCGGGAAGCATTTGCGCGTCCGACGCAGGTTGGGCATGCATGTACGGGTTCTCCTCCTTACGGATGAGATCTGCCCGTTCTGCCCGGAGGGGCGCGCGCCGACTTGCTTCGCTCCCCCTGCGCAACCATGTCCCACCCGTACACGTCCCACAGGAGAGCCCCACGACATCCACACCCGACACCCCACACCTCCGGGACCACTCACGTACCCACGCGAAGGAACCCCCAGATGCCCTCCGGCCCACGCGGCACCACCCTCGGTGCGGCGACGCCTGCCGAGGACACGGGGTACGGGGACGACGGATACGGCTACGCGTACGAGTACGGATACGGGTACGGACACGGGCGCCACGACGACGAGTACGGCTACGGCGGGAGCCACGAGTATGCCGAGGACTTCGGCGACTTCGACGAATTCGACAGCTTCGACGAGCTGGACGGCTTCGACGACTTCGACGACTTCGAGGCGGGCGCCAAGGAGTACGGCTGCTGGCTGGTCGCCCTGGTCGCCGTCGACGGCAAGAGCTATGTGTACCGGGTGTACGCCCCGCCGGACGCGCTGCTCGGCGACCTGTTCTGGGAGGCCTGGCACTGCCACGACGAGGGGCCGCACCCGCGCGCGTACGACGTGTTCGACACCGCGGTGATACGCCACATAGGCAACCTGCACCAGGGGGACCCCGACGGGGATTCTGACGGGTCGTCAGTCTTGTAACTTGCGGGCCCCGCCGCTACGTTCCGCGACACACCGGCTGCGCCCGCCGCAGCGCCCGACGAGAGAGGTGGTCGCACATGGCCGAAGTCACCGCCGAAGCACGTATCGAGGCGCCCGCCGAGAAGGTCTGGGCGAAGCTCACGGACTTCTCCGTCTACGGCGAGTGGAGCACGACCCACACCGGCTTCCCGAAGGGGGCGCCGACCTCGCTCGAACAGGGCGGCACGTTCGAGGAGAACATGAAGCTGATGGGCTTCCCCGCCGAAGTCACCTGGACCGTCGACGAGTTGGAGCCCGGCCGCGCGCTCGCCATCCGCGGCAAGGGCCCGATGGGCGTGAACGTCGGTACGCGCTACTCGCTCACGCCGGACGGCGACGGCACGACGGTGCGGATCGACGGGGAGTTCACGGGCGCGGCGGTCACGCTGATGGCCGCCAAGCTGAAGGAGTCGGCGACGGCGGCGCTCAACGAGTCGCTGCGCAAGTTGTCCGCCCTGGTGGTGTGAGCGCGGGGTCCGGCCCGCGCGCCGCGGGACGGGGCCGGGGGGGGCGGGACGGACGGCGGTGCACGCACTCACTGCGACGTGGGCGCGTGCACCGCTTCGTACCCCTCAGCTTCGTGCCGCTCAGTCCTCATCGGCCAGGATGAGATACAGCTTCTTCCGGGCCTCGTTGACGACCGCGAGCGCCTTCTGCCGCTGGTCGACCGAGCCGGTCTTCCAGACCTGCCCGAAGGCCTCCATCAGACCGAAGCCGGCCTGCCGGATCTCGTTGATCGTCTCCCAGTCGACGCCGCGGCCGGCGTCCTCCCACGGGGCGTCGGGGCCGTCGTCGGCCGCGGTCGTACCGGCCTCGGTGAGCGAGAACAGCTTCTTGCCGCCCTCGGTCTCGCTGACGATCAGGCCCTCGTCCTCCAGGAGTTGGAGCGTCGGGTAGACCGATCCGGGGCTGGGCTTCCACGCGCCGCCGCTGCGTTCGGCGATCTCCTGGATCATCTCGTACCCGTGCATCGGCCGCTCCTTCAGGAGCGCCAGGATCGACGCGCGTACGTCACCGCGCCGCGCCCTGCCGCGCCCCCCACCGCGCCCGCGCCCGCCCCAGGGGCCGCCGGGCCCGCCGAAGCCGGGCCCGAACGGGCCGAAGGCGGGACGCCGCCCCTCGAACTCGCCGCAGCCGTGCGGGCGGGAGTGGGGGTGGTGATGCTCATGACCGTGTCCATGTCCGTGCGAACGCATGGGAACCACTTCCTTCTCTACGTGTCCGTACTTCCGTACCGATGCCTCACTTCACTCGAATCGCGCCCCGGCCGTGCAGTGATCGACAGACAGTTCCGTGACCCATCACGTTCCGATCGCGATGCCTCAACGATATATCGGAACACTTCGCTCGGCAAACAGCCTGGTGGGAGCGGCCGAGGCGGGGGCGTGTGGCGTCCGGGGCTGTGTCGTGTCGGCCCTGCGCCTCCGGTTCGAGACACACCGGCGTGCGGGCCTCGCCGTGTGGGCCGGTGTCGGGGGGCGTGCCTAGGATCGGTTGCATGGCGCTGCGTCTGGGGCTGGTGAACGTCGGGGCGGTCGATGTCGCCCGCGTCGTGCGGTTCTGGGCGGAGGCCTTGGGGTGGCCGGCGTACGACGGCGGGGCGAGCGCGTACGTGGGGTCCGGCGGGCCGGTGGGGATCGGCGTCGTACCCGTACCGGAACCGAAGCGCGCGGCCAAGAACCGGCTGCACCTCGACCTCGCGAGCAGTTCCCCGGCCCATCAATCGGAACTCGTCGCCCGGCTCCGGGCGCTCGGCGCGACGCCCGCCGACGTGGGCCAGGGCGACGTGCCGTGGACGGTGCTCGGCGATCCGGAGGGCAACGAGTTCTGCGTGCTCGAACCGCGCGACACGTACCGGGACACCGGGCCGATCGCCGCCGTGGTCGTCGACTGCGTGGACCCGCGCGCGATGGCCCGCTTCTGGAGTGCGGCGACCGACTGGACCGTGCACGAAGTGGCCGACGGGCAGGCGGCGTTGCGGCACCCTGAGGGGGTCGGCCCGTACCTGGAGTTCCTCCGCACCCCCGCCCCGAGCACCCTCCCGGACCGCCTCCGCCTCGCCCTCCTCCCCCACCCCGACGCCGACCGCGCCACCGAGCTGGCCCGCCTGGGCACCCTCGGCGCGACCGACCTGGGCCACGGCGTACTGGCGGATCCGGAGGGGCATGAGTTCTGCGTCCTGGGGACGGGCGGCTCGTGATACGGAAGGCCGATGACCTTCCACGACGAGCCTTTCGACGAGCCTCTCCACGACGCGTCCGGCAGCCTCGACGGCTCCGGCCACGACAAGCCGCGCCTGGCCGTCCGCTGCCGCCGCAACCCACACGGAAACCCACGGCCCAAGGCCCACGGCCTACGGCCCACGTCCCGGAGCCCACAGCCCGGAGCCCCGAAAGCCGCCCGGCCGACGCCCAACGAACCTACGCACCTACGCACCTACGCACCTACGCACCCACTCCCGGGCCCACCGACCCGCCCCAACCGCCAGACTGGGCCCATGACTTCACTCGTACCCCCGACCGACTCGAAGACCGAGCTCCGCTTCTATCTGCAGTCCGCGCGGGACGCCCTGCTGTGGAAGCTGGAGGGGCTCTCCGAGTACGACGCGCGGCGGCCGCTCACGCCGACCGGCACGAATCTGCTGGGCCTCGTCAAACACGCGGCGACCGTCGAACTCGGCTACCTCGGCGACACGTTCGGCCGCCCGCACGGCGAACCCCTGCCCTGGGTCGCGGAGGACGCCGAGGCCAACGCGGACATGTGGGCCACCGCCGACCAGTCGCGGGAGTTCGTCGTCGGCCTCTACCACCGCGCGTGGGCGCACGCCGACGCGACGATCGACGCGCTGCCCCTCGACACCGTCGGCACCGTGCCGTGGTGGCCCGCCGAACGCGCCCGACTGACGCTGAACCACGCCGTCGTACGCGTCATCGCCGACACCCACCGGCACGCCGGCCACGCCGACATCCTGCGCGAACTCCTCGACGGCTCGGTCGGCATGGGCGCCGGCAACACCAACATCCCTCCGGGTGACGACAGTTGGTGGCAGGACTACCGGGACCGCCTGGAACGCGCCGCCCGAGCGGCCGACAAGCCCACAACTTAGGCTCTGAGCAGGCGATTCGGGCTCGGCCTCGGCGGACCGGCCCGGCCGTTGTCAGACCCCTCCCCTAGGCTCGCCGACGTGACCGAAACCGCCCAGCCGCCCCCTCAGCGAACCGTCCACCGAACCCTCCCGTCCCACCTCGACGCGATCCGCGAGTCGTACGACACGGTCGCCGTCGACTACGACCGGCAGGTCAAGCCCCCGGCCGAGCTCGACCCGCTGTCGCGGGCCCTGCTGTCCGCGTTCGCCGAGGTCGTACGGGCGGACGGGCTCGGGAGACCGGTCGTCGACGTCGGCTGCGGGCCGGGCAAAGTCACCGCGCACCTGAGGGAGTCGGGCCTGCGGGTGTACGGCATCGACCTCTCCCCGCGGATGGTCGAGCTGGCCGCGCGCCGCCGAGGCGCGGAAGAGCACACCCGCTTCGCCGTCGGCTCGATGACCGCCCTGCCCGTGCGGGACGGCGCACTCGGCGGCATCCTCGCGTACTACTCCACCCACCACCTGCCGCCCGAGGCGCTGCCCGGCGTGTACGCCGAGTTCCGCCGCACGCTCGCCCCGGGCGGCACGCTGATGCTGGCGGGACACGTCGGCGCCGGCCTCCACTTCCGCCCCCAGCAGGCCTACGGGCACCCGGTGTCGTACGAGTCCCACCTGCTGCCCGCCGACGAGATCGCCCAACTCCTGGTCGGCGCGGGCCTGTTCATCACCTCCCGCACCGACCAGGCCCACGAGGGCGACGCCAGACGCTCCTTCGCCACGTTCCTGGCCAGACGGCCGGCCGACGCCCGAACGTGAAGCCGCCCGAGCGTTCAGCCAGACCGAGCGTGAAGCCGACCCAGCGTGAAGCCGGACGGAGCGTGAAACCAGACCGATCCTGAAGCCGACCGAGCCTGAAGCCGCCACCGACCACGCACCACAGGCAACGCCCCGGAAAGGAGTCCACCCGTCCCGAATTGGCCTTGGCCGGGTCCGGACCGGCCCCCGTAGCGTCCCCGGTATGCGGATTCGAATCGTCGACGCCTTCACCGACCGACCCTTCGCCGGAAACCCCGCCGGCGTGCTCCTCCTCGACGCCTTCCCCTCCGACGACTGGCTGCAGAACGTCGCCCTGGAGGTCAACCACGCCGAGACCGCCTTCGCGCACCCGCTGCCCGAAGGCGGCGAGGCCGACTGGGCGCTGCGCTGGTTCACCCCGGCCACCGAGGTCGACATGTGCGGCCACGCCACCCTGGCCACGGCCCACGTGCTGCGCTCCACCGACGCCGCCGACGGCCCCGTGCGGTTCGCCACCCGCTCCGGTGTGCTGACCGCCACCGCCCACGACGACGGTTCGATCACGCTCGACTTCCCGACCGCGCCGCTCACCGAAGTCGCCGTCGACCCGGCCATCGGCAAGGCCCTCGGCGCGGAGCCCGTCGCCGCCGTCGACACCGGGCGGAACGTCGGCGACCTGCTCGTCGAGCTGGCCGACGAACAGGCCGTGCACGCCCTGCGCCCCGACCACAAGGCGCTCGTCGCCCACTCGGAGCGCGGCATCATCGCGACCGCCCGCGCCGAAGACCCCACCCGCGGCTACGACTTCGTGTCCCGCTGCTTCTTCCCCCGCGTCGGCATCGACGAGGACCCGGTGACCGGCAGCGCCCACACCGCTCTCGCCCCGTACTGGTCGCAGCGGCTCGGCCGGGACGAGCTCACCGGACTGCAGGCGTCCCCGCGCTCCGGCCGGGTCCGGACCGCGCTGCGCGGCGACCGCACTCTGCTCACCGGGAGCGCGGTCACCGTCATCGAGGGCGAACTCCACGCCTGACCGGGCGACTTGAGCGCGACGATCCACCGGTCACGGCTGCCCACGCGCATCAAGCCGTGGGCAGCCACCCCACCTTCCCCGCGAGCAGCGCGTACCCCACGAACGCGCCCACGTCGAGCAGCGTGTGCGCGACGACGAGCGGGCCGACCCGGCCCCACCGCCGGTACAGGTACACGAAGACCACCCCCATCACCATGTTCCCGACGAACCCGCCGATGCCCTGGTAGAGGTGGTACGAGCCGCGCAGCACCGAACTCGCCGCCATCGACGCCCCCGGCGACCAGCCCAACTGGTCGAGCCTGCGCAGCAGATAGCCGACGACGATGACCTCCTCGACGATCGAGTTCTGCGCCGCCGACAGGATCAGGACCGGGAACTTCCACCACACCTCCGGCAGCCCCTCCGGCACCACCGTCAGATTGAAGCCGAGCGCCCGCGTGGCCAGATAGAACGCGATGCCGGTGCTGCCGATGCCCGCCGCGATCAGCGCCCCGCGCCCCAGATCCGGGAGCGGCCGCCGCCGGTCGAAGCCGATCACGCGCAGCCCGGCGCCCTCGCGCAGCAGCAGATGGGCGACGAGCGCGACCGGCACCAGGGCCGTCGCGATGCCGAACAGCTGCCAGGCCAGATCGAGCCACGGACGGCCGGGCGCCGCCGAGGAGTTGAGCGTGGCCGCCTGGTCCTTCAGGCCCCCCGGCTTGGTGGCCGACCCGACGAAGCTGATCAGCGCGGACACCGCGCTCGCGCCGAGGGACAGCGCGAGGACGAGCAAGGTCTCGTCCCGGAAGATCCGTCTTGTCGGTCGTTCCGGGCGAAAAGAACCGGCCACCGACTCTGCCTCCGACTGCACTCCTGCCTCCATCTGTTCAATCCCACCGCATCCCCATCCTCGCCCCGCTAGGGTCTCGAAAGCAGGTACGAAGATCGTGCAGGACCGAGGGGGAGCGTACGTCGACGCGAGGCGGGCCGCCTCGTTCCGTTCGCCCGGTCGCTGCGCCTGAGGAGGGGCACCAACCGTCATGGGACGTCACCAATCGCCCGCACCGTACGCGACGGACGTGGCGCGATCGCGCCCCCGCGCCCGCCGCCGCACCGTGGCCATCGCGACGGTCCTGGTGCTCGGCGTGGCGACGGGGGCCGGAGTCGCAGCCAAGCAGGGCCTCCTCACGTTCGCCGGCGCCTGCGAGGACGACGCGGTCCGGGTCGACGTCCTCGCCTCCCCCGACATCGCCCCCGCCCTGGACGAGGCAGCCGACCGCGCCCGCGACCAGGACGTGACGTCCGACGGCCGCTGTCTCGACGTACGGGTGCAGTCGAAGGAGGCGCACAAGGTGGCCGGATCCCTGCAGGCCACCGACTCACCGGAGTTCGAGGTGTGGGTGCCCGACTCCGACCTGTGGGTGGACCGGGCGGGCCTCGGCGACGACGGGGTGCCCCTGACCCCGGCGGGGAACATCGCGTCGTCGCCGGTCACGATGGGCATGGTGCCGTCGGCCGCCGACTCGGCGGGCTGGCCCGAGAAGCGGTACACGTGGGCCGAGTTGACCGCGCTCGCCACCGAGGACGACAAGGTGCGCCTCGGCGCCGCCGACCCCGCGCGCAGCGCCAGCGGGCTGCTCGCGCTCACGAAGATCGGCGAGTCCGCCGCGAAGGCCGAGGGCCCGGAGAGCGACACGCAGGTCGCCGCCACCGCGAAGCTGCTCGCCCAGCGCGTGTCCGACAGCGACACCCACGCCCTGGAGACCGTGGCCCGCGACGACTCCGGCACGGAACAGGGCAACCCGCGCCGCAACCAGGCCCTGATCGTCTCCGAGCAGGCCGCGTTCGCGCACAACCGGTCGGCGAACCAGGACGGCCGGCTGGAGCTGTTCTACCCGAAGGACGGCGCGCCCCGGCTGGACTATCCGTACACGCTGGTCGACGAGCCCGGCATGTCCACCGACGAGAGCCGGGCCGCGCTGCGGTTCATGACGCTGCTCGGCGAGGAGGACAGCCGCGGCGTCTTCGAGAAGCACGGATTCCGCACCGGCACGCAGGACCCGTCCGAGGACCTGGTGACGGCGGCGGGCGGCCGCGAGCCCCAGCCGTACGCGACGGCGTCGGCCGAGCCGCCGTCGCCGAAGGATCTGCAGGCCACCCTCGGCATGTGGACGATCACGGTGCAGAGCGCCCGGCTCACCACCGTCGTCGACGTGTCGAACTCCATGGGCCGCACCGTGCCCGCCCGCGGCCAGTCCCGCCTGGAGGTCACCAAGGCCTCCCTGACGAAGGCGCTGTCGCAGTTCACGTCCGAGGACGAGATCGGCGTCTGGGAGTTCGCCACCTACCTCGACGGCGAGCGGGACTACCGCAAGCTGGTCGACACCCGCCGACTCGGCGACAGCGCCGGCAACGGCACCACCCAGCGCGAACGCCTCATCGCCGCGTACGGCGCCCTCCAGCCGAAGCCGGGCTACACCGGCCTGTACGACACGACCCTCGCGGCGTACAAGGACGCGCAGAAGTCGTACGTGAAGGGCAAGTTCAACGCCCTGGTGATCCTCACCGACGGCGCCAACCAGGACCCGGGGTCCATCAGTCGCGCCGCCCTCGTCAAGGAGCTGAAGCGGCTCGCCGACCCGAAGCGGCCCGTCCCGCTGATCGCGATCGCCGTCGGCCCGGACGCCGACAAGAACGAGGTCCAGGAGATCGCGGCGGCCACGGGCGGCACGGGCTACCAGATCGACGACCCCGCCCAGATGCAGGAGGTCATCCTGAAGGCGATCATCGCGGCGGGCGGCAACTGACGCCTGGGGAGGGCGCGTTCACGATCCGGCCGGCTCCCCCGGAGCGAGCTCCGACAGCAACCCCACCGGCCACGTGTGCACCGGCTCCCCCGACCGCATCAGCTCGCTGTACCGCCGCGTCGTCGCCGCCAGAGCCTCCTCCCGCGCGAGCCCGCCCCGCACCGCCCGGTGGAAGGTCGCCGCCTGCCACGAGGCTCCGTTGGCCCGCCGGGTGCACCGCCCCTCGATCACACCGAGATACAGATCCCGGTCCCCCGGCTCCACCCCCCACGCGTCCAGGCCCGCCGCCGCCAACGGCAACAGCTCGTCCCGTACGAGATCGACCGCCGGCAGCAGCTGCGTACCGCCGAACCGGCCACCGCGCGGCCACTCCAGCTCGGCCTCGATGCCGTACCGGCAGGCCGCGTCGAAGTTCCGGGCCGCCGACGCGAACGGCAGCCGCGACCACACCGGGCGCGCGTCCTCCGCGAGCGCCCGCACCACGCCGTAGTAGAACGCGGCGTTCGCGATCACGTCCGTGACCGTGGGCCCCGCGGGCAGCACCCGGTTCTCCACCCGCAGATGCGGTACGCCGTCCACCACCCCGTACACCGGCCGGTTCCAGCGGTAGACCGTGCCGTTGTGCAGCGCCAGCTCGGCCAGGCTCGGCACACCGCCCTCGTCGAGCACCCGCAGCGCGTCCTCGTCGTCGCAGATCGGCAGCAGCGGCGGAAAGTACCGCAGGTTCTCCTCGAAGAGGTCGTACGCCGAGGAGATCCACCGCTCCCCGAACCACGTGCGCGGACGCACCCCCTGCGCCTGCAGCTCGGGCGGCCGGGTGTCCGTGGACTGCAGGAACAGCGGCGGCCGCGACTCCCGCCACAGCTCGTGCCCGAACAGGAACGGCGCGTTCGCCCCCAGCGCTATCTGCACCGCCGCCACAGCCTGCGCCGCGTTCCACACATCCGCGAACCGGTCCGGCGTCACCTGCAGATGCAGCTGTACGGAGGTGCAGGCGGCCTCCGGCGCGATCGACGCCGACGTGCACACGAGCCGTTCCACGCCCTCGATGTCCAGGGTGAAATGCTCGCCGCGGGCCGCGACCATCTGGTCGTTGAGCAGCCGGTAACGCTCCACCGTGGAAAGGTTCCTGAGCACCAGATCGTCCTCGCCGAGCGTCGGCAGAATACCGATCATCACGATCCCGGCGGCGACCTCGTTGGCCTTTCGGTGGGCGTACCCGAGCCCCGTCCGCAACTCCTCCGCGAGCTGATCGAAAACCCGGCCGTGCAGTCGGTGCGGGGCAATGTTGACTTCCAGGTTGAACATGCCGAGTTCCGTCTGAAAATCACGGCTCGCGATACGTTCCAGCACTTCCGCATTCAGCATCCTCGGCAGCCCCTCGGGCCCCGCCAGATTCAGCTCTATCTCCATCCCCATCAGATTCCTGGGACGGTCGAAACGCTCCTCGTCGAGGAGTCGCCGCAGCGCCGCGAGACACTGCTGCACCTTCCTGCGGTACCGCTGCCTGTCGGCCAGGTCGAACACACCGGCCGCGACCTTCTCCCCCATCGAAGCGTCCCTCCTCGATAGATAACGCCCCGCACATGCCCACGGGCCACTAAGCTCAACCCTGTGGCCGTCCGGCACATTCAAGGGGCAAGAGACAAAGTGCAGTTGCTCGCCGAACATGCCTCGTGAAAAACGCCGACGACATCAGGCCGACCCCTCGCGGAACAGATCCCGAGGTCATGCGCGGGGCCTCCGTAAAACCCCCGGGCACACCCCGTATTGAGCAGACCGAATAACGTCTTGCGGGCCCTCACGGAAGCCGATAGACGAAACAACGACTGAACACCCGTCGTATAAACTCCGCGAACGAGACGGAGAGTTGGCGCTCCCGGGACGGCGTTCCGGACCGGTTCCCCGCCCCGCCGTCCCCCAGAGCCGACAGCGTCGTCCCGCTCTGCCCCGTGCGCCCCACCGCCACCCGCGCATCCGCGCATCGCGCACGCCCAGCCTGTCGAACGAGAGGCGACCCATCATGCCGCTGCACTTCACGACCGCTCCCGCGCCCGCCCTGCGCAGCGTCCTAGCGGCACTCGGCTCCCCCACCGCCGTGCGCGAGGCGCGCACGCCCGCCCTGTGCTCCGCCACCGGCCCCGTGCGGCCCGAACTCGCCCTCCCCGTCCACGTGTTGAGCCGCACCGCCCCCGCCGGCGGCCCGCCCCGCACCCGGCACACCGGCTGGCGCTTCCTGCTCCGCACCGGCAGCGACGACACCCGCGGCCGCAACGGAGACCGCAACGGAGACCGCACCGCCGACCACAACGGAGTCCGCACCGTCGCCGCCCCGGGAGACCGCACGGTCGCCGCCGCCGACACCCGGCTCACGCCCGACGGCTGGACGTTCTCCCACTTCCTCGAAGGCCCGTACGTCACGTCCGCCGAAAGCGCCGTACGCCAGGCCGAAGCCCTGCCCGCCGCCTACCAGCCCCGGCTCCTGTCCGTGCCCGAGCTGTACATGCTCACCCTGTGGCTGCACGGCGACCCCGCCGCCGACCCCGGCGCGGGCCCGCTCCGGCCGACCGACCTGCTCGTACCGCTGGCGCCCGCGCCGCCCGGGATCGCCGCGCACCTCCCGCACCGGGCCGCGGACCTCCTGCCGGTCCTCACCCACCGGATCAAACCCGCACCGCCCCTGCTCGGCTCCCCCGCCTGACCGGCCCGACCGGACTAGCCCCATCCGGCCACCCCGAACCACCCGAAGAGACAACGGAGTTGGCTGAACCGTCCGCACGAGTGACGCGTCCTACTCCGGTGTGGAGCGCTGCCGTCAAATGCCTGCGGATTCACGTCTGTAGGGCAACACTTGGATCGGACCGACACACAAACGGGGGGCGGTATGAACGCCGCATCGAGTCGCAGGACGCAGATCCCAACCACGACGGACCGAAAGAACACAGCCATGTGCCAGCACCAGCCACCCTGCCCCACAGCCGAATCCGCCGACCGGGAGGCCGCCCGGCTCGTGGCGCACCACCCGGAGCAGGGCTGGAGCCTGCTGTGCAACGGAGTCCTGCTCTTCGAGGACACCGGTGAGCTGCTGCCGGACGGGCAGATCATCGCCCCGCACCGCCCGCTCGGCACCGACCAGGTGGTGCGCGCCGCGTAGAGGGCGCCGCAGGCGTACCGAACACAACGGGCCGGCCCGGAGATCACTCTCCGAACCGGCCCATTTCTGTGCCCGAACCGCCTCAGGCGGCCAGGATCAGCTCTCGTACGCGTCGATCGGCGGGCAGGAGCAGACCAGGTTGCGGTCGCCGAAGGCCTGGTCGATGCGGCGCACCGGCGGCCAGTACTTGTCGGCGGCCTCGACACCGGCCGGGAACGCGGCCTCCTCGCGGCTGTACGCGTGCTCCCAATCGCCCGCGAGCACGGCGGCCGTGTGCGGGGCGTTGCGCAGCGGGTTGTCCTCGGCGGGCCACTCGCCGGAGCCGACCTTCTCGATCTCCGCGCGGATCGCGATCATCGCCTCGCAGAACCGGTCCAGCTCCGCGAGGTCCTCGCTCTCCGTCGGCTCGATCATCAGCGTGCCGGCCACCGGGAACGACATGGTCGGCGCGTGGAAGCCGTAGTCGATCAGGCGCTTCGCGATGTCGTCGACGGTGACGCCCGTGGCCTTGGTCAGCGGGCGGATGTCGATGATGCACTCGTGCGCGACGAGGTTGCCGGGCCCGGTGTAGAGCACCGGGAAGTGCGGCTCCAGGCGCTTGGCGATGTAGTTCGCGCCGAGCACCGCGACCTGCGTGGCCCGCTTCAGGCCCTCGCCACCCATCAGCCGGACGTACGCCCACGAGATCGGCAGGATGCCCGCCGAGCCGAACGGCGCCGCCGAGATCGGACCGACCCCCGTCTCCGGGCCCGCGGCGGGCTGCAGCGGGTGGTTCGGCAGGTACGGGGCGAGGTGCTCGCGCACACCGACCGGGCCGACGCCGGGGCCGCCGCCGCCGTGCGGGATGCAGAACGTCTTGTGCAGGTTGAGGTGCGAGACGTCGCCACCGAACCGGCCCGGCTTGGCAAGCCCCACCAGGGCGTTGAGGTTCGCGCCGTCCACGTACACCTGGCCGCCCGCGTCGTGCACCTGCGCGCAGATGTCGGCGACGTGCTCCTCGAACACACCGTGCGTCGACGGGTACGTGATCATCAGCACGGCGAGCTCGTCACGGTGCTTCTCGATCTTGGCGCGCAGGTCCTCGACGTCGATCTCGCCGTCGTCGGCGGTCTTCACGACGACGACCTTCATGCCGGCCATCACGGCGCTCGCGGCGTTCGTGCCGTGCGCGGAGGACGGGATCAGGCAGATCGTGCGCTGCTCGTCGCCGTTGGCCCGGTGGTACCCGCGGACCGCGAGCAGACCGGCCAGCTCGCCCTGCGAACCGGCGTTGGGCTGCAGCGACACCTTGTCGTAGCCGGTGACCTCGGCGAGCCGCTCCTCCAGCTCACGGATCAGCGTCAGATAGCCCTGCGCCTGCTCGGCCGGCACGAAGGGGTGCAGCGCGCCGAACTCGGGCCAGGTGACGGACTCCATCTCGGTCGTCGCGTTCAGCTTCATCGTGCAGGAGCCGAGCGGGATCATGCCGCGGTCCAGGGCGTAGTCCCGGTCGGACAGCTTGCGCAGGTAGCGCAGCATCGCCGTCTCGGAGCGGTACTGGTGGAACACCGGGTGCGTGAGGTACGCGTCGGTGCGCAGAAGGCCCTCGGGCAGGGTGTCGGCGACGGCGGAGTCGAGCGCCTCGATGTCGCCCTCGACGCCGAACGCGGCCCACACGGCGGCCAGTTGGGCCCGCGTGGTGGTCTCGTCGCAGGCGATCGACACGTGGTCGGCGTCCACGAGGCGCAGGTTGACGCCGCGCTCCCGCGCCGTCTCCACGACGCCCGCGGCCCGGCCGGGCACGCGCACGGTCAGGGTGTCGAAGTACGTGCCGTGCACGATGTCGGCGCCGCCGGCCTTCAGGCCCTCGGCGAGGATCGTGGCGTACCGGTGGGTGCGCTGCGCGATGTCCTTGAGGCCCTGCGGACCGTGGTACACGGCGTACATCCCGGCCATCACGGCGAGCAGCACCTGCGCGGTGCAGATGTTGCTGGTCGCCTTCTCGCGGCGGATGTGCTGCTCACGGGTCTGCAGCGCCAGGCGGTACGCCTTGTTGCCGTCGGCGTCCACGGAGACGCCGACGAGGCGGCCGGGGAGGCTGCGGGCGAACTTCTCGCGCACCGCCATGTATCCGGCGTGCGGCCCGCCGAAGCCCATCGGCACGCCGAAGCGCTGCGTCGTACCGACCGCGATGTCCGCGCCGAGCTCGCCGGGCGAGGTCAGCAGCGTCAGCGCGAGCAGGTCGGCGGCCACGGTCACGACCGCGCCCAGCTCGTGCGCCTGCTCGATCACCGGCTTCAGGTCGCGTACGGCGCCGGAGGCGCCCGGGTACTGCAGCAGCACGCCGAAGACGCCGCGCTCGGCCACCTCGGCCGGGATGCCCTCGCTGAGGTCGGCGACGACGACCTCGACGCCGGTCGGCTCGGCCCGCGTCTCGATCACGGCGACGGTCTGCGGCAGGGCGTCCGCGTCGATCAGGAAGACGCCGTCCTTGACCTTGCCGACGCGCCGCGACAGCGCCATGGCCTCGGCGGCCGCGGTGCCCTCGTCGAGCAGCGAGGCGCCGGAGGTGGGCAGCCCGGTCAGGTCGGCGACCACGGTCTGGAAGTTGAGCAGCGCCTCGAGCCGCCCCTGCGAGATCTCCGGCTGGTACGGGGTGTACGCCGTGTACCAGGCGGGGTTCTCCATGACGTTGCGGAGGATCACCGGCGGCGTGAACGTGCCGTAGTAGCCGAGGCCGATCATCGGGGCGAGGACCTCGTTGCGGTCGGCGAACGACCGCAGTTCGGCGAGGACTTCGGCCTCGGTGCGCTCGGCGGGGAGCTGCAGCGCCTCGGCGCTCTTGATGACGTCCGGCACGGCGGCCGCGGTGAGCTCGTCCAGCGAGCCGTACCCGACCTGGGCGAGCATCTTGGCGCGGGCCTCGGCGTCGGGGCCGATGTGGCGCTGCTCGAAGGGGATGCCGCGCTCCAGCTGGGAGAGCGGAATGCGAGGGGCGTTCATTTGCGGAGGCCTCCTGGTCGATTGCGACCTACGAGGGGCACCACGGCGCGGGTACCCGGACGGCCTCCCCCTCTGTCATCTCAACCTGAGAGCTTCACCGGACCGCCCGCTCGCTGCGACCCGGCTTTCACCGTCGGTGAGAGCGGAAGCCGTCGACACCCGCTCTGCTTTCCAGAGTGACCTCGTCCGTGCGGTACAGGTGCCTGAGAGATTCCGGGGAGGATTTGCTCCTTCGGCGCCTCCGATCAGCGTCTTCGTCGATCGGAGAGCTCTCCCGCACGGGGTCAGCAGCCGTGGCCAGCCTACCAGCGCGGACATCCGGCCAGTCAGGGAGAGCCGGACCCATCGAGGCTCGAGTGGCCTTCGCCGGAAAACTGCTCTTTCGTAGTGATGACGGATGACTCGCGACCTTCTGGAGGGACCGTGCAGACCGACATGGATCCGCGGAGCCTGATCGGCCGGAAGGCGTTCGACCGCAACGGCTCCAAGCTCGGCACCGTGGACGAGGTCTATCTCGACGACGCCACCGGCACCCCGGAGTGGGCGGCGATACGGACGGGGCTGTTCAGCCGGGACGCCTTCGTACCCCTGGAGCCGAGCGAGCTGGTGGAGGGCGCCCTGCGCGTCCCCTTCGAACGCTCCCTGATCAAGGACGCCCCCGACTTCGGCGTGGGCCGCCACCTCTCACCCGAGCAGGAACTGCAGCTCTACCACCACTACGGGATCGACGTCTCCGCCCCCATGGAAGAGCCGCCTCCGGACCGCGACTTCGGCCGCATCGCCGGCGCGGAGGACCCGGACGCCCCCGCCTGAGCCGGAGAAGCCCCGGCCCGACCGGCCGCCTCCCCCTCCGCCCGCGGCTCCGCCCGAGCCGCGTGCACGCCCTCACCCTCCGGGACGGGGCCGTCCGGCGGGACCACCAGCGGCAGCGGCTCCCCGGGCTCCAGGAGCGGATCGTCGCTCCGGAACGTCCGCACCCGCCCCGGCGGCGACCACGGCGTCTCGAACCGCACCGTGACCCGCCCGAGCCCGCTGCCCTGCACCCATCCCGGCCCGAACTCCGCGTGCCGGACGTCGTGCCCCGCCAGCCAACGCCGCTCCGCCGGGGCCTCGACGGCCGCCTCCGGCCCCGGCACGCCCTCCCCGGACACAGGGCCCGGCCCTTCCCCCTCGGCCGCCTCCTCGCCCCGCTCCCGCCGTTCCAGCTCCTCCTTGCCCTGCGTCTCCTCGGCCGGGGCGTCCTGCGCGTCCTGAGCCGCCTGCGCCTCGGCCTGAGCCACCAGTGCCGCCGCCTGTGCCGCCTGCGCGAAGAGGTCCTCCTGCGTGTAGTCGGCGAGCCCGGACACTCCCACCCCGAGCAGCCGCACCCCGCCCGTGGTGTCCACGGACTCCAGCAGCCGCGCCGCGGCCTCCCGTACGACACCGGGGTCGTCTGTGGGGCCGCGGAGGGTCTCGGATCTGGTCAGCGTCGAGAAGTCGTACCGCCTCACCTTCAGGACCACCGTGCGGCCCGAGTGCCCGCCCGCGCGCAGCCGCTGCACGCACCGCTCCGCGAGCCGGTCCACCTCGAGGCGGACCCGCACCCGGTCGTGGATGTCGATGTCGAAGGTGTCCTCCACCGACACCGACTTGGTGTCCCGCTCGGCCACCACCGGCCGCTCGTCCCGCGCCAGCGCCATCTCGTACAGATGCCCGCCGTGCGCCTTGCCGAGCAGCCGCACCAGCTCGTCCTCACCGGCCTCAGCGAGCTCGGCGACGGTGACGATCCCGGCCCGCCGCAGATGGTCCCCGGTGACCGGCCCGACGCCGGGCAGCGTCCGCACCGACATCGGCCCGAGCAGCTCCCGCTCGGTGCCCGGCACGATCAGCCGCAGCCCGTCCGGCTTCGCCTCCTCCGAGGCGATCTTCGCGACCATCTTGGACGCGGCCAGACCCACCGACCCCGTCAGCCCCGTCACCTGCCGTATGTCCGCCCGCAGCTGCTCCCCCACGGCCCGGGCCGACGCCTCGTCCGAGGCGACCCCGCCGGCCTCCAGGTCCACGAACGCCTCGTCCAGGCTGAGCGGCTCCACCAGCGGCGAGAGCCCCCGCAGCAACTCCATGACCTGCTCGCTGACGTCCCGGTAGAGCCCGAATCTCGGCACCAGATACGCGGCGTTCGGCGCCAGCCTGCGCGCCTGCCCCATCGGCATCGCCGAGTGCACCCCGAACCGCCGGGCCTCGTACGACGCCGTGGCCACGACACCGCGTGGCCCGAGCCCGCCCACGATCACGGCTTTTCCGCGCAGGCTGGGCTTGGCCGCCTGCTCCGCCGATGCGTAGAAGGCATCCATGTCCAGATGCAGAATCGTGGGCGTCGATCTCACAAGACCGAGCTTGCCCTACGCCACTGACAACGCGGCGCGTTCAGCCCCCGCAGGCCCCGGCGCGCCCGCCCTCAACCGGCGCGATTGCGGCGCCGGGCCAGCTCGTCCATGGGGTTGTGCCCGATGAGCGTCTCTCCGGTGTCGATGCGCTCGCCGTGCAGCTGCGACAGTGCCGCCTCCACGTCACGCCACACGACGCCCACGGCGATCCCGAAGACCCCCTGGCCGCCCTGGAGCAGATCCACGACCTCGTCGGGCGACGTGCACTCGTAGACCGTCGCACCGTCGCTCATCAGCGTCATCCGCTCCAGGTCCGCGAACCCGCGGTCGCGCAGATGCTGGACCGTCGTGCGGATGTTCTGCAGCGAGACGCCCGTGTCCAGGAAACGCTTCACGATCTTGAGCAGGACCACGTCACGGAAGCTGTAGAGCCGCTGGGTGCCCGATCCGTACGCGGGCCGCACGCTGGGCTCCACGAGCCCCGTACGCGCCCAGTAGTCCAGCTGCCGGTAGGTGATGCCGGCCGCGGCACAAGCCGTCGGCCCTCGGTACCCCACCTGTTCCGGGGTCATGTCCACCCCGCTCAGTGCAGGCCGCTGAGGCCCCTGCCCGACTGCCCTGCCGTGGAGCGGATACGGCCCGCTCTCTCCCGGACTGCGCCCGGAAGCTCCCCCAGCCGTACCGTCGCCGCTGCTTCTCACGCCGACCTCCGTCCTTGACCTGCCTTCTCGACGGTAGGCAGTACCCATGGGTGCGTCAACGAACGCCACACTCGGCATGCCGAGTGATAATCACCCTGAGAGTGGTTTCCGGTGCCCCACCGCCGGGAAAGGCTAGCCGAATGGTCTGACAGGTCCGCGTGAGCGGCGCTTCACTGGCTGTTGGTGCCGAAATCCTCCGGCGAGATCTGGTCGAGGAACTCGCGGAACTTCTCCACCTCGTCCTCCTGCTCGTCCGGAATCGCGATCCCCGCGTCGTCGAGCACACCGTCACTGCCGAAGATCGGCGTACCGGTGCGCAGCGCGAGCGCTATCGCGTCGGACGGACGGGCCGAGACCTCGACCCCGCTGGCGAACACCAGCTCCGCGTAGAAAACACCGTCCCGCAGGTCCGTGATGCGCACTTCCGTGAGCTCCTGACCCACCGCCTCCAGCACGTCCTTGAACAGGTCGTGCGTCAGCGGCCTCGCAGGCGCCATCCCCTGCTGTGCGAAGGCGATGGCGGTCGCCTCCCCTGGACCGATCCAGATGGGGAGGTACCGATCGCCTCCCACTTCACGCAGGAGCACGATCGGTTGGTTGGAGGGCATTTCGACCCGGACACCGACGACGTCGAGCTCATTCACACAGCAACCCTAGGACCTGCCAGGCAGGTTTGGGTAGTCGGGCCGACTTCTCGTCAGTGCAACCGGACCCGCAGAGCGGTCTGCACCAGCGCCGAATGCAGCCGGACCGTCAGGGTCGCCAGTTCCTTCGTACGGGCTTCCGCATGGGCTCTGGTCTGCGGATTACGGTGCCGGCGCAGCGGTGCGACGACCTGCTCGACCAGGCCCGCCTCCCGCTCGGCCGAGGCGCGCATGGCCCGCAGATGCCGTGGCTCGATCCCGAAATCGCCCAGCTGCGCGATCAGCCGTGCCACCTGCACGGCCTCGATGTCGTACCCACCGTCCGCCACCGGCGTGATCAGGCCGTACGACTCCCACTCGTCGAGCTGCTCCGGGCTGACCTCGGCCGCCTCCAGGAACTCCGCCCGCCCGACCAGGGCGGCGGCGTGCACGACGACCTCCGGCAGGTCGTCCGCCAGATCCCCGTGGCTGCGCTGCGGGCCCACGGAGGGCAGCTGTACGTCCTCGCCGCGCTCGGCGGCGTCCAGGTGCTCCTTGATGACCCGCAGCGGCAGGTAGTGGTCGCGCTGCATGCGCAGCACCTGAGCGAGCCGCTCGACGTCCTCGGGGCTGAACTTCCGGTACCCGGACGGTGTGCGCTGCGGCTCGACGAGCCCCTCGGACTCCAGGAAACGGATCTTGGAGATGGTGACCTCGGGGAACTCGTCGCGCAGCTGATTGAGCACCGAACCGATGCTCACCAGGCGACCGCCCGCGGTGGCGGTGCCGGATTCGGCACCGCCCCTCGGTGATTGACGCATGGACCTTCCCTGGAGTGCTCCCCCGGACGGAGCCAGGGGGAGGGTCAGATGCTCCGCTGGCTCGCGTAGAAGACCAGCCGGTACTTACCGATCTGCACTTCGTCGCCGTTCGACAGCGGGACCGAGTCGATCCGCTCCCGGTTGACGTACGTGCCGTTGAGGCTGCCCACGTCGGCGACGGTGAACGTGCCGTCGGCGCCGCGGCGGAACTCCACATGGCTGCGCGACACCGTCACGTCGTCCAGGAAGATGTCGCTCTGCGGGTGCCGGCCCGCCGTCGTCAGCTCGCCGTCGAGGAGGAAGCGGCTGCCCGAGTTCGGGCCCCGGCGGACCACCAGGAGGGCCGAGCCGAGCGGCAGCGCGTCCACGGCGGCCTGGGCCTCCGGGGACAGCGCGGGCGACTGCGTCTGCCCTGTCGCCTCCGCGTCGTACGCCTCGATGCCGGAGATCGAGATCGTCGACGTCGTCTCCGAGGGACGCTCCGCGGCCGCGCCCGCGCGCAGCGGCGAACCGCAGTTGGAACAGAACCTGCTGGCCTCGGCGTTCCGATGCCCGCACCTGGTACAAACCGGCAAGGCCGACATGGACGGATCCTCCTGCCGCGCGGCGTCGGATGCGTACGGGCCGGAGGCAAACTCTCCACCCGTACTTGAGGTTGACGGTTCCCCGAAACCTATGCGGCCGGACGCCGCAGGGTCAACAGAAGACGCGCCCCGGCCGCCGGAAAGGTCACCGCTGCCGCCGGACACCTCGTCACGGAACAACGGCCGCTCGGCGCCCTGCGCCTCGGCGTCTCCCTGGTGCGGCGCGCGGTGCCGAGCGGTGGCGTCGCCACCGTCCTCCCGGCCGCTCTTGCCGAACAACTTCGCAAACAACTTCACGGGCGATTCCCCTTGACCGAAACAGACCCGCCCGTGGGGCAGGACGAACCCTGAATGCTCACACCGGCGTACATCGGAAACACGGACATAGTCACAACGTCCGTATCCACCCGACAGTTTCCACCACGCACCATGCTTCCGATGCGTCGACCCCCCGCTACTCCTTGTCCCTGCACAACTGCCCTCATGTACCCCCGCCTCACTAGGAGGACGACCGAGCGTAGTCAGGACGATTCGCCCGTCGCAAGGCATCAACGACGATCTTCTCGGCCTGTGCCACCGCGACCGTGGCCTGCTCCTTCTCCAGCGTCTGGACAACGCCGCCAGGGATGTTGAGCGCCGGCTCCAGGTCCTGCGGCTTGCCGATGACCTTGAAGCGGTACGGCGCCGCGACCTTGCGGCCGTCCACCCTCACTCCCCCTGCGGCGTCCTCGAGATAGGTGCCCGCCACGACCCGTACGTCGTTGATCTGAATCGCCTCCGCACCGGCCGCGCGCAGCTCCTGGATCGCGTCGAGCAGCATGTCCGCCTCGACCGCGCCCCTGGAGTCGGTCACGGTCAGGGTGATGCCCGGTCCCTGCGCCGCCACCGTGCCCGCCAGCACGCCCAGTTGCCGCTCCTTCTCGATCGTCTGCTTACGCGCCTCCTCGGCCTGGTCCGAGCTGTTCTCCAACTCGGTGCGCTGGTCGTCGAGACGCTGCTTCTCGTCCTCAAGACGCTGAGTACGGTCGTCGAGTTCATCGAGAATGCGGACAAGATCTTCCTGTCGCGCGCCGCGCAGAGCACTGCTCTCGCTGTTGGACCGCACCTGGATCGCCAGACCGAGCCCGAGCACGAACAGCAGCAGCGCGACGATGAGTTGGGCCCGCGACACCTTCGGCGGCCACAGGCTCCGCGCGAGACGCTGCCGACCGGTCAGCTCCGCCTCGCCGCCGCTCTCCTTCGTACCGGTCGCGTCACCGGCCGGAGCTCCCGCGTCGGCCGCCGACTTCTCCGTACGATCCGCGCCTTCCGCACCATCCGCACGATCCGTACGAGATGAAGCGGACGGCGGTGTCTCGGCCTCGGCGGGCTTCGCCGCTTCCCCGGACTGCTCCGGCTTGTTGGGCTCCTCTGGGGGCAGTTCGCTCCGCATCGGCCTCACGCCCGGAACACGTGCCGCCGGATCGCGGCAGCGTTGGAGAAGATCCGGATGCCGAGCACGACGACCACGCCCGTCGACAGCTGCGCGCCCACGCCCAACTTGTCGCCCAGGAACACGATCAGCGCGGCCACGACCACGTTGGACAGGAAGGACACGACGAACACCTTGTCGTCGAAGATCCCGTCGAGCATCGCGCGCAGGCCACCGAACACCGCGTCGAGTGCCGCCACCACGGCGATCGGGAGATACGGCTCGACCACCGCGGGAACCTCTGGCCGGACCAAAAGTCCGACCACGACTCCCACGACGAGGCCCAGTACGGCGATCACGATGTGCCCTTTCCTGCTAGCGGCTCAGCATTGCGAACGATGAGGCTCGGCGCGGCGGGCAGCCGCACCTCGTCCTCCACGTAGATGCGCGCCCTGATGTTGAAGTTCTCCTGCAGCGCGTGCAGATACTGCCCGTCGACGCTGTCCTGGAACTCGGTGCTCAACTGCTGCCCGTTCCCCACCGCGAGCACCGTGTACGGGGGCACCAGCGGCTTGTTGTCGACCAGTATGGCGTCGCCCGCCGCACGGATCGCCGACAGCGACGTCAGCCGCTGGCCGTTGATGGCGATGGCCTCCGCGCCGGACTGCCAGAGGCCGTTGACGACCTGCTGCATGTCCCTGTCGCGCACCCGGCCGTTGTCGGAGAAGCCGCTGCTCTCGCGCGGCCCGCCCCCGCCCTGCTCGGTGTTCTTCGCATCGTCGACGACCAGGCGGACGCCCGGCCCGTACACCTCGGTCGCGCCCGAGAGCAGGGCCGTCAACTCGCCCTTGTCACCGCCGTGTTTCTGCAGTGCGGCGCGCTGGCGCCGGCCGACGTCGTCACGCAGCGCGTCGACGTCGCCCTCGAGCTTCTCGGCGGCGTCCGTCTCGCGCTCGATGCGGTCGATGAGCTCCTCGCGCTCCTTCGCGACGACCGGCGCCGCTATCCGCGCCTGCGCCGCCCCGACCGTCACGACCAGCGCGGCCAGCACAAGGCCTGCGGCGAGGCCCAGTTTGGCCCGCAGCGTACGCGGCAGACCGCCGTTGCCCTCGGCCTGCTTGCGGGCCGCCGCCTCCGCGTAGCCGTCGTCGAGGCTGTGGTCCATCACGTTGGTGAGCAGCGACATCGAAGCGTCCGGGCGCGAGGGCGGGGAGGGTGTGCTCCGAACGGGGGGCTGCGGCATGCCGCACATCGTCGCACGTCGCGCCCCGTACCTCCGAATGGCCCCACCGGCGTGCCGGGCGGGGGCGCCGCCCGGCACGCCCCGAGGTCAGCGTCCGGCGCTCTCCACCACCGCGGACCACTGGTCGAGCAGATGCTGAGCGGAGGTGTCGTCCTGCCCTTCGGCCCACAGATGGGTGACGGCCTCGGCCGGGTCGGGCAGCACCATCACCCAGCGCCCGTCGGCCTCCACGACCCGCACGCCGTCGGTGGTGTCCACGGACCGCTCGCCCGCCTCCTCGACGACCCGGCGCATCACGAGCCCCTTCACGGCCCACGGCGTGGGCACGTCCCGCCGCAGCACGTGCGCCCGCGGGATCCGCGCGTCGATCTGGCTGAGCGTGAGCTGCGTACGCGCCACCAGTCCGATGAGCCGTACGAACGCCGCCGTACCGTCGAAGACGCTGCTGAACTCCGGAACGATGAACCCGCCGCGCCCGTCGCCGCCGAAGATCGTCGCGTCGTCCCGCCCGACCCTGGTCAGATCGTCCGGCGACGTCGTCGTCCACTCCACCTGCGTGCCGTGGTACGCGGCGACCTGCTCGGCGATCCGCGTCGTCGTCACCGGCAGCGCCACGCGCCCGCTGCGCCGCTCCGCGGCCACCAGGTCGAGCATCACGAGCAGCGCCCGGTCGTCCTCGATGATCCGCCCCTTCTCGTCGACGAGCGACAGGCGTTCGCCGACCGGGTCGAACCGCACACCGAACGCGGCCCGCGCGGACGCGACGATCTCCCCGAGCCGTACGAGCCCGGCCCGCCGCGCCTCGATGGATTCGGTGGGCCGCGATTCGTCGAGTCCGGGATTGACGGTCAGGGCGTCGACCCCGAGCTTCCCGAGAAGGCTGGGCAGCACGAGTCCGGCACTTCCGTTGGACGCGTCGACCACGACTTTCAGCCCGGACTCCGCGATCCCGCTGGTATCGACATTCCGCAGCAACGACCCGGTGTACGAGTCGTACACGCTGGCCGGGAAACGCAGATCCCCGATCTCCCCGGGGAACGCCCGCCGGTATTCCTGCCGCGCATAGACCCGGTCGAGTTTCCGCTGACTGGCCTGCGAAAGGTCGGCCCCGCGCCCGTCGAAGAACATGATGTCGACGGAGTCCGGCACCCCTGGTGTCGTACGGATCATGATTCCGCCGGCACTGCCCCGCGCGGTCTGCTGCCGCGCCACGGGCAACGGCACATTCTCCAGATCCCGTACGTCGATGGCGCTCGCCTGCAACGCGGAGATCACGGCCCGCTTCAACGCCCGCGCGCCACGCGAATGGTCACGGGCGGTGGTGACGGTGGCCCCCTTCTTCAACGTCGTCGCATAGGCCCCGGCCAGTCGAACGGCCAGTTCCGGCGTGATCTCGACGTTGAGAATTCCGGACACTCCGCGGGCCCCGAACAGATGCGCCTGGCCGCGGGACTCCCAGATCACGGAGGTGTTGACGAACGCGCCGGCTTCGATGGTCTTGAACGGATAGACGCGTACGTTGCCCTGCACGATGGACTCTTCACCGATGAGGCACTCGTCCCCGATGACGGCCCCGTCCTCGATCCGCGCGGCCCGCATGACGTCGGTGTTCTTCCCGATGACGCAACCGCGCAGATTGCACTGCTGCCCGACATACACGTTGTCGTGCACCACGGTCTTGTGCAGGAACGCCCCGCTCTTCACGACGACGTTGGAGCCGACGACGGTGTGCTCGCGAATTTCCACGTCGGCTTCGATCTTCGCGTAGTCCCCGATGTAGAGCGGCCCGCGCAGCACGGCGTCGGGGTGCACTTCCGCCCCTTCGGCGACCCACACTCCGGGCGAGATCTCGAATCCGTCGAGTTCTACGTCGACTTTTCCTTCGAGGACGTCCGCCTGGGCCTTCACGTAGCTCTCGTGGGTGCCAACGTCCTCCCAGTAGCCCTCGGCGACGAAGCCGTAGATCGGCTTTCCGTCCTTCATCAGCTGCGGGAACACGTCACCGGACCAGTCGACGGGGACGTCGGGCTGTACGTAGTCGAAGACTTCCGGCTCCATGACGTAGATGCCGGTGTTGACGGTGTCGGAGAAGACCTGTCCCCAGGTGGGCTTCTCGAGGAAGCGCTCGACCTTGCCGTCTTCGTCGACGATGGTGATGCCGAACTCCAACGGATTGGGCACCCTGGTCAGACAAACCGTGACCAGTGCGCCCTTTTCCTTGTGGAAATTGATGAGTTCGGTGAGGTCGAAGTCGGTCAGCGCATCCCCGGAGATGACGAGGAACGCATCGTCCTTGAGTGCTTCTTCCGCGTTCTTGACGCTCCCTGCGGTGCCTAGTGGCTTCTCCTCATTGGCATAGGTGAGCTCCATTCCGAGCTCTTCACCGTCACCGAAATAGTTCTTGACGAGCGACGCCAGAAACTGAACGGTGACGACGGTTTCGCTGAGCCCATGCCGTTTGAGCAGCCGCAGCACGTGCTCCATGATTGGCCGATTCGCCACCGGCAGGAGCGGTTTGGGCATGCTCGAGGTCATGGGGCGAAGACGAGTGCCTTCGCCGCCGGCCATCACGACGGCTTTCATGTCGGAAGCGTCCTCCTCGAAGAGACGACTGTCTTGCCGACTTAGCCCGTCCGAGCAGGTCCGCCTCAAGCGCGGACCGCGTACCGGTCTTCGGTCGCAGATTCGACAGGCTCAATCGGCCTTGGAGTCCGCCTTGACGAGCCGGCGGACCTGAACCACATAGAGGATCCCTGCCCACCAGTACAGCGTTGTACCCCATCCGGCGAACGCCCAGCCGAAAATAGCAGCCAACGACGAGAGCCACCCCGTGCCGTCGCTGAGAAGCAGCAGCGGGAAGGCGTACATGAGGTTGAACGTCGCAGCTTTTCCAAGGAAGTTCACCTGCGGCGGCGGATATCCGTGCCGCCGGAGGATACCGACCATCACCAGCAGCAGCAGTTCGCGCGCCAGCAAGAGCGCCGTCAGCCAGATCGGCAGAATCTCTCGCCAGGTCAGCCCGAGCAGCGTGGAAAGAATGTAGAGCCGGTCCGCGGCGGGGTCGAGGAGCCGGCCCAGATTGCTGATCTGATTCCAGCGACGGGCGAGCTTGCCGTCCAAATAGTCGCTGACGCCGCTGAGCATCAGCACCAGCAACGCCCAGCCGTCGCTGTTGGGGCCCCCGAAGACCGGCCTGAGGATCAACCACAGGAAAAGGGGCACGCCGACCAGACGCGCCATGCTGAGGATGTTCGGGATGGTGAGGACCCGGTCGGTCTGTACGCGGGTCTCCTGGACCTCCACCCGGGGGCCTCCTGTGGGGAAACGTGCCAACGATGCCCCATGACTTTACCTGCCGTCTCCGGAAGGTCCTGCAGAGGGGTCC